>NZ_REHO01000011.1:0-167017 GCF_003692935.1 Lactobacillus sp. ESL0260
TGGATAAGTTATTACAATGAAGATAGAATTCGGCACAAGCTAAAAGGCTTAACTCCGATTCAATATCGGAATCAAGCCTTAAGTAAAACGATATAAAACTAACGTCCAGTTTTAGGGGTTAGCTTCAATTAGTTATTTGTTTTTTTGTTTTTTTTAATTTAATAGACGCCATATCTCTTTCTGAACGGCGCTGTCATTGCTTGAACCAATAATGTGAGTAGCAGCCTTCTTAGCCACGGGAAGTGCTGTTCCTGTGGCATAACTGGTGCCAGCATATTTTAGCATCCCCACATCATTGCCACTATCACCAAAAGTTACCATTTCTTTAGGTTTAATTTTGAATTTACTACTTAAAAACTGTAAGCCCTTTGCCTTATTCATACCTTTTGTTGACATATCTATCGATGAAGAAGAGCCAGAAACAAAGTCAATTTCAGGATAATTACGTCTTAATTTTTCTAAAAGATGCGGCATTTTATTTTCAGGAACATCAAACGTAACCTTGAAGATTTGATCATCAAGGTGATTAAAACTCTCAACAACTGTCAGTTTTTCATAGTACTTTTTTAGTTCTTTAGCGTACTCAGGTCCATCTTTTTTTAAAATATAAGCGCTGGCAAGACCCGAAACCGTGACTTTTTCATTACTTTCCTGAATTATCTTCATGATTGTCTGCCAGTCCTTTTCAGAAAGACAATCAACGTGAATTACCTGCTTGCCTTGTGCTACTAGTGCCCCATTCTCCGCTATGTAGAATAGTTGATTGGCCACTTGTGGAAATCGCGAATATAAATTTTCAAACTGATTTCCGCTGGCAACAACAAACTTAATTCCCTTTTTTTGCATAATCTGAAATTCTTGCAAAAACAATTCCTGATCATATGTTTTCTGATCTGTTAACCAAGTTCCGTCCATATCTGTAGCGATTAGTTTAATCATTCTTTTTTCTTTCTATTAAACTCGTAGTCCCTTAGGATAATAATTCTTAATAATATGATTACTGATTTTACCAAAACCTAAAATAAAATTTTGGCAACTGACTAAAACAAAGCCTGTTTCGTTAGCTTGCGTTCTTAATGTTTCTCCATGTAAATACTTTAAATAGCTTTCCCTGCTTAGTTCAACTACTCTGTTTTGTTTCTGTTCTGCTAACACCATGGCTAATTGATGTCCGGGTTCAAAACGGTTTTTCTTTAACACACCCAGTTCAACGCCATTTGCTAGTATCTGCAAATGAAGATTCGCATTATCTGATAATGCTGGTATAAAAACGTGATTATTACGTACTCGACTATCTAACCGCCAATTTTTTATTGCTGCTGGTAAATTAAATTTATCTAGTACTTCCGCTATTAATTGAATTTCAGATTTAGTTAGGGCTTCTTTTTGAGGCCTTCTTTTTTTCTTCTTTTTTTGATTTGGCGAGATTTTGGCTTGAACCACCACGTTTGGTGATAATTTTAATTTTGCAGCAAATTGCCCTTCACCTAACTCAGCTGTAGGCCAAAATCGTACTGTCTTAATGAGATCAGGGTTATTGTCAGCCCATTCAGGGTGTCCATGAGCAATAGCGTGCGTTTTTACGTTTAGTGACATAATAGTCAAATTAAATTTTTGCGTTAGCCACGAAACTATTTGTTCATTTTCCTCTGGAGAATATGTACAGGTTGAATAGACTATTTCTCCTTCTGGCTTTAACATTTGGACAGCAGCATTCAAAATTTCCTTTTGCCGTTCTTGGCAAAGCAGTACATAATTTTGTGACCAATACTTAATAGCCTGAGGGTTTTTACGAAACATACCTTCGCCACTACAAGGCGCATCAACTAAAATTTTATCAAAATAATGAGGAAAACACTGTGCTAATTTTTCTGGCTTTTCGCTGACAATTAAAGAATTTGTTGTGCCCCAACGTTCAAGATTTTCGCGCAATACTTTTGCTCTGGTGTGTGAAATTTCATTTGCAACCAAAAGTCCTTCACCCTTTAGCTGTTCGCTGATTGCAGTACTCTTGCCACCTGGTGCGGCACATAAATCAAGCACTTTTTGTCCCGGACGCGCTTCAACAAATAATGCTGGAAACATTGCCGTTGGTTCCTGTGAATAAACAGCTCCACTTACCCAGGCTGGATCTTGACCACTGATTTTACCATAATAGGCTTGGGGTATGCCTGAAACTTCTTTTTTTGGATCACAAGAAAGACAGTGGTTTTCTTTTAATGAATTAACGCGAAATGCACTTTTGGGACTATCATTAATTGAATTGAAAAACTGCTGTGCTCTACTTTTTCCTAATAACCTAGTATATTTTTCCTTAAAATCCTCAGGCAGTTTAGGCATTATTTTGATCCTTTCGTGATAAATGCAAGATGCATATGCTGTATATAATAGAAATGATGATCCAGCAGCCTGTAAGGAGCCAGATTAAGTGCTGCGGCTTTGATAAAAATGTTCGCCATATCAAGAAGAAATATGCACTTATAGTTACCAATACTTCAATCAATAAAATTCTGATCCCGTGATTTATTAACCAATTACGCAATAAATTGCCCTTTAAGTGAGTTGACTTAACCGTTTTCCAATCTATAAAAGCTAAAACTAAATTGCTAAATGAAGCAATTAACAAGAAGATTATGATAAATGTAATTTCCCTAATGATTGAAAACTGATGTATTTGGTGGTTTTTCACAAAAAGCGGTATTTTAGCCTTAACCCCATAATGTTTGGCAATTTGGCGAATTACTTTATTTGAACTATCTATTATAATTTGATAATCACGTAATTTGAATTTTCCAGTTGGCTGTTTGGGACTAGTACTAAGATAATAACTATCCTGCTTCATTTGGCGATAATGTTTTAAAGTACCCACAACCGTGTAATATTTCTTATTCAAATAAACATATTCGTTTCCTTGCACCTTATATGTAGGGACTTTAGCATTTAATCCCAGTACAGCAAAAGAAACCCGCCCTTTAAAGTCATCTTTGGTAAAATATCTGCCAGATTCAGTCGGTAGGTTTAATACATCATGATTTGACCACACCAGAGTTTGATTTTTCTTAGATTTGCAAGTCATATGAACTTGAATTTTGTTACGGGGATATTTTTTTTGCAAAAATAGCAAAAAAGATCTAACATTTTGCTTATTTTTTATTTCAATGTAGCGGGTATTATTACTTAGACCATATGCCTCAAGTAGTTGATCCGCTTCTCGTGACTGAACGTTTGACAGCATACTGCCAATTCCTAGAAACGATAAAAATATAATAATAACTAAAATTATTTTTTTAAATTTCATGTGCTATCTCAAAAATTTGTTCATCAATAAAATCAAAACTGGTAAATGTCTGGTTGATTAGCCTTAGTTCCTTTGAATGAAGAAATGGCTCCTTTTGCCAAAAACTTGCAGAGTTGGTCACACCATTTCTTTCACCTACAAACAATAAATGTGTGGCAGAATTTAATTTTTGCCAAGCGTTAACGACTTTTTCATCACTGTTGCCAAAATTAGGTGCCCAAGAGCAAATTATCAAATCGACATCACTAAATTGCTTGACAGCTCTTGCAGCATCATAATTACTAACAGGCACAAATGCTTGGGCTCCAGTATTTGAAGTCCTTGACCAATCTAAATTATCCGTGGCAGTCATTTTGACGCCAACCTGAGACAATGCTTTACTCCAATAGCCGTTACCTGCCATTATTTCCAAACCTTTATTAATTTTTAGCTGATCTTTAATTACTTGGGCTGTTTCTAGATTTGGAATTGACCATAGGCCAAACTTAATTGCTAAAAATTGCCGGGTATTATTTAGCAGCTGATTAATTGTTTTGAAATCATCTAGCTGATCTTTAGAATGAAAATGGTTGCTGCAAATTTCTTCAGCAACATCGGGTAAAAATCCCAGCTTTTTGGGTGCTCTTTTTAAAACCTGCTTTTGCCTTATAGTAGCAACGATATTATTTATTTCCACTACTTGTTGATGCACTAGCTCAATATTGAGTCTGGCATCCAATTGGTTAATTTTACTTAAAAAATCTGTCATTATCAAATACCTATAATGATTTTAACATTCAAACGACAAGATTTCAGTTATAATAAAGAGTAACATGAAAAAGGAGAATATTTTATGGCAAAAAAAGTTACAAAAAACCAAGACGAAGAGGAAGAAAGCTTAGGCAAATTTATTCTTGATGTTGTCATAATGATGGCAGTAATTTTGGGAGTTTTCTTTGTTTTATTCCATTTCGTACTTTCTAATGATAGAGTTTCAGGGCCATCGATGCAACCAACGTTTGAAGATAATGATCGTTTAATCGCTGTCCGCCATTTCACTCCCAAGCGCAATGACGTGGTAGTGCTGCTTGCTCCAAAAGCTGCAAATGATACCCCTGGTGCTTATTACATCAAACGCATCATTGGTTTACCGGGTGATAAGCTGGTTTCCAAGAATGATAAGATGTACGTCAATGGTAAGCTCTTACCTGAGCCTTATCTAGAAAATCATTTTAAAAAAGCTAATAATGCTCAAGGACAGACGTATACGACCAATTTTACTTATAAAGTCCCTAAGGGTTATTATTGGGTAATGGGTGATCACCGCGATATATCTAAGGATTCGCATATGTTTGGACCTGTTAAAAGACAGAATCTGATTGGTAAAGTCAAATTCAGGTATTGGCCATTTAATAAAATTCAAGGTTTTTAACTTTAATTTTCTTTGAATTTTAGTATTTTTCCGTTAAAATAAATTGTAAAGGAGAATTTAATATGAATCAGCAGTTAGAGGAATTATCCGATGCAATTATTGACTTTCAAGTCAAACATCATGTTACTGATACGGATTTAGCTTTTGCTAGTCATTTGTCAGTTGAAAAGATTCATGCGATGAAAACTGGTGAAGGTGAATTTACTCCTGAAGAAATCAATCAGCTGTATGATTACCTTGCTGCGAATCATTGAAAAGTTTGTTATAAATATAACCTGCAGTTCATCTTGGATAATTGCAGGCTTTTATTTTTGGTAAATTTGGGAGAATGCTCATTATAGGACCAGTTGTAGTAATTATTCTACTTTTGACAACTTTAATAACTAAAAGCATTGCTGCTTTGACTTTCATCGCCTTTTGTCTTTTATCTGGTTTAACATTTTTATTATTTGTCTCATGGCTCTTTTTTGGCTGTTAAAAAGACGCTAAAAAATTTTTTAGCGTCTTTTAGTATGCCTATTTTTATTTACCTTCCCTTGCCTCAAAAAACTTACTGAAAAGAATGGTGTCAAAAAACCAAAACAATATGTTAATTATAAGCATTAATAATAATGCTATAGCTAAATCATCATTTGTACCTGTGGTTTCTCCCATCATAAACCTAAACGGAAACGAAATTATTTGTAGGCCAATACTGGCTTTGATTGCAAGCCAGGCAACTAAAATAATGACTAAAACGGCAATTATTCGAAAATAAGCTTTGCTGAGCGCTTGCGGTAGATAGTCTAAAAGTGCACGACTGGAGTAATTTAAAAAGCTGATTATGAAGTAACCAAAAAATGCGCAAAGAATAACCATCATAAGTGCACCAAAGAAATTAAACATAATCTCTAAGTCAACTTGTTGCAAATGTCTTCCAATATCAGCAAACATTTCGATTAGGGAGTTATGAAACTGACTATCAAAAGTAAAAGTAACAACACTTAAAATTAGCGTACAGATAATTTCCAATATTACAAAGAAAAGTAAGGCAGCAAATGAACTTAAAATGTTATCAAAGTAGAACTTTTTATCATCAATTGGTATTAAGCGCCAAGTCTGGTTACCACTCACCCTTTCATTTTGAAAACAGGTAGTTAAATAAAAGATTCCAGTGAACAGCCATGCTTGTACAATAAAAATAGCTAGCCATAATGTAAAAAAGTTAGAAAAAATGTGTCTGTTGATATAAACGTGGCCGTTATTAAAATTGAAAAAAGTCATCGCAAATGAGGCAACAGTCTGGATAATTAGCAGAAGAGAGATCCATTTAGTTTTCAACCTAAAGAGTACGGTAAAATAACGATTAAAAATTGCCATTATTCATCCTCCTCTCTTTGGTAAAAGTTCTCATAAAAATCTTCTACTGTCTGGTTATCCGCTCTAATCTCTTCAGTTGATTTTTGCATGCAAATTGTCTTATTTTTGATAATGACAACTTCATCGAGAACGGCCGCAATTTCATTGACAAAATGGTCAGAAATTAGAATTGTGGACTTTTCTTGCTTCCATAAGATAATCGATTTAATAATTTTTTTACGAGCCATAGCATCAATTCCGGAAAAAGGTTCATCCAGAAGATATAAATCCGTTTTCCTGGAAAAAGTTAGAGCAATTATCAGCTTTTCTTTCATTCCTTTAGACATTTCAGATAAACGCAGGTCAGAATCTAAATTCATGAATGTTTTTAACTGCTTAAATTGTTTTAGACTAAAATCATGGTATAAAATTTGGTAAAACTTGACGATTTCATTAATTTTAACGGAGTTAGAAAATCCAGTTAAGCCATCAGTAAAAGAAAGATGCTCTTTTCTGTCAGCCTCTTTAGTAAAACCAGCAACTTTAACAGTACCATGATAATTTTTAGCAACACCACTGATAATTCGCATCAAAGTAGTTTTACCTGCACCGTTTTCGCCCAAAAGAGCGACAATTTTTCCTGGTTTGAGTGTTAAATTTAAATCAGTAATAATTTTTTTCTGGTTCTTTTTGTAAACCAAATCGGTTATTTCTAAAGGGTTTGCCATTATTCACGCTCCTCTTTAAGATATTCAGATAAAGATATGAGAATTTGTTCGTCAGATACTCCTAAAGAATTCATACTATGTACAAACTTATCTAGTTCCGCATTAATTAGTTCCCTTTTTGTTTTATCAAGTAAAGTAGTATCTTCAGTGACAAAATTACCTTCTCCCCTCTTGGTGTACAAAATACCTTCAAAATTCATCTGTTGCAAGGCACGTTGCACGGTATTGACATTAACAGTGAGTTGCACTGCCAGTTCACGTACAGAAGGGATTTTTTTACCTGGCTTTAATTTACCGGTAATTATTTGTCGATATAGGTATTGCTTAATTTGTAAGTAAATGGGAATGTTATCTTTAAATTCCACAAGTCCACCATCCTTTGGCCGTAATACACCTATAATACACTATCATAAACTAGATTGATTTTTTCCGCAAACCTTTTAACATTTGTAGTTAAACTACTTTTTGTAAATAGTTGGTAAGTTTCTACTTTTAATTAGTAACCCTACTTATGTTCAGTTGCTTCATAAAAATGATTAATTAGGAAAATATTGCTGCCTAATAAAATAAGATCGCTAATTGCGTTTGCCAAAATTGCAAAAGGTAAACTACTAGAAAGATTAAGTCCATAATTAGTCGGATGAATCACTGATAAAAGAACTTGGTAAACAAAGATATTTTGGATTTTAAAGAAGAACCAGATTAAGCCGAAGATTATGACTATGTGTAATACTTTCACAACTGCGCCATTAATGTTTGCAGGGACAAAATCTAGTATTGCTCGGCTGGCAAAATTAAAGAAACTGATAACAAAATATAAAAAGAAACAACTTAAAATAGCTAAAACGATCGTACCAAGTATTATCCAGAATACATTAATGTCAAGATTGCGTAGAATGCTTTTTAATAAATCGCGGAAAAAGTATACAACAGGCTTGTCGGTCAGATACGATGAAAACAGTAATATCATTACTGTGACGAATTCGAGTACAATAAAGTAAATAAAAGATACGAACGTGCTTAATACATTAACAAGATAAAATTGCCCATCGCTTATTGCAGCTAAGCGCCAAGTTTGACTGCGATTAAATTTCTCGCTTTGTAACGGCGTAATAAAATAAACAAAAAAAATAACAAAAAAGGCCAAGAAGACAAAATATAATGCCCATTCCGGTAAAATTCCGACATTGTTTTGGGGATTTTTGCGGATATGCCAATTGATTACTTCATAATATGTAAAAAAGGCACATGCAAGAGCTGCAATTACCTGGAAAAAAAGTAATATGTGTAATTTTTTAGTTTTAATTTTAAATAATCGATTAAATAACCTGCTAAATTCTGCCATTTTGAACTCCTTATTTTTTAATTTTGCTCGATGCCAAATTGTCGCTCATATAAAATTGGTATTATGCCTCTATTTTTTACTCTGCTTCAAAGAAATGCTTAAATAAAAAGATATTAATGACGAACACAATTAAATTAACAACTACAACAATTAAATTAAGATAGGGTAAAGTGTTGTTGTAAGCCGGATTTAAGTTTAAAAAATGCAAAAGGCTGCCTAAAAATTGGTCGACAAAAATTATTTCTACTTTGGTAAAAAGCCAGGCTATTAGGATAACAATAAAAATATGTAATAGTTTGACAATTAACCCACTTGAAGCTACAGGAAGATAATCCATGATGGCTTTACTGGAAAAATTTAAAAAGCTGATCAATAACGAAATGAAAAAGCAACATAAAAGTAAGAGTAACATGATATCAAAAATTAAACGAATTGTATTCAGTTCAAAATTTGGTCTAAATTGCTTAAACATTCTTTCGCATGAATTACGAAAAGCCTTATCCGTAAAAAATGAAACAAGTAGTAAGATGCCTGCAACAATAATGTTAAGAAAAATGAAATAGATAAAAGTTATAAACGAACTTAAACTATTAGCAATATAAAATTTTTCATCAGTGATTGCAGTTAAACGCCAAGTTTGACTGCGATTAATCCGCTCATTTTTGACAGCCATATAAATAAAAAAGAAAATGATGAAAAAGACACTCAATAGACAAAAGTACATTAGCCAATCAGGTAAAAGCTCGGAGTAAAGATTTAAAAATTCACCAAACTCACCTGTACCAATCAGCAGCCCAAAAACAGAAAATGCTAAGGCACCAACTAATTGTATAATTAAAAATGAATAAACTTTCTTGGCTTTTTCTACAAAGAATCTGCCAAATAAATTTTTAAAAGATGTCATGCTTTTCCTTTCTGCTATGAAAATATTGAAACGAAAATATTGAAACAGTATTAGGTTTTACTTCTCTCCTGCTTCAAAAAAGTGATTGATTAAGAAGACGTTAATGCCAAGTATTATTAAATCAATGATAAACATCATTAATACCACGGATTCCAATCCCGCAAGACCTGTAGATCTTAGTAAAAGTATATTGATAATATAGTTTGCAAAGACACTATAGAGCCTAACTAGTAATCCTACCAAGACGATAATTATAAATATGCGCACAAAAGAAATTAGAATATGACTTGATGCATGTGGTAAAAAGTCTAAGATTGCTTGACTGGAAAAGTTAAGAAAACTAACCAAAAAGTAAAGAAAAAGACAAGTAAGAATTAGTAGTAACATAATGCCAATAAAATCAAAAATTGCAGTACTGTTTAAATCAACTTCAAACTGTAAATTTTTGCCAAATTTAGAATTAGTAAATATTGATAAAAATAAAAAACAAATTGCAATTAACACATCTAAGAGCACAAAATAAACCAATGAAACAAATGAACTTAAGATATTGGCAACATAAAACTTGCCATCACTAATTGGTGCTAAACGCCAGGTTTGATTTCTATTTAACCGTTCATTTTCAACTACAGTTAAAATGAGCAAAATCGGTCCGAACAAGAAAGTTAATGATGCAAACAGTGCCATCCATCCTGGTAAAAACTCGAGATTATTGTTCGAATTAAAGTGAAATCTGCCAGAATAAAAACTAAAATAAGTAAAGAATGCTGAAGCTAGAGAACTAATGAATTGCAGAATAACTAAAAGATAAACATTTTTGGCTTTTTTCTGCAGTAACTTTTCAAACAAATGATTGAAAACGTTCATTATTCCTCCTCCGCATCGTATAAACCTTCATAATAATCTTCAACACTTTTATGATGCTCGCGGATCTCCTCAGTAGATTTGTGCGTGTAAATAGTTTTATCTTTGATAATGACGATTTCGTCAAGCATACTGGCTATTTCGTTGACAAAATGATCTGAAACAAGAATCGTTGAATTTTCCGGTTTCCATAAAATGATCGAATTAATTATTTTTTTGCGCGCCATGGCATCAATCCCCGAAAAGGGCTCATCTAATAAATAAAGGTCAACTTCGCGCGAAAATGCCAGGGCAATGATTAACTTTTCTTTCATTCCTTTGGACATTTCAGATAAGCGCATCTCTGAATCTAATTTCATAAACTGACGCAACTGTTCAAATTGATTTTGATCAAAATCTTGATAGATGACCTTATAAAATTTAACAATTTCTTTGATTTTCGTTGAATTAGCAAAACCTGTTAATCCATCAGTAAAAGACAGATGTGCTTTTCTTTCTGCAACATTATTCTCGCCTGATATATTAACTGTCCCGTGATAGTTTTTGGCCATGCCACTGATGATGCGCATTAAAGTTGTCTTCCCAGCACCATTCTCACCTAGAAGGGCTACAATTTTTCCCGGTTGTAAATTTAAATTGATGTTATCCAAAATTGTTTTTAAATTTTTCTTGTAAGTTAGATCTCTTATTTCCAATAGATTTTCCATTTTTAACTCCTACGTTAAGTGTTCAGTTAAAATTAAATTAAGCTGTATCGTTGAAACCCCTAGGGCTTTCATATTATGCACAAATTTACTTTGTTCAGATTTGATAATGTCTTTTTTAATTTTTTCCAGTAAGTTTTTATCATTAGTCACAAAATTACCCTCTCCTCTTTTAGTAATTAAAAGCCCTGATGTAGTCATTTGTTTGAGCGCTTTTTGAATAGTGTTCACGTTGACCATTAGATGGGTTGCCAAATTACGGACAGAGGGAATTTTCTGACTGGGTTTAAGTTTTCCGGTAATTATTTGGCGACATAAATCTTCTTGGATTTGAACATATATCGGCCTATCATCTTTAAACTTCATATTTCCCCTCTAACTGTATTACATTTATAATACACTATAATATTACAATAAACTTAAAAGTTATGCAATTAATTACTTAAAATCTTTTTCTCCGAAAGATTAAATAGCCAGCAATTATAAAAATAAAGATATAGATTAGACTACCCATTAAAAGCTCTTGGTTATTCAGGTGGGTAGTTAAAACATACATGCCATAATTACCATATTGCCGGGTTAAGTCCACCATATTAAAAGGGTTCCATTTCATAATGCTTATAAGCTTGCCCCCGTTCATTAAGTCGGAAGAAATGTTTTGACCTATGAATGTCACTAACAGGCTTGCTGTAATTACAATTGCACTACTATTAATCAGGCACGAGAGTAAAAAAACAATAGCAATAATTAACATTGTAGTTACTAAATCTATTAGAGAAGCAGTTACCATGTTTAGCCATACCGGCTGATGGTATAGATAAAGTTCTGACCAATTAACTCGATAATTAAATATGATATAACGCAGACAAATGGTATAAAAAAGAGCTAGCAAATGCAGAAAAACATCGTATAAGAACAAAACAATATACTTCGATAAGTAGACATATATTTTATTCGAAGACTTATATAAAAGTGTCAAAATCGTATTGTTTTGAAATTCCATCGAAAAACACGTGGCACCTACTATCACTAGGATAAACATTATGAAATCAGATGAATCAAAAGTTAATGTTAAAATTAGCTTTTTACTTTCATCTGCTAAAGCGAAACCGGTAATAAGCATTAGAAAAAATAATATAATAGCTGCAATCCAGCTAATTTTGCGGTGCACTAATTTATATAATTCCTGCTTAATACTATAAATCATTTTAGTTATCTCCTCTCTTTATACTCGTCGATGTTTGAATAGATAATATCCCAAGACCATAAAAGCTATGCCGTAAATGATATTGGCTATAATTAGTTCAACACTTGATAAGTTCGATTTTAAGCTAAGGTTTGGATTTGATAATTGCTGGGAAATAAAAATCATATTTAAAAAATTCCATTTAATAGTACTTATAAAATTGGGAAAGCTTTGCATTAATCCCCTCGAAAAACTGGCACCAAAAAATGCTAGTACAATTCCAAAACAAACTACTACAGCGTTATTTTTAACCAGCATAATGAGCATAAAAGATAAACCAATGCTAAAAAAGGAATAAATCAATGCTCCTGCTAAGTTAATTAGCAGATCATTTAAAAGATTATTGCCATTTTTGTTAAGTAACCAATCATACCTGGCAGGATTAAAGAACATGCTTAAAATCGAAGTAAGTAGAAATGCGATTACTGTTAAGAAAAAACTATAGATTAAGACAACCAAAAACTTGGCAAAGTAAATTTGATACTTGCTTGAAGTCTTATACTCCAACATGATAATCGTGTTATTCTTGTATTCCATTGAAAAAATTGCAGATGCTACGGTAATAACAATTAAAGGAATCCACTCAATTGCACCAAATCCGTAGCTAAGGGATTGGCGCGTAATAGGTTTAGTAAAAAAGTTGTAAATCATTGTTACAATGAGAACAATCAGACCATAAAAAGCGATGTTTTCATGGCTAAACTTATAAATTTCCTGTTTAAAACTTGTATTCATGGTAACTAAACCCTCTTTCCCGCCAAAATATCAACTACAATCTGTTCAAGGTTGGCCTCAAGAGGCAACATCTCCTTTAAATGAACTCCTTCTTTAAAAAGCAGATCTTGTATTTTGTAGATATCCTTTTGGCTTACTATCAAATAGTTTTCATTTGCTGTAAACGTGATCTGATAAGCAGCAAAAATCTTTTTTGCAATTTTATTATTGTCAGTAGTCAAATGATATTTTTGATGACTAATTTTTTCAAATTCTGCAATTTCTTTATTCAATATGATTTGTCCCCCAGAGATTAAGACAACTCTCGTCATTACTTTTTGTAATTCACTTAAAATGTGACTTGAAATTAAAAAAGCTGTTCCTTGGTCAGAATACCTTTTGATCAGTTTTCTTACTCTAATAGTTGACTCAATATCCAGTCCGTTCATTGGTTCATCAAGAATTACAATTTGAGGTTGATTTAGTAAAGCGATTGCTATTCCTAATTTTTGCTTCATACCAAGAGAATACCCTTTAGCCTTATTATTAATATAGGAACCCATTTGTAAATCAGAAATCAAGTTTGCCATATCTTTTTGATCATGAGCATAAAGGGTCAAATTCTGCATTCCAGTAAGAAATGGGTAAATTGCTGGATGTTCAATTAATGCTCCAACCTTTGTTAAAGCATGATGGTCATTTTCAGAAACTTCTTGCCCATTAACTACAACTTTTCCTTTGAATTTCATTAAACCCAGGATAGTTTTCATAATGGTGGTTTTCCCAGCCCCATTAGGACCTATCAAACCGATTATTTCACCTGGTTTAACTTCAAAAGTAGCATTTTTGACTAGCACAGTTTTACCAACAAATGTACTAACATTATCCAGTTTTAGTGCATAAATATTTTTCACTCTTAATCATCCTTGCTAAAATTATTATACTAGTGAACTACATATATAATACACTAGTATAATAAAATAAATTTTATTTTTTGGCAAATTTATTTTTAATCAAAAGTCTTAGAATAATTTAAATGTTCCACATCTTGGTAGTTAGTTTTACCAAAAATAAAAAAGGCACCTAAAACCATTTTTGATAATGATTTTAAGTGCTCTTTAGCATAGCTTTAATAACTGTGCATAATTTTGCTAACTTTTTACAAGCTTAAATTCCTTTATCAGAACAAGCTTTTAACTTTTAATCTTTTTATAAACAGCCTTAAAAGGAGCCGTTTTTGTTTCACTGTTTATTAGCAGCATTCATTTGTACCATTTTTAGCATAACATCTACTGCTTTTGCCATAGACTCAAGAACGGTATATTCAAACCTGCCATGCATGTTTTCTTGACCAGAGAAAAGATCCGGACAAGGTAAACCTCTATAAGTCAGAAGTGAACCATCCGTTCCTCCTCTTACTGGATCTTCATTGATTGTTAAGCCCTCTGCCTTATATGCTTTTCTGGCCAAATTTACAATTTCCATGTGATCTTTAAGAATATCGGCCATGTTGTAGTATTGATCTCTCATGTTAAGCTTAATTCTTTCAGTCCCGAATTCCTTGTTCATTTGATTAACAATAGCCTTGACTTTATTTTTACGATCTTCCAGACCATCTCTTTCAAAATCGCGGACGATGTATTCCATTTGAGCGTTATCAACCGTACCAGTAAAATTGGTTAGATGATAAAAGCCTTCCCTGCCAGACGTTTTTTCAGGGACTTCGTTTTGCGGAAGTTGATTTTGGAAGTTAATGCCAACTTGGATAGCATTAATCATCTGATCTTTAGCTACTGAAGGGTGCACATTTACTCCTTGGATATCAAGCGTGAAAGTAGCAGCAGAAAAAGTGCCCCAATCTAACTTACCAGGAGCTCCGCCATCAACCGTGAAAGCAAAATCTGCCCCAAATTCATCAATATCAAAATGCTGGGCTCCCATGCCAATTTCTTCGTCCGGAGTAAAACCAAGCCGAATTTTGCCATGTTTAATTTCAGGGTGGTTTAACAAATATTCTGCTACAGTAACTAATTCTGCTACGCCACATTTATCATCCCCACCTAATAAGGTGTCACCTGAAGCCGTAATAATAGTTTGGCCAGCATATTTTCTTAAGTTCGGAAATTCCGCAGGATCTAAATAGAATTCGGAATCTCCAAGGCGAATTTTTGATTTGCCGTCATAATTTTCATGAACTTGCGGTTTGACATTTTCCGCATTAAAGTCTGCGGTATCGCAGTGCGCTAGAAGTCCCATTACAGGTACATCATAATCTACATTAGCTGGAATTTCGGCAATAACACACCCTGATTTTTGACTATAATGCACATCTTTCAGACCAAGCTCTTCGAGATCAGGTAAAATAACCTGTTTTTGAAAATCTTCTTGACGCTTAGTTGAAGGGAACCTGTCTGAATGTTCATCAGAGCGTGAATTAACTTTTACATATTTTAAAAATCTTGGTAATAAATTTGGAAACTCCATCTTATCTCCTTAATTAAAATAAATCTTGAAATGGGTTAGTTGATACTTCAGATTGGGTAATTTCGACATTCCAAGAGTTTTCTTTATTCCATTCAAGCAATTTTTGATAAATTTTTTCTTTAAAAATCTTTTCAGTGTAGTGACCCGGATCAACTACCGTCAGACCGGCAGAAATCATATCATGGCCTGTATGGTAATAAACATCTCCTGTAATAAAAGCATCAATATTCTCTTCTACTGCTTGATGCCAATATTTGCCGCCATCACCGCAGATAAAACAAACTGAAGAAATAGTCTGCTGATTATCAGCAGTAATTAATCTTACCATTTTTACCTGCATCTTGTCTTTGACGTAATAAGCAAATTCTTCAGCAGATAGTGGTTGAAGCAATCTCCCCTTGCGTCCTATGGCAATTCCATCATCGTCTGGACAAAACGGTTCAACGTCTTTCAAACCCAACTCTTCAGCTTGCCAGTCGCTTGAACCATCTTCAGCCTTGTCTGAATTAGTATGTATAGAATAGACCGTAATGCCATGAGCAATTATTTTACCGTACATAGCATATTGGGGATTGGCAAAATCCAAGTTTGGAGCGGGGCGAAACATCAAGGGATGATGACTGATAATCAAGTCAACACCATTTTGCACTGCCTCGTCCACCACTTGTGGTCTGACATCTAAGGTGGTCATTATTTTAGTGACATTTTGCTCAAGTGAGCCTATTTGGATGCCAATTGGATCACCTTGGCTAGCTATTTCTTCTGGAAAGTGTTGCCTTAAAACGGCAACTATATCCTCTACTTTAGTCATTTATTTCTTCCTCAATCATTTTTATTTCATACTCAATTTGCTTAATATGTGCCCCATCTTTTTCCTGGGCCTTATTTAAATTAGTTAGCAGCCTTTGATGGTAAGCTAATTGATCACGCCATTTTTGATAAAAAACTTGATTTTTTTCTTTTAGAATTTCAGGTCCAAAAAATATTTGCCGGTCAGTTAAACTGATAGTATTTTCCAGCTCTTGTGCCTTAATCAGTTCATATATATGCCCGGCTTCAGCGATAATTTTTTCGTTAATAATTTGATACTTATGTGCTGAAAGCCATTCACGCACACCCGGCTCCCCCACATTAGGCTCCAAAATTAATGTAGCAAAATGAAAATTTCTTGACCAAGCTTCGTTTAAAATATTGGTCATTAACTTGCCACCCATACCGGCAATTACCACTGTATCAATTCTGTCTTTGGCGCTAATTGTTTCAAGTCCAGATCCTAAACGAGTTTCAATTTTGTTTTTTAAGCCAGCAGCAATGATATCTTTTTCAGCATTTTCTAAAGGCCCAGCTGCTACATCACTGGCAATAGCATAATCCACTTTACCCTCTTTTACTAATTGGATCGGTAAATAAGCGTGATCTGTTCCAATGTCTGCTACACGGGCTCCTTGATCAACCATTTGTGCTAAAGTACTTAATCGTAAATTCATCCTCATCCTACTTTCTTTATAATAGAATTTTAGCATAATGCTTTTTATAAGATAAAAATAAAATAATAAATTTAGCTACTCTTATTATTAGTTTCTAAAGCAATCTGGCGTTCTGACAGCGCTGATACATCTGTTAGCTTCATTTAGAACTAAAGCAAAAATCTTTGCTTGCTATATTAAAACAAAGTGTAAAAATTTTCTTTTTCTTTCTAAATTCCTATTTTATAATTTAATGTAAGACTTAAAAGAAAGAGATATTTCATTTAATGGATAGAACCGAACCAGTTACTTTAACGAATATGTGTATGATTAAAAGCAAGAATAAAATATTAGTGTTGAATCGTAATGACCCCTCTTGGCCAGGACTTACTTTTCCAGGTGGCCATGTTGAAGATCATGAATCTTTTTATGAATCAGTGGTGCGGGAAGTTAAAGAAGAAACAAATTTAGATATCAAAAACCCTCGCCTATGTGGCATTAAGCAATTTTATGATGAAAATGATCACCGCTATCTTGTTCTTTTTTATATAGCGACTGAATTCACTGGCACAGTCAAAGCCTCAAGGGAAGGCAAATTGACGTGGATGACTAAAGAAGAACTTTTCCAACATGAATTAGCATATAATTTTGACCGCGACTTGCTGGTATACTTTAACGAAGATATTGATGAGCATATCTTGGACGGTAAACGGGATGAATTATTTTAAGAAGTATCGAAATGCTTTCTGAACCAGCAATTAAGCGTTAGCATTTAGGACAAATAGTAGTCCAAGAAATTCTGATTATTATGGTACCTGGATTATTTTTATCTATTAAGCCCTGACTAAAAGCAGAATTATGGCCCTAATAATTTTGCTAACTTTGTTTATCATGGTTCTTCTGCAACTAACCCTTCTACGCGAAAACATCTTTAAGCAAATAGTCCAATTTAATCATTATTTTCAAGCCGTTAAAGTCCAAATATATTTTTTGGTACTTCACAAAATCGGAGCAGGTTTTAACAAAGTTTTTAATACTAAGAACTTTATCTGTTTGTTAACTCCTCTTACTTTGTATGAACTGGTTATGCTAGTTCCTAAGGCAGAACTACCATGGTGGAAAATAAATAATAATTTGAGCAAATTATAAATGCGTTTTCCGCAGGTATTGTTTTTGCTGCAGTTTATTTGTATACAGGTTCTTTTTTGGTTAATTTGGGCTATCATGCAGTTTATGATATACTAGCCTTCCTAGCTACTGGCTCAACAGTTATGACAGTACCCCATATCTTTGACTGGGAATATCTCTTTATTACCACTTTGATCTATTTGGCTTTTGCTTTCTTCTTATTATCAGGTAAGCGAAAAAGTGTTATCGCATATAATTTGCAGCAATGGGGACTAGAAAATAATCATGCTGCTAGCGAATTAACTTTTAGCTAATAAAAAAGACAAGATTTGAAAAATCTTGTCTTTTGTTTGGCTAATTAATCTAGGAAATCACGTAATTGATTTGACCTACTTGGATGTCTTAGTTTACGTAAAGCTTTAGCTTCAATTTGACGAATACGCTCTCTCGTAACTCCAAACACTTTACCAACTTCCTCAAGTGTTCTAGTTCGACCATCATCAAGTCCAAAACGCAAGCGAAGAACATTCTCCTCGCGATCAGTTAAAGTGTCAAGCACTTCTTCTAATTGTTCTTTGAGCATTTCGTATGAAGCATGTTGTTCAGGACTAGTTGCATCCTTATCCTTAATAAAGTCACCTAAATGTGAATCATCCTCTTCACCAATAGGAGTTTCCAAAGATACTGGTTCTTGTGCAATTTTTAAAATGTCCCTAACTTTAGAAGTAGGCATGTCCATTTCTGCCCCGATTTCTTCAGGAGTTGGTTCACGTCCTAAGTCCTGCAACAGTTGTCTCTGAATTCTAATCAACTTGTTAATTGTTTCAACCATGTGGACCGGAATTCTGATAGTTCTAGCTTGGTCGGCGATAGCACGGGTGATAGCTTGTCTAATCCACCAAGTTGCGTAAGTTGAGAACTTGAAACCGAGGCTGTAATCGAATTTATCTACTGCCTTCATCAGACCCATGTTACCTTCCTGGATAAGGTCCAAAAATGACATGCCACGACCTACATAACGTTTAGCAATAGAAACCACTAAACGAAGGTTGGCTTCAGCCAATTCTTGTTTAGCTTCTTCATCACCTTTTTCAATCCTTTTTGCCAAAGAAATTTCTTGATCAGCATTTAGTAAGGGTACGCGGCCGATTTCTTTCAGATACATTCTGACTGGATCATTCATTCTGACACTTGAAGGTGCCGACATATCTTTTAATTCAGCCTTTTCAACATCTTTTTGCTTTTTTAAAGCTAATCTCGAAGGATTACCCTTCTCGTCAACAATGCTAATGCCATTATCTTCAAATTCCTGAACTAATTGGTCAACTGCTTTTCCCTGTAGTTTATAGGGCTTAATCAATTGAGCAACGAATTCTTTTTCAGTAATAGATTTATCTTTTTTAACATCTTTAACTACCTTTTTGACCATTTTGTCTAAAGATAATTTTTCGGTGTTAGCGGTTTTTCCATTTTCTACCACAATAAGCCCCCCTTTAACCCTGGATCCTTTTTAACTGCAAAATTTTACGAGTAATACTTAATATTTCATCCGTATCAGTTTTACGTTTAGCATCTTGTAAATCATTCATTAGTTGCTGCAATTTAAAATCAATTTTACGCCTGTTTAAAGCATTAATTTGCTCATCGATTTCGCGGTCTGAAAAATCCTGGGGCATGTCTGTCATTTCAGCATTAACTATTATACCTTGAAGTTCACTAGGAATAAAATCTAAAAAACTATTAACTCCCGGATTTTCTTGATTTTCACTAAAATTTAACCATAATTCCGCTAATTTTTGATATTTAGAGTCTGGAAATAAAAATTGATGTGATAATAAATATTCACGAGCATGTTTTGAATGAATAAATAAATATAATAACCGAGTTTGAACAGGATCATTTTTACTATAATTCTGTTCAGGTTCAACAGGAGAATCAGGATAATTATTATTTGCTTCTTCAGGTTGCACACCATAATTGTTTTGGTGCCTTCTAGCCGCATTTTGCTGTCTGCGATATTTGGTAAAATTAACTTTGAGTGAATCCTTCGAAACACCTTGTTGTTGTGAAATCTTGTCCAAATATAAATCTTGTTCTACTGGATTAGACAACTGAGCAATTTCTTTCACTGCTTCGTCGAGATAAGCCAATTTTTCCCGGTCATTTGCTAAATTATATTTTTGAGCCAACCTTTTAAGAAAAAAGTCTGTAGGAGTTAAAGCACCTTTAACTTCTTCCTGATATTTTTCCCAACCATATTTCTTTACATATTCATCAGGATCCAGCTTTTCTGGCAGAACTACTATCCCTAAATTAAAGCCACCAATGCTATTAAACATTCTCGCTGCACGTTCTTCAGCATGAATTCCTGGATCATCTCCGTCATAATTAATGATGATGTTTTTAGTGATCCTGCGTAACATATATATTTGTTGATCAGTCAAGCTGGTTCCCATAGAAGCTATACCAGATTTAATTCCTGCTTTATAGGCCGCAATTACATCCATGTATCCTTCATACAAAATTAAATGCTTTTCACTGCGGACTGCTTTTTTTGCTTCCGCAAAATGAAAAAGAGTTTTAGATTTAGTAAAAATTTTGGTTTCAGGACTATTAATGTATTTAGCTTCTGTTTTATCTGGCGAAAGCCTTCTACCAGAAAATCCAACCACATAGTCGCCTTCATCAGTGAGAGGAAACATCAGCCGATCTCTAAAGCGATCAAGTAATTCACCAGTCTGAGATTGCACAAATAAGCCACTCTCAGCCAAATCTTCATCTTTAAATTTCTGGTCTCTTAAATAAGTCAAAAGCAAATTGTTTTGTTTAGGAGCATAACCAATACGAAAATGAGCGATTATTTCATCATTAAGACCACGCTTTTTGGCATAATTATATCCTGGTCTACCAGCATTTGTTGAAACTAATACTTTATGATAAAAATCGGCAGCCTCCTCATTAATTTTTATTAAAATATTGGAAAACTTTGGTTTTTGGTTATTATATTGCCCGATATCAATATGACCAAAATCAGCAACTTTTTGAACACTTTCAGGAAATGTAAGATTTTCTTTATACATTAGAAAAGAAAACACATTACCACCTTTGCCACAGCCAAAGCATTTAAAAAATTGTTTCCCTTCATTAACAGTAAAAGAAGGGGTTTTTTCTTCATGAAATGGACAAAGACCAACATAATCTTTGCCTTTCTTTTCTAGAGAAACATACTGGCTTATGACATTTACAATATTGACATTATTACGAACTTTAGCGATAGTTTCTTCAGGTATAAGACCGGCCATCTTTGCACCTACTTTTTATTTAATGACTAATTTGCTTAAATCACCTAATCGTTTTGAAAGTTGTGCCACATCACTTAGCTGTGCTAAACGGTTATTTTTAACAGCTTCATCTTTAGCCATAATCATATTAGTTTCGAAGTAAAGATCGATTACAGGCTGTAATTTCACAAATCCGTCATAAAGATCTGCTAATTTTTCAATTTTACTTAAATCATTAACGCCCTCGGCAAGTTGGGTTTCGGTATCATTATCAAATAAGTCCTTGTTAACAATATTCTTACCTTTATATTTTGCCTTTTTCAAAATATTATTAATTCTAATTAAACTTTCAACTACTGGTTTGAATTTATCATCATCATGATGTAATTGCAAAACTTTTGCTGCAGCTAAAATTTGTATTGGATCCTGCTGACTTGAAGCTAAAACTGCATCAATTATGTCATATTTATAATTATTTTTCTGTAAGTACTGTTTAATACGATCACGAATAAATAAAGAAATCTCTTCTTCCTGCTCAGCTTTTTTAGGCAGCTTAGCCGGAGTTTGATTTTCAAGAGCCGACACAATCTCTGGTAAGACATCATTAAAAGGTAATGACCAACTCTGGTTTATTAAAATGCGAACAATACCATAAGCATAGCGGCGAAGAGCGTAGGGATCATTGGATGAACTAGGGATCATACCCACAGCAAAGAAAGTAATTATAGTATCTAATTTATCTGCTATAGATAACAAGGAGCCAACAGTTGTTTTGGGCAAATTTCCTTCAGAAGTGGTTGGCATATAATGCTCTGCAATTGCTGCGGCAACATCATCCTTTTCACCAGCCAATTTGGCATAATGCTTGCCCATGACACCTTGCAATTCAGCAAATTCTCCTACCATTTGAGTTACCAAATCAAACTTATATATTTGGCTAGCACGATCGAAATCACTGACAACTTGCTTATCTAGGTGCCATCTTTTTGCTAAGAAATCACCAATGATATTGACACGCTTCATCTTCTCAGACATTGAGCCAATTTTGTCATGAAACGAAACATTGTCCAATTTTTGTACAAAGTGACTTAAAGGATATTTTCTGTCTTCATCATAGAAGAATTGTGCATCATCAAGTCGTGCTACCAAGACCTTTTCATTTCCTGAAACCACATTTTCTAAGTAATCTTTATTACCATTGCGCACAGCAATAAAATGATTAATTAATTCTCCATTTTGATCATAGACTTCAAAGTAACGCTGATTATCCTTCATCGAAGTGATAAGAACTTCTTTGGGCATCTGCAAATATTTTTTAGCAAAAGAACCTGCAAAAACAGTAGGATATTCAACTAAATTTGTTACCTCTTCAAGTAAACTTTCATCAGGTTTAATTTGCCAATTATTTTTCTTAACCAATTTATTCATTTGGTCAATGATCATTTTCCGACGTTTATTTGCGTCAACAATCACAAACTGATCTTTTAACGCATCTTCATAATCGGAACTATTGGCTAAAACTACGCTATCTCCCAGAAAACGATGCCCTGCCGTCTTTCTACCAGCTGTAATGTCAAGAATTTTTACGGGTATTACATCACTGCCATATAGTGAAACAAGCCAGTGAATAGGACGGACAAATTCGAAATCGTGAGAATCCCACCGCATTTTTGTGGGAAAAGTCATAGACTTAATGATTTCACTCATTCCCAAAAGAATATCACTTGTTTTTTTACCCTCTTTTTTTACATGCACGTAGGCATATTCTGTACCTTTTAATTTGTCAAAGTAGATATCGTCAGTGGTCATTCCCTGTCCACGGGCAAATCCCTGTGCGGCTTTGGTCCAATTCTTATCTTGATCAAGAGCAATTTTCTTTGCCGGTCCCTTTTTTATTTCATCAATATCTTCTTGTTTTTCTGCTAAATCTTCAACTAAAACAGTTAATCTCCGAGGTGTTGAGAAAGTTTTAGTACATTTAAAGTTAAGACCTTTTTCTTTAAGAAACTTTTCTGTTCTTTGCGCAAGCTGTTTAACACTCCGTTCAACAACATGAGCCGGCATTTCCTCAGTACCAATTTCAAATAAATAATCTTTAGCCATTTTCAAGTCCTGCTTTCTTATCTTCTGCTTTTTTCAATAACGGAAAGCCTCTTTTTTCACGTTCTTCTACAAAACATACCGCTACTTCATGAGCTAAATTTCTAATTCGAGCTAAATAACCCGCTCTTTCAGTAACTGAAACAGCTCCCCTGGCATCAAGCAAGTTAAAAGTGTGTGAACATTTTAAAATATAATCGTATGCCGGTTGAACTAAATTTAAGCCGATTAATTCTTTAGCTGTTTTTTCATAGACATCAAAAAATTGTAAAAGATCTTCCTGATTTGATTCTTCAAAAGCATACTTGGAGTTCTCATATTCAGCTTCTTTAAAAATATCACGGTACAAAACGCCATTGCCCCACTCTAGGTCAAAAACAGAGTTGACATTCTGTATATATGAAGCTAATCGTTCCACACCGTAGGTAATTTCACTCATTGTGGGTTTAACATCAAGTTCACCAACGGTTTGAAAATAAGTAAACTGACTTACTTCCATTCCATCAAGCCAAACTTCCCAACCAACACCGGCACAGCCCATTGAAGGGTTTTCCCAGTTGTCTTCTACAAACCTAATGTCATGCTCAAGTGTATTGATACCTAGTTCTTTTAAGCTGTCTAAGTAGTATTGTTGAATATTTTCCGGTGCAGGTTTTATCACCACTTGGAATTGATGATGTTGAAACAATCTGTTAGGGTTATCACCATACCTACCGTCAGCCGGACGTCTTGATGGCTCGACATAACATGCAGCCCATGGTTCTGGTCCCACAGCGCGTAAAAAAGTATAGGGACTCATTGTTCCTGCTCCCTTTTCAACATCGTAAGAGGGCATTACCATGCAGCCCTTTGAAGACCAAAATTTTTCTAATTTAAAAACCATATCTTGAATAGTTAATTTTTTCTTTGCCATTTATATTTCCTTCCTGCATCAGACCATAAAAAAAGCCTATGCAAAACATGCATAGGGACGAGATTTAATCGCGGTTCCACCCTAATTCAGGAAATAATTCCTGCTCTTAATTAAATTGACTAGAGGTGCCTTTTCCCAGATGCTCTCCCACTGTTTAGCACTCGCTTAACAGGTACTTTTTTTATCCTCATTATCGCCAAAATACATTATTATTTTACCATAAAATTCAGTGAAGCAGAAGACTCACTCGTTTAATTTAAGTTCATCTAAAAACTTTTTAGTTTTGAGGTTAAGATCAATTGTTTCCTGATATATGCGGTCAATAGCCTTACGGGTCGCCGTTTTGGTAGCAGTATTTATTTTGATGTCGCCTAACCGTTCAAAAGGAAGTAAAAAGATCGTTCTTAAAACAGCAGTTTCCTTTGGTTTTAAATGTAATCGGCCAGGATCTGTATCAAAATGTTGACTACATAAAATGCCACCACTTTTAATGGAATAATCAAATTCGCCTTGTTCTTTACCACAAATAACGCAATGACGCATTTCTGGCTCAACGCCATAAGCTTGCAATAATTGCATTTGCACAATTTGGGTGATCATTTCAGGATCAGTTTCAGCGTTAATTTTTTGTAACGCAAAATTTGCCAGATTATAGTATTTACCCAGATTTTGATATTCAATAAAAGCATGATCTATCAAATCAAGGATAAAAGAAGCATATGCATTTTTAGTTAAATCACTAAACAGGCCATCAAATTGACTGACGTCTTTATAAGTTCTGAGCGTACTTAGACCGTGACCAGTAAAATATATGACATAAGTGCCATAGGAAAAATTAAGTAAAGATGCACCTAGTTTTGATTTTGGCTTAAGTGCTCCATGAGCAAGTAGAGTAATTATTCCGTTATTCTTGGTCATTATTTTTGCCAATAAATCTGCCTCACGGTATTTTTGCCTTTTAAAAATAATTCCCTGCACTTCTTTTAATTGTCGTGCCATTTTAGCTAAAATCCTTGGGATTATAGCCTATTTGCTTTAAAAAGCGTGGATCAGAACGCCAATTATGTTGAACTTTAACCCAGAGATGCAAATTGACTTTTTCACCTAACAAATCTTCAATTTGATGTCGGGAATTAATGCCAATCTGCTTCAGCATCTTTCCGCTTTTGCCAATAATAATTCCTTTTTGACCATTCTTTTCAACATAGATGGTAGCTTCAATTTGCAGTTTATTATTTTCATGCTTATTCATTTGTTCGACCCAAACAGCAGTAGCATGAGGAACTTCTTCAGCAGTCAGGTTTAAAATTTGTTCACGAATTAATTCTGCTACCATGAAATATTCAGGGCGATCAGTTATTTGATCTGTTCCATAATATTTAGGTCCTACAGGTAAATATTGATGCAACACCTGAATCAGATCACTAATCCCTATTCCCTGCGTTGCAGAAACTGGCAAAAATTCCTTAAAAATGTCCAGTTGACGGTATTGATCAATAATTGGCAACAGTGCGTTGGGATTAACCTGATCTACTTTATTAATAAGAAGCAAAACTGGAGCCTTCGCTTTTTTCAACAAATCAGTAATATAAGCATCACCTTTGCCCATTTTTTCTGGTTCAACCATAAATAAAATGAGATCGACATCGTTTAAGCTAGACAAGCTGGCTTTATCCATATAATTATCTAAATCAAGGTGGGGCTTAAATATACCGGGAGTGTCAACAAAAACCGCCTGCATATCATCAGTGGTTAAAATGCCAGAAATCTTGTTACGCGTAGTCTGAGGTTTACTTGAGGTAATAGCAACTTTTTGACCTACTAAATAATTCATTAGGGTAGATTTACCAACATTAGGTCTTCCTAATAAAGCAACAAAACCAGATTTATTTTTTATATCATCAGTCATTATTTTCCTCTGCCTTCATCAAGTTGATCCGGATATAGTGGCAACCCATATTCTTCTAAAACTTTACCCTGAATTTTAAACATTAATTTTGCTTCATTTGGTTTAATATGATCATACCCATTAAGATGCAGGAAGCCGTGGACCAAGGTATAACCAAATTCACGGTCCCAACCTGTACCATAATCCTTACTATGACGCATAATTACACTCGGACACATAAATAGATCGCCTATATCCTCACTGAATTCTGGATCGTCTTCAAATGTACTGTAATCCAACAGGTCTTCACCATCTTCAATGGCAAACGAAATAACATCAGTCGGTCTGTCTTTGTCACGATATTTCTTATTAATTTCATTGCTTTTCTCTTCATCAACGAAATTAATACTCATTTCCAAGTTATTCTTTTTAGCAATATCATTTTTAGCAAGCAAAAGAAGGTCATTAATCCATTTCTTCCAATCACGCGTTTTATCATCAAGAAAACCAACTTCATCATTGAAAGTAATATCAATTGGGTTCATTAATTTTATTTATCTTCCTTTTCATATGCATTAATAATCTTGGCAACAACCGGATGACGAACAACATCGTTAGCTGAAAACCAAATAAATTTTATTTCAGCAATATTTTTTAAAATTCTCTGGGCATCAATTAATCCACTACGTTGTTTTCCAGGAAGATCAACTTGAGTCATATCACCGTTAACAATCATTTTTGAATTGAAACCCAGTCTTGTTAAAAACATTTTCATTTGAGCATCAGTGGTATTTTGAGCTTCATCTAAAATCACAAAAGCATCGTCCAAAGTGCGTCCGCGCATATAAGCCAAAGGAGCTACTTCAATAACTCCCCGTTCCATTAAATGATCAGTAGTATTTGTTCCTAATATAGCATAAAGAGAGTCATAGATTGGCCTTAAGTAAGGATCAACTTTTTCTTTTAAATCACCAGGTAAAAAGCCTAATGACTCTCCTGCTTCAACAGCAGGCCTAGTTAATACAATTCTAGAAACTTCTCCTCTTTTAAAAGCAGCAATTGCACATACCACCGCTATAAATGTCTTACCAGTACCAGCAGGACCAATACCAAATACAACATCATTTTTTTCAATTGCTTCTACATACTTTTTCTGACCCATATTTTTAACTCTAATCGGTTTGCCTTTAGCATCCCGAATTAAAATCTTTTTGTATAAGTCAGGAAAATATTCCGTAGTACCTTTATCGGCCATTTTCATGGCACTCACAACATCAGCGGGACCAATGTTGATATTGGCATTAACTACATTATCCAAAGCCTGCAGAACAGCTGATACTTTCTTGATATTTTTATCTTCACCCTGAATGGCAATGCTATTACCAGTGTCAATTACACTAGTATTATAGCCAGTTGATAAAAGATTCAAATTACTATCATTAACTCCAACTAGTTTTTGGATATTTTCAGGATTTTTAGGAATAAAATTGGTTTGGGCCAAATAACTCTGCTCCTTTTCTTGCGTTTAACTTAACTGCTTACGCACCGCATTAGAAGCTGCTTTACCATCAGCTTTACCTTTTATTTTGGGCATCAAAGCTTTCATCACTTTGCCAAAATCGGACTTGCCCTTAGCTTCAGTTTCAGAAATTGCTTGGGAAACAGCCTGGTTGAGCTCTTCATCTGTCATTTGCTTGGGCAGATAATTTTCAACAATAGCTAATTCCTGTTTGGTTTCTCCTACTAAGTCGTCTCTATTAGCCTTAGTAAATTCTGCAATTGATTCTTCACGCTGCTTCTTTTCTCTGCTGAGAACTGTCAGTTCTTCATCAGCGGTTAAATCATGACCAGCTTTAATCTTTTCATTCATCAAAGCTGCTTTTATCATACGCACTGTGTTTAATTTTACTTTATCACGTGCTTTCATTGCGTCTTTCATATCTGACATTATTTGCTCAGACAAACTCAAATAAATTCCCTCTTTCTGTGTAAAGTCTAGGTAAATTATATCAAATTTGAAGCTTAGTTTAAATTAAATAATGCCTTAAACTTTTGATATTTGTAATGAAAAAAACGACTTCTATCTTTTGATAAAAGTCGTTTATAATTAATAATGTCTACGTTTACGAGCTGCTTCAGACTTGAGTTTCCTACGAACGCTAGGTTTTTCATAGAACTCGCGCTTACGGTATTCTTGTAGAGTACCGCTTCTAGAAACGGAACGTTTAAAACGACGAAGAGCATCATCAATAGACTCGTTTTCGTGAACGACTGTCTTGGCCATATGTGATCCCTCCTTCCATTTCTTGACGTTACCGTCATACATTTAACTAAATTATATCAAACATCAACAATCGGTCAATACAAACGTTCAATATTTTTTAGAAAAAAGTTAACCTGTTAATGACTTTTGTTAAATTGTATAATAAATTAAAAAAGGAGTAAATGATGGCTGAAGAGACACTAAAAAAAGAAGTTAACATTATAATTATTTCAGATTCTGCCGGAGATACAGCGTTTAATAATGCTGTAGCTGCCGCAGCACAATTTCCTGACGCACAAATCACTTACAGAAGATATCCTTTCATAATCAATAAGGAAAAATTAGAGGAGACTTTTGAAGAGATAATACAATACCCTAATTTGTTACTTATATACAGCTTGGTAAAAGATGAAATGCAAATACCAGTTATTCGTTTCGTCAGAGAACATCACATACAAAGTGTAGATATCTTATCACCTGCAATTGAGTCTATCCAAAAATTGACTGGTCTTAAACCTGAGCAAAAAATTGGTGCACAACACAAAATGAACCAAAAATACTTCGATCGGATTTCTGCAATGGAGTTTGCTGTAATGTACGATGATGGGAAGGATCCTAAAGGGTTTTTGGAAGCAGATGTTGTTCTGCTGGGAGTTTCAAGGACTTCAAAAACGCCTTTATCTTTATTTTTAGCAAACAAAAATTTGAAGGTAGCGAATTTACCGCTGGTGCCTGACACCCATATTCCTAAGGAAATATATCAAATTGATCCTAAAAAGATTATCGGTTTGACTAACGATTTATCCGTTTTAAATGAAATTAGGCGGGAAAGAATGATTTCTTATGGCTTGAGTCCTGATACATCTTACTCTAATACCGATGCGATTAAAAAGGAATTGGATTCTGCACAAAAGCTTTATGGTAAATTAGGCTGTTTTGTAATTAATGTTGCACACCGCTCAATTGAAGAAACAGCAGCTATTATTATGAATCATTTAGGAGTACAAAAGTAATATCTAGGGACATATTTTAAGCTGAAAAGGGCTTATTTAATAAAGCGCCGAGTTTAAGAATATCGAGGCTGATTAATTGCAGTAAGGTGGCTCAAAAAATAAAATAGAAGTAGGTAATAACAGCTTTTAGTTCATAGAAAGGGCCAAATTATGCAAGCAAACAATAAAAAACTAGATACTGCGATTTTCGCTGGTGGGTGCTTCTGGTGCATGGTTAAACCTTTTGATTCACTGCCTGGAATTAAGAAAGTGATTTCTGGATATACAGGAGGTCATGTCCCAAATCCTACTTATGAGCAAGTTTGCACTGGAACTACTGGTCATACAGAGGCAGTGGAAATAACTTTTGATCCTGAAATTATGTCGTATCAGAAATTATTGGACTACTATTGGCAAGTAACGGATCCTACAGATGCAAGCGGACAATTTCAGGATCGTGGAGATAACTATCGTCCAGTAATCTTTTATAATTCCCCTGCTCAAAAAGAAGCAGCTGAAAATTCAAAAGAAGCTTTACAAAATAGCGGCAAATTTGATGACCCCATTGTTACTCAAATTGAACCTGCTAAACCGTTTTATCCGGCAGAAGATTACCATCAGGATTTTTACAAAAAAAATCCTTTCCGGTACAATCTTGAAGAGTCTGGTGGCAGAGCAGATTTCATAAAAAAACATTGGCAGAATTAATCAAAGTTTTGCCCAAAAGTGCTTTAAATTTTACGTAGTTGTGTTAGTATACTTAAGAAAAATACTAGTTTTTATATTTAATATGAAAACTAGTATTTTATTATTTTATAAAAATTAATTAGAGTGCTTAATAAAAAGGATTTATTAACAATGGATCAACTTGACGCGTTCAATCGGCGGTATAACCTACTATCAAAAATTTCTGCATCTTTTTTTTATTCATTAGCGGTTGCCGTAGCTTTAAATTTCTTTTGGACACCCGGCCACATGTACTCTTCGGGGGTTACTGGTTTTGCACAATTGATTAACACTATGAGTGAGCGGTTTTTGCCCTTTACCTTGTCAACTTCAGTCCTCTACTTTGTTCTTAACTTGCCCCTACTTCTTTTAGCGTGGATAAAGATTGGCCATAAATTTACCTTCTTTACCATTATTACTGTCATTCTTGGTTCAATTATGATGAGAGTCATTCAACCAGTAAATATGCATATTGACCCCCTTGTCTGTGCTATTTTTGGTGGTATGATCAACGGACTAGGAACAGGTTTTGCTCTAAAGAATGGTATTTCAACTGGCGGACTGGATATCATTGGAATAGTGATTCAAAGGAAAACGGGTACTAGTTACGGTAAAATCAGTATTTTAATTAACCTGATTATTATTGCTGCTGCCGGTTTTGCTTTCGGCTGGACCCGTGCCCTTTATTCAGCTTTGACAATTTTCATCAATGGTCGCGTAATTGATGCTGTATACACCCAACATCAAAAATTACAGGTCACTATTGTTACAGAAAAGCCTAAAACAATCATTGATGGTATTCAGGAAAAAATGCACCGGGGCATCACTATCTTTCATGATGTTGAAGGTGCATACAGCCATAACGAGAAAAAAGTTCTCATTACAGTTATTGATAGATATGATATGTATGACGTTTTACATATTGTTAAAAAAAGCGATCCTTATGCTTTTATGAGTGTTACCGAAGTAGAACGAGTTTATGGCAGTTTTAAGGAACAAGAAATAGTTTAAGTAGTAAAAAGGCCTGATTTTGACATCAGGTCTTTTTACATATTTTTTATTATTTAAAAAGTTTACGGTATTCACCATATCCTCTTTGTTCCAATTGATCAAAAGGAATAAAGTCTAAAGCAGAGGAGTTAATGCAATATCTGAGCCCTCCTTTATCACTGGGTCCATCATCAAAGACATGTCCCAAATGTGAATCACCTTCTGGACTCTTAACTTCAGTTCTTTCCATATTGTGTGATTGATCACGGTGATAAACCAATTTCTTGATTGGCCGGGTAAAACTAGGCCACCCGCAACCCGCATCATATTTATCTTCGCTTGAAAACAAAGGCTCTCCTGAGACAATATCAACGTAGATTCCTTTTTGGTAAAAATCATCATATTTTCCTCTAAAAGGATAATCTGTTGCTGCTTCTTGAGTAACTTGAAATTGGTCTGGTGTTAGTTCTTTTAGCCTTTTGGCTTTTTGATCTTGATCCATTTATCTCACGCTCCTTAATTAACTATAACAAAATTTGGGATAACACACTAAACTAAAACTTTATAAAAAACACTTTTTCTTAATTTTATTTAGAAACATACTGGGTTATAATATGGTTTCAATAAAAAAAGGAAGGTTCTTTTTATGCCAACATTAGCAAAAAATTTATCAACAAAAATTAATTCGAAAATTAGTAGTATACCTAATCCAGCGATCAGATCCTTCAATCAAAAAATTTCCACAATACCTGGAATTATAAAATTGACTATTGGTGAACCTGACTTAAATACCCCAGAACACATAAAAAGAGCGGCAATTGAGGACATTAAAAATGATGACTCTCATTATGCTCCTGAAGCTGGAAAAGAAAAATACCTGGAAGCTGTTAGCAAATATCTAGCAAAAAGCTTAGGTGTTACATATGATCCCAAAAGTGAACTCTGTGCGACGGTTGGAGTTTCTGAAGGATTGAATATTGCCGCTATGACTTTACTCAATCCCGGTGAAAAAATAATCGTACCTACCCCCGTTTGGGGAGTCTATTTCGGAATCATAAAAATGGCTGGTGGAATTCCAGTTCAAGTAGATACTTCTAATGATCATTTTCTTTTAACTCCAGAAAAATTAACGGAAACTTTGGAAAATGAAGGAAAAGGCGCAAAGGCTGTTATTATCACTGATCCGTCTAACCCAACAGGCCGAGTTTATTCAAAGAAAAACTTGCAAGAATTAGCAGCTGTTATTACCAAATACGACAATTTCGCTGTCAGTGATGAAATCTATGCTGAATTAATTTATGGTCAAAAAAAGCATTATTCATTGACACAATTCATTCCTGAAAGAACTGTTTTATTATCGGGGCTTTCAAAAAGTGTTGCCATGACTGGCTGGCGTATAGGCTATATAGCTGGACCTGCTGAGTTAATGAAATCAATGATAAAGGTGAACTCATTTTTAATTTCCGCAGTGACTGACAATGTTCAAGCAGCCGCCACAGAGGCTTTGAATTATGGAGATCAGGACTATGTTGCCGCGCGAGAAAAATATCAAAAACGCATGCATCTGCTTCAGGATGGACTTGAGAAAAATGGCTACACTATGGCTACTCCTGAAGGGGCATTTTATATTTTTGCTAAAATTCCCAGTAAATTTGGCTGTGATGATGTGGCGTTTGCCAGTGATTTAGCTGAAAAAGCCAAGGTTGGCGTAACACCAGGCAGTTATTTCGGTGCTGGTGGTCAAGGATACGTACGCTTATCCTATGCTTCGTCTGAAGAAAACTTAAAAGAAGCTATTAAACGTATCAGTAGCTATACTGAAAGTAATTAAAAAGCTGATTTATTGAGTTACTATTCTGCGATAGGTTAAACTTTAATTGGTAAATGTTTTTATTTTTGAGAAAGGGTAACGATTATGCAAGTAACAATGAAAAGTGAGCCGCTGTCAACTAATGGAGAACCAATCAAAATTGGCGAGCAACTGCCAGATTTTAAGGTAAAAAGGTCAGATGGTTCATCTGCATCAACCACTGATTTGGTTAATAAGGTTACACTGATTAGTGTTGTACCTAATATCAATACTAGCGTCTGCAGTATTTCCACTAAACGCTTTAACAGCGAAGTGGATAATTTTGATGGTATTAATTTCTATACTGTTTCCACCAATACTCCAGAAGAACAGAAAAATTGGTGTGCTGCAGAGGGTGTATCAAAAATGGAGCTTTTGTCAGACGAGAGTTTTGACTTCGGCAAAAAAATGGGTTTGTTTATTGAAGCTACGAAATTTGATTCTAGAAGTATCTGGATTGTAGATGCAAATAGAAAAGTCTTGTACCAAGAACTTATTCATGAGTTAACCAATGAACCTAATTATGCCAAAGCACTTGCATTTTTACAGAATTTGCGGTAAATATGAATAAACAGAAGCGGTTAAGGAAAATTTCCTTAACCGCTTTTTTAGTTTAAAAAACTGGGTGATCTAGTACAATCCAATTAGCAAAAGTTTGGTCTGCTAAGTCAAACTTATCTGGCTTTAACAAAATCTCTTTTGCCTTTAATACCAGAGGTGAAGAATTTGCCAGATTGAGCTGTTCTAGAGGAACTGATACAGCTCCTAAAGAATCTTGCCCCGTAAACTGTTTAACTGTAGTTTGTAAATTACCACTAAACTTATTGATTTTATAAAAAACACAGATATGTTGATTAAAATGCCATTGTTCATAGTCCCAAGGATATCTAAATGAGGTAACACCAATTTGGTCATAGTCTTGCACAATTAATCCAGTTTCTTCCTTAACTTCTCGCTTAACCGTATGGTCTAATGGCTCCCCATCTTCCAAACTACCGCCCGGCAAGTCATACCGATTTATATAAGGCCCACCCTCTTTTTTGATAACAACTAAACTTTGTTGATCACCAATAATACCATAACACCCGAAAGCACGATGAAATTTATCCGTCATAAATTATCCTCCTAGTATAAAAATAATAACTGAATAATAATTCTCTCATTATTTAATACTCAAAGCAATTTTATTTAGAGCCTAGTTGCAGCTCTGGCCAGAGGAGCAATAGAATTATATATTTTATGATATAAGTGATAGTATTTTTGATAAAGGGCAGTATTATGTGGATCTGGCGCGATAATTTCATTATATTTTACAAATACATTGATGCAGCTATTCCAGTCTTTAAACCAACGGCACCCCATTGCTGCAATCATAGCGGCACCAATTCCAGGTCCCTGTTCATCCTTTAAAGCAACAATATTTTTATCGCATAATTTATCCTGATTTTTTTTATTATATAAGTCTGTGAAAGCGCTACATCATAAGAAAATGTCCTCAAGCAAAATTGAATGAGGACAAATAAAAAAGCACAAGAGCTGTGAAAATTTCTTCACAGCTTTTGTGCTCTAATTAAAAATATATTTAAATTTGCTAATCCCAAGTAGTATTTTGAGCGGCGTCTTTTTCAGCCTGTGCTCTTAAGTTAGCTTCAATCTTTGCAACATCATCATGATACTTATCTTCGACAACTATGCCCAAATCACTTAATTGCTGATCAGATACAGGTGCGGGAGCATGCATCATTGGTTCAGATGCATTAGCGTTTTTTGGAAATGCTAGAACATCACGAATATTGTCTTTTTCTGCAAGAAGCATTGCAAAACGGTCAAGTCCAATGGCAAGACCAGCATGAGGTGGAAATCCCATGTCCAAGGCTTCTAGCAAATAACCAAATTGTTCATAGGCACGCTTTTTAGTAAAACCGAGAGCCTTAAACATTTTTTCCTGAATTGACCGTTTGTGAATACGAATGGAGCCCCCACCAAGCTCGTCACCATTCATAACTATATCGTAGCTACGCGCATGAGCCTTATGTGGTTCAGTATCAAGAAGCTTGATGCCTTCGTCATCCGGCATTGTAAATGGATGATGTGCAGCAATCCATCTACCGAAGCCTTCATCGTATTCAAATAATGGCCAGTCCACTACCCAAATAAAATCAAATACGTGCTTAGGTATAATATCAGTTTCTTTTGCAAATTCACGACGCAAGTGATCAAGTGAATCGCAGCAAACTTTCCATTTATCAGCAATAAATACTACTAATTCCCCACCTTTTAAATTAAACTCTTTAATTAATGCGGATTTATTCTCGGCAGTTAAAAAGCGTGAAACTGGTCCAGAAAATTCTCCATCTTCAAATTTAACCCAAGCCAGACCCTTTGCATGATAGCGCTTAATATAGTCTTGCTTTTTCTCAATTTGTTTACGAGAATATTTTTGTGCGCCGCCTCTAACTGCAATTCCTTTGACAAAACCACCATTAGCAATAGCACTAGAAAACACTTTAAAATCACTATCTTTAAACACAGAGCTTAAATCGTGAATCAGCATGCCAAAACGAATATCAGGCTTGTCAGTGCCATACTTATTCATTGAATCAGTCCAAGAAATGCGTGCAATAGGTGTTTTTAAATCAATCCCCATTACATCTTTCATAATTTTCTTTAATAGGCCTTCGGTATAGTCCTGCACCTGTTGCTCATCAGTAAAAGACGTTTCCATATCAATTTGCGTAAACTCAGGCTGTCTATCACCGCGCAAATCTTCATCTCTAAAACATCTTGCCAATTGATAATATTTATCAAAGCCTGCACCCATCAATAATTGCTTGAAAAGTTGAGGAGATTGCGGTAATGCATAAAAACTACCCGGATAAATCCTGGAAGGAACTAAATAGTCTCGCGCTCCCTCGGGAGAAGATTTTCCTAATATTGGTGTTTCAATATCGATAAAGCCGTTTTGATCAAAAAATTCGTGCGTGGCTTGCAATATTTTTGAACGCAAAATAATCGCGTTTTGCAGGCTTGGTCTGCGTAAATCCAAATAGCGATATTTTAATCTGGTTTGTTCAGCAACTTCAACATCATCTTTTATTTCAAAAGGTGGGTTCTTTGCTTTATTCAAAATAATAATTTCTTTAGCGTCAATTTCAACTTCACCAGTTTTCATATCTGGGTTAATACTGGAGCGTTTGACTACTTTTCCTTTAACTTGAATAACGAATTCATTTCCCAGTGCGTCAGCGGTAGTCATCAAGTCTTGACCTGAATCATGATTAACAACTACCTGAACTATACCCTCTCGATCGCGCAAATCAATAAATACCAAGTTACCAAGGTTTCGCACGCGCTGAACCCAGCCATATAAGTTTACTTCTTGGTTAAGATATTGGGGGGTAATATTGCCACAATAATCAGTTCTTTTTTCTACTTGCTTCATTTTTATTCCTTTAATTGTTTCATTATTGTATTCATATTTTCAAGATCATCAAAACTGAACTTGAAAGTTTGCCCATCAGAAAGGCGCTTAACATTTAAAACTCCGTCGGATAATTCTTTAGCTCCAAGAGTAATAACAAATTTTGCATTTGCCCTGTCAGCCTTTTTAAATTGCGCCTTTAATTTCTTTTGGTCAACATCATATTGCGCCTTTAGTCCGTTTTTACGCAACAAACGAGCAATTTCAACAGTTTTTATTTGTGTTTCTTGACCGATATTAGTAATGAAGAAATCAATGCCCTGATCCGCAAACAATGCTGGGTTTTGTTTTTGTAATACCAGCATTAACCGTTCTTCTCCGATACCAAAACCAACAGCAGGTGTAACTGGTCCGTCAAATTCCTTAACTAAGTTATCATAACGACCACCACCTAAAATGGTTGAGGCAGATTCCCAAATACTTTTATCTTCGACCATAAATTCAAAAATGACGCCAGTATAATAATCAAGTCCGCGAACTAAATCATTATCTATCACATAACTAATGTCCAATTGGTCCAGCATTTCCAAAATCTGATCAAAATTAGCCTTTGATTCCTCATCTAAATAGTCAATTATTCGGGGGGCGCCAGGTAAAAATTGCTTATCCTGGTCATCTTTGGAATCTAAAATACGTAAAGGGTTTTTTTCTAACCGCCTTTTTGAGTCATCTGAAAGCTGATCTTTAAAAGGTGTAAAGTAATTGACTAAAGCATCATGGTAATCCTGACGAACCTTGGCGTTTCCTAAGGTATTAATATGCAATTCATAATTTTTGACACCCAGTTTGGCTAATAAATCATGTGCTAAAACAATTGTTTCTACATCAGCTAAAGGATTATCCGAGCCAAAACTTTCTATACCAATTTGATGGAACTCACGCTGGCGGCCTGCCTGAGGCCTTTCATACCGAAACGTGGACTCGATATAGTAGACATTTAAAGGCTTAACCACTTCAGGAGCATAAAGTTTATCTTCTACATAAGCTCTAACTACTCCAGCTGTTCCCTCGGGACGTAAAGCAATATGCCTGCCGCCTTTATCATTAAAGTCATACATTTCTTTTTCAACGACATCCGATGTCTCACCACTTGAACGAGCAAAAACGCTATAATTTTCAAAACTCGGTGTCCGAATTTCCCGGTAATTTGCTTGTTTAAAAAAATCACGCAATATTTGTTCTACTTTTTCCCATGAACCAGATTCGTCTGGCAAAATATCAACTGTCCCTTTAGGTCTTTGAACTCTCATTTAATCATCCTTTTAATAAAAAAACGTCCTTGAATAAATCAAGGGCGCTCTGAATTAGCACGGTACCACCTTTTACCTGCTGCGAATAACGCTCGCGATGCGCTTATTATCTGGTAAAGGGGTCACAGTTAGTTTATTTTCCGTCTTCTCAGCAAAACAGACGGTCTCTGAAATTAAAAACTATACTTCAGTCTTTGTCATTGATAATTCTTTTTTAGCTTATAGTTTTCCAGGCAAAAAGTCAACCTGTAGTGCAGTTAAGCCTAATTTTTACAAGTCCAACACAATAGTAAAAGGACCATCATTTTGTAAATCAACCTGCATATCTGCACCAAATTCTCCGGTTTCAACAGTTAAGCCCTGCTTTTTGAGCTCTTCATTAAAATGCTCCCATAATTCCGCGGATTTTGGTGGTTTCATAGCTTTGATAAAACTTGGTCGATTACCTTTTTTAGTGTCAGCTAATAAAGTAAATTGACTCACGCTTAAGATTTGTCCGCCAACATCTTTAATTGCCAAATTGGTTTTGCCATTTTCATCTTCAAAAATTCGCATTTTGGCTATCTTATTAGCGGCCTTTTTAATCTGCTCTACTCCATCGCCTTCTTTTAAGCCAACCAGCAATAACAAGCCTTTATTAATTTGGCCAACCGTATTGCCTGCAATTTTGACACTGGCATTATTTACTCTTTGGACGACAATTCGCATTAATTATCAGCCCTCCTTGTTTGGTAAACATCAGGAATATCTCTTAATTTTGATAAAATTCCGTCTAATTGTGCAGAATTATTAACTGCAACTGTCGCATAAATATGAGCAATGTTATCTTCATTTACTTTACCTGAAATATTATTAATATTTGGTGTCAGTGTATTTAATTTGGTAATGACGTCAGTAAGCAGCTTTCCGCGATTGTAACCAAAAACTTCAATATTGGCATTAAATGCTTGAGCACTGTTTTCTTCAACATTTTCCCATTGAACTTCAATCAATCTGCCCTGGCTATCATCGTTATTAACGATATTACGGCAATCTGTTCTATGAATAGTCACCCCGCGGCCCTTAGTAACGTAACCAACAATTTCATCTCCCGGGACGGGATTACAACACTTAGCTAAATGAAGCATCAAGTCACTAATTCCTTGAATCATGACACCATTTTTATGCTTGATTTTCATTGCTTTAGAATCTTTTTTAGTGGTTGTAGTTTCCGAGACAGATTTTTGCCCAGAGTTAAGAATTTCTTCTTCTAGCTGCTTTTGTTTCTTTTTCTCGTTTTCATGGCGTATATCAGCTGTCAGCCTATTAACTACACCAATAGCGGAAAGATCACCAAAGCCGATTGAGGCATACATCTCATCAGCAGTATGATAATTAATTTGTTCCAAAAGTGGCTCGATATGATCTTTAGACATGAATTCTTTTGGTGAAAGTCCCTGATCACGCAATTTATCAGCAACCATTTGCTGACCCTGCTCGATGCTGTGGTCCCGGTCAAGGTTTCTAAAATACCGCCTAATTTTATTGCGAGCACGAGAAGTCTTAACCAAATCAACCCAATCACGAGATGGCGTCGCATTTGATTGTGTCATAATTTCAATGACATCGCCGTTTTTCAGCTTATAGTCTAAAGGTACCAATTTACCGTTAACTTTAGCTCCAACAGCATGACTGCCAACCTGAGTATGAATTTCATAAGCAAAGTCCAAGGTTACTGACCCTTTTGGCAGTTCATAAACTTCACCTTTGGGAGTAAAAACATAAACGCGATCAGAAAAGATTTCACTCTTAACGCTTTTCATAAATTCATCAGCATCCTGAGTTTCGTCTTTTAATTCTAAAATTTCGCGCACCATATCCAATTTTTCATTTGAACTGGTCTGTTCTACACCCTTAAAATTACCTCTTTTATAAGCCCAGTGGGCGGCAACACCATATTCGGCAATTTCATGCATTTGTTCAGTTCTAATTTGTATCTCAAGTGGGCGGCCGCCAGGACCAATAATAGTCGTATGAAGAGACTGGTAGCCATTTACTTTGGGAACAGCAATGTAGTCTTTGAAACGGCCAGGCATTGGCTTCCATTTCGTATGAACAGCTCCTAGCACTGCGTAACAGTCCTTAACTGTTTTAACGATAACCCGTACAGCTAACAAATCATAGATTTCATTAAAATCCTTATGTTTGTTAACCATCTTTTTATAAATAGAATAGATGTGCTTGGGTCTGCCATATATTTCATATTTAATTCCTAAACTGTCCAAGCTTTCCTTAAGCGTCTTGATAGCATCTTGAATATATTTTTCTCTTTGACTACGCTTGAGACTCATTAAATTAACAATGCGATAATAAGCTTTAGGATTCAAATAATGAAAACTCATATCTTCAAGTTCCCATTTAACTGTTCCAATACCCAGACGATCTGCTAAAGGTGCATAAATATCCATTGTTTCAGAAGCAATTCTGCGTTGTTTATCGGGACGCAGATGCTCTAAAGTATGCATATTATGAAGTCTATCAGCCAGTTTAACCATAATTACCCGGATATCTTTAGCCATTGCTATTAGCATTTTCCTGTGGTTTTCAGCTAAAAATTCCTGGTGTGATTTATACTGGTATTTATTTAGTTTAGTAACACCATCAACAATAAAGGCAACATCTTTGCCAAATTTTTCTTTTATATCATCATTTGTAACTGGCGTATCTTCTACAGTGTCATGCAAAAAGCCTGCAGCGACAGTGTCAGGGTCAAGACTCAAATTAGCAAGTGTACCGGCAACCTGAGTAGGATGAACAATATAGGGTTGTCCTGAAGCTCTTTTTTGTTCTTTATGCGCGTTTGCAGCAAATTCATAAGCTTTTTCGACAAATGCAATTTGATCATCATTCATATATTTTTTACAGGTATCTATCACCTGCTCATGTGTCATTTCAATGTACTTTGACATATAAATCGACCCTTCTAATACTATGCATAAATTTGATTATCCATTACGCCAAAAATTTCTAAAATGAGGTAGATTAACCCAAACAGAAAGTTGTAATTGGCATATTTAATTAAAACGATTAAACAAAAACACCCAGGCATTAATAACAGCCAATAATGTTTGAGATTACGTTTTTTAATTAGTTTACCAACATGGTAACTGATAAAGCTGTTAGCTAATATAAATAATAAACTTACACGCCAAATAGTCCCTATTGAAAAAAGACTAAATAATAACGGCAGGATCATGACTAAAACGCTCCAGCAAATTACTGGTGTCACCTCATAACTATTTATCTTTTTAATTACAGGTATATTTTTTATTTTGTCAATCAACTTGTTAGTCCTTACTAATTTAATTATCTATTATAACTCATTTTAGTTATCTTTTCTTTCAATAATTAATCCTATCCAGCGGCCACTTTGCATTGATAGGACAACCTTGAAGCCATTTTCGGTTAATGCTTTTTTTATTTTTGCTAACTGCGAGCAATCTATTCCTGAAAAAATGACCTGTCCGCCCTCATTGAGATGATTATTTAACTGCGGAATCAAATCAAGGAGTATTTCAGCTAAAATATTAGCAACTATAATATCATATTTACCCTGAACATTATCTAACAAGCTGGTTTTTTTAAGTTTAATATTTGTTAAATCGTTCAAAGAAATATTTTCACGAGCAGCAGTAATTGCTTCGTCTGAAATATCAGTTGCCAGAACAGAACCGGCTCCCAAAAAAGAAGAAGCAATAGCTAAAATTCCTGAACCGGTGCCAACATCACAAACTTTTTTGGGTCTTATAAGCGTTTGTTCAAGTCCAATCAGGGCTAGCTGCGTTGTTTCATGAGAGCCGGTGCCAAAAGCCAAACCAGGATCTAATTTTATCACCCTTTGATCTTGAAAAACCGGCTGATATTCTTCCCATTCAGGTACTATTGCCAAGTGGCGAGAAAAATCAATTGGATTATAAAACTTTTGCCAAACAGTATTCCAGTCCTCATCTTTAATGTAGGATGCACTTATTTCTGCTTTGCCTATTTTTAAACCATAGCTTTTTAATTCAGATAACTTTTGCTTGTATTCATCAATTAATTTCTCCTTATCTTGATCACTATCAAAATAAGCTAAAAATTGTAAATCTTCAGGTAAATCATTTATTTCATCAAGCTTAATCATTGTTGAGTCAGATTTCCAGCCAGCATGTTCAAAGTCAGACCTCTTTCGGGCCTCAGTGCCTAAACAATGCAAGACATCATTACTAAATATGTTTAAGGCATCTTCAACTTCGTGACTAGTTTCAATTTTAATAATCAGTAATTTCATTATTTTCTAAACTTCCTTTTTATTTTCCCTTTTTGTAATGCTATCATGAAAAGGGTGATCAATATGTCAAAAAAGAAAAATAACATTGAAAAAACACTTGTCGAAAAAATTTTAGACAAGAATAAGATTCCATATCGTCAAGTAGAATTCGCCACCCACGAGGATTCAGGTGGCGTAGCACAAATGGATACATCCATTTTAAACGAGAAGGAACATTTGGTCTATAAAACTCTCGTTTGTTCTGGAAATAATACTAAAGTTCTGGTAGGGGTTGTACCAGTAACAGAACATTTAAGCATGAAAAAATTAGCGCAAAATTCCGGAAACAAAAAATGTGAAATGCTGCCTTTAAAAGATTTGGAAAAAACTACAGGCTATGCTCACGGTGCTAACACGCCTATTGGTATTTATTTCAAACACCATTTTCCCATTTTTCTTGATAAAAGCATGTCAAACGAAAGCGAGATAGCAGTTTCAAGTGGTAAAATTGGCCGCAGCGTTTTTTTAAAACCGCAAGATTTGCAAAAAATTACACATGCGAAGTTTTGCGATTTATTGGAGTAAGAACAAATAAATATATTTGTCTTAATTTCTGAAAAATATTTTATTTTAAAAAGTTATTTAGGTTATAGTATTAAAGCGCTTTTTCTAATATAATTAAAAGAAATGTAGAGTATGAAGAATAGGAATAACCAAATGACATTGTTAACAGATGAGCAAATTGCAAATATTGCACATGACTATTTTTTAAGTAAGTTAAATATTGCTGAAATTTCTAAGAAATACAATCTTTCTCGTTATCTTATTGCAAAAGCAATAGACGAAGCGGAAGACAAGGGTATTGTAAAAATTAGTATTTATCAAAGTCCCAAAAGAGCGCAAAATCTTGAACGGGAGTTTCAAAAACTTTTCGATCTGAAGGAAGTTTATATCTTAGAAGATAAAGAAACTAAAAATCAAGACAATGAAATGATTGTCAATTTTGCCGCCAAACAAATTCAAAACTATATTAATTCTGCTCACGTCGTGGGATTAACTTGGGGGACACTTTTAAGAGACATTATTGATGATTTTTCAGCCGAAACTCGCGCTGACCTGACATTTATTCAACTATTAGGTCAAGTGGTAAATTCTAGTAAACGCAAGCAGCCGCTTATTCAACATGCTGCTGACAAATTTAATGCAAAAAGTTTAACCTTCCCCGCACCTCTTTATGCAATTGATCCGAGACTCGTCAAAAAAATTCAGCAAGAACCTTATTATCAATATATTGAAAAATATTTTTCACAACTTGATCTGGTATTTGCAAGTATTGGTACCATGCAATCACTGGAATCAGGGCAATTTTTTATGGATTATTATGCTGATAAACTGTTTACTGGAATTGAAAAAAATCAGTTAGCAGGAATTATTTTTGGCAGACCTTATGATATTAAAGGTCGTTTTTATAGTCCAATTGAGCCTCATATATCTGGCATCAGTCTTTCCGACATTTTTGCAGTTCCTGATCGGTTTGTAATTGTTAAAAACCGGTTTAAGGAAGATGCACTTTTGGGGGCTCTTAGATCTGGCATAATAACGCATTTAATTACCACTTCGGGTATAGCTGAAAGAGTTTTACGCAAAAATGAGGCACTTTAATTTGCGGATTTTTTACAGAACTCTTCATTATATAAGCTTGTAATATAATTTTGCAGATCTGCCACTGAATGTGTTCTTGAGCGAGCGCATTCTTTAGCGGGTTTTGAACATAAAAAGCATTTGCGAACAGGCAAGTCCAGATCTTTGCGGGATATTGCCTGTTTTTGCTTTTTAATTAATACATCGGCATCAAATAGCCGATTAATTTTTTGTTTATTTTCAAATTCAACTGCCCTTTTTTTAACTAAACGATAATCAGCATTAACGAGATAGAAGTTTTCTGAACCTGCTGCTCTCTCCCAATGTTCATACAAAGTAAAAGGTAACTGGCTATTTTGCAAAATTTCTGCTAAATTTAGAATACCTGAAGCAAAAATTTCTTTTAAATAGCGATTGTTTTTAATAGGGCCGGGAATGTTTAATTTAACATCCAGCAGCGTACATTGAGGAAACTTGTGAAATATTGTTTGTTGCAACTCTACCCTTTCATCTTTATTTGCTAATACCTCTGTAATACTCTGTGGTTCTCCTTCAGCAAATATTGTTTTTACCATTTTATCATCTTCTTTCTCTTTTTATATTATAACTAAAAAGTGTGAGAACAAGTCTTACCCTCATTCTCACACTTTAGCAAAATAATTAGTTAATCTTTTACTTGCTTAATTGTATCAATAATAGTACCATCCCGATACTGAATTAAAGCAACAACACGATCAGTATATTCTAGTGGCTTTGGTGTTCCAACCTGTTTTTGTGCCATTTCTTGCAGTTCTTTGATATCAACAATATTGAGTTCAGGAACCTTAGCAAAGGCAGCTATTAAGTCTTTACGGCGAGGATTAATTGCAATTCCTCTTTCAGTCACTAAAACATCAATTGAATCTCCTGGTGTAACGACTGTTTCAACCTCTGGGACTACTGTAGCGTTGCGTCCACGTACTAACGGAGCGGTGATAATAGTCATTTTTGCTGCAGCAGCATCCTGGTGACCACCAATAGCGCCACGAATAACGCCATCGGAACCTGTCATTACGTTAACGTTAAAATTGGTATCGATTTGCAAAGCTGAGAGAATGGCCACATCTAAGTTATTTACTACGGCACCCTTATTATGAGGATCAGCATACCAGGAGGCATCAATTTCCTGTTGGTCTTTATTCTGAGCCATTGAAGCTGCAGCACCCTTGTCAAAGTCCTGAACATCCATAATTTTCTTGACCAGGCCTTCTTCAAGGAGATCAGTCGTAGGCTTTGTTATACCGCCTAGTGCAAATGATGCCTTAATCCCATCCTTTAACATAGATTCTCTTAAGTATCTGGTCACTGCCAATGCAGCACCACCTGATCCAGTTTGGAAAGAAAATCCTTGTTTATAATATGGTGAATTTGTTATCACCTTATTAACAGTTTGTGCAATTTTCAGTTCTTTAGGATCTTTGGTAAAACGAGTCGCTCCTGAACCAATCTTATCAGCATCACCAATTTGATCAACCTTCACAACATAATCGACTTGAGTTTGTTTAATTGAGGCAGGCGTATTTGGATAATCAACTATATTGTCAGTCAGCAAAACTACTTTATCAGCATATTGTGCATCAATCAAAGCATAGCCCAGAGATCCAAAAACTGCATCCCCTTCTTGACCATTGGCATTACCAGCTGGGTCAGCATTTGGAACACCTAAAAATGCCACGTCAATTTTGATTTCTCCTTCTTCAATAGAACGAGCTCTATTGCCATGAGAACGGAAAATCACTGGGTTTTTCAAACCACCATGGGAAACAAAATCTCCCAAGCTGCCTCTCATTCCTGATGAAGTAATATTTGTGATAACACCCTTTTTTATTGCTTCAATCACCGTGTCATTCATAACACCGGTTAAGGAAGATGGAGCTAATGTTAAGTTTTGATAACCCATTTTAATAATTAGATTCATTACTTTATTAAAAGCAAAATCACCATTTCTAAAATGATGGTGGAAAGAAATAGTCATACCATCTTTTAAAGTTTTCTTAATAACATCTGCTAAAGAATCAACCACTTTTGATTCTCCCGTAGTAACTTGCACCTTAGGGGCCACTCTTTTCACTTCAGGGTTACCTATTTCCACAGATGCAAATGGTTTAAGATTCATTTTTGTCATCAAATCATCAGGCAAATTGCGTTTTACTTTATTCTCCAATGTAATTACCCTCCTTATCAATTAAATTCGATGCTTTAGCTGTTGCAATAACACGGTTAGCCTTCTCAACAACCGGTTTGTCGACCATTTTACCGTTCATTGAGATAACGCCTGAGCCTTTTGCCTTTGCTTCTTGGATAGCATTTTGGACAGAAAGAGCATTTTCAATTTCTTCCTTGGTAGGGTTAAATACCTTGTTAACCATAGGTATTTGTCTTGGATTAACTAAAGACTTACCATCATAACCTAGTTCATAGATATATTTGGTTTCGCGGTAAAATCCTTCTGTATCATTCATATTAGAAAACACAGTATCGAAAGCATAAACATCGGCTGCTCTAGCAGCTTGCAATACCATGTTGCGGGCAAATTCTAACTCACGTCCATCCGGATAACGGTGTGTGTGCATATCAGCAGTATAGTCTTCACCAGAAACGGCTAAGCCCATCATTAATGGTGTAGCTGTTGCAATTTCAGGAGCATTAAGAACTCCTTTTGCACTCTCAATCGCTGCCATAACACCAATTGAGCCCTTTTGCACTCCATATCGTTCTTCAGCATCTTCCATATCCGCTACTAATTTTTTAATCATAGCGGCCGATTCAGTTTTAGGCAGGCGAATAACATCTACTCCAGCGCGCACCATTGCCTTTACGTCTTCGTCATAAAAAGGAGTGTCTTGACCGTTAATTCTAACGACTATTTCAGCGCCACCAAAATCAACTGTTTTAATAGCATTAAATACTAACATTCTGGCTGCGTCTTTTTCAGTTAACGAAACTGCATCTTCTAAATCCAGCATAATAGAGTCAGCTCCATAAATGCCAGCGTCTTTAACCATTGCAGGATTATTACCTGGTACAAACATCATTGTTCGACGCAAACGATTTTTAACATAAGTCATTTATTGCAATACCTCCAATCTCGGCTGATCAGTAGTTTCAGTTGCTCTTTGTGCAGCTGCTAATGTTCTTGCAGCAATTACGCAATCAAGAGCTCCTTTGTCTGTAGCCTTAACTTTTGCGTTAGTAATACCAAATTTTTTTAGGGTTTCAGTTATTACCTTTTTGATCTGATCACCGTATGATTTAGCTACCTCTGAATCCAGATCAACTTCAATTCCATTTTGACCAGCAGAAATCATTATCTGAATATCTGAAGATTCTAATGTTCCTGCTACTCCAACAGTTTTAATTTCCATCAATGTTCATTCCTTTCTTTATTCTTTCTTGTAAAATTTGATAATTTTCATTTATAAAATTCATTGTAGTTGGTGGAACTAGAGTGGAAATATCTTTCAAATCACTATTTTTGATCAATTGGCGCACACTAGTTGCCGTAATTATTTTCTCGTTATCACGAAAGCGTTGCACAATTTTAACCTCAATAGTGGGACTAAGTATTTTTTGTAAACTTTGATTATAGAAATTAGTTGTCCTTGAAAATGGCTCAGTACCCAGATATCGTTTCTTAATTGTCAATTCGGGTGCAATAATATTTTTAAAAATTAAAGCGTCAATCGCCGTTTGTGTTGTAATTAGTTCATCAGGTGACTTTAAAAAATAAGCTGGAAATGTCGAGCGTGAAACTTGGTAATCTCCACCACTGACTACCACCACGTTTTTAAAGTTGGCAGTTCCTTTTTTTACTAAATCCATTCTTTCAGCTGTTTTAAATAAAGAAGCATCCGTAGCCACTACAAAAACATACACCAAATCATTTTCACTACTTGCTAGTTTTACTAACTTTTGGTGGCCCAAAGTAAATGGATTAGCATTCATTACAATTGCCGCAACATCTTTTTGATTTTGGTTTTTAATTCTAGGCATCTTGGCTAAAAAGTCTTGAATACTTGGTGTTCCACTTTCTAAAAAAGCCGCAGTATCAGTATGAGCCAACTCATTAAAGCCCAAATGGCCGAAACTAGACGAATATTTTGCCTTGGTGAATACGAATGAATGATAAATTTTCTGACCAAAAAGGTATTCTTGCAGAGCCGACACTATTTGATTAAAGCGTGCCCCGGGAACAGCTTCATCATTTGACACTGCTATGTATTTAAGAACTTTGCCCGCAATACTACCAGTGCCAACCAAATGGCCATCTTCATCTATTAAACCAATAGTATGATCAAGAACGTCAACTTCGCGGGAACTGAAATCTGTAATTCCTTGATTAATTAAGAAATTTTCCCATCTTGTTTTTGTGTCTGGAAAATTTAAATTGAGCTCTATTGTTTTATCCATTTATTTGGTTCTCACTTTAGCTAAAATTCTTGCAAAAATTTCATGATTTCTTGATACATTTTCAGAGGCTGTTCCGCCTGAATTAAGTGACCACAATTTGCTATTATTCCTGTGTCAATTTTAGGATTCAATTCTCTTGTAGCATAGGCAAAATGATAATCAAAAAAGGGTGAATTTTGTCCTGCTAAAACGAGCATAGGAACTTTTAAGCTAACTAAAACGTCCCGCCAATCCTGCTCAGCATGATCTATTCGACAAAGATAATTTTCTTCAGCATTATACGGATATTTTTGGGCTTCAATTTTGGCCTTTTTAAACATCTCATCATTGATATGAGCATAAATACCACTGCCCTGATCTATCTTTAAATAATCCGGATAATTTTTCCAAGTTAAATCTTTAAACCCATAGTGCCAAGTGCTGTCTTGAATCATTTTTGGAGGTTGATCTAAGTCAACAATTGCCTGCAATCTCTGGGAGCCAAATAGTGAAACATAAGCCCAAATGTTTGCGGCTCCCATGGAATTGCCAACAGCAATAATATTGTTTAAATCTAATCTGCTAATGAGCTCAGCTAAATCAGCTGCATGGCGACTAATGCGTTGCCCCTTAAATGTTCTTTGAGAACGTCCCTGATTTCGAGGGTCAATTATGATAATGCGGTAATCCTCTGTAAAAAGCCTTACAGCCTCTTGCCATAATGCTACGGAACTACCTATGCCGGGAACCGCTAAAAGAGGTTGACCGCTTTTTAATGTATCGTAATAAGTTATTCGAATACCGTCATTAGTTATAAAATTGTTTGCCTTAAGCATTTACCAAATTCCAATAACTTTCATCCATAAAGTGCCTATCACACCGAAAATCAGTAAATAAAGAATTCCTAAGATAAAGTTATATTTCCACCATTCACTCTGCTTAATGTAACCAGTTGTAGCTAATATAGAAGCCGGTCCGTTAGCATAGTGAGTAGTTGAAGCATTAATTGCACCGGTAAACGCCAAGAGCATAGCTGATAATCCTAATGGAGCTCCTGTAGCAACAGCAACAGATAAGAATGGCAAGTATAATGCTGTCATATGTGCAGTACCACTTGCAAAGAAGTAGTGGGTGTAAAACATCAAGATCACTAAAACGGCTAATACTATTTGCCAGCTTATTCCGTGAAGACTAGTCTGAATAGTCTTGGAGAACCAGTCAATGAAGCCAAAGGAAATAAGTTTACTTGCCATAAATATTAAAATTGACAGCCAAATTAGAATGTTCCAAGCTCCAGTTTGGTTTAAAGCATCTTTCATAGTTAAGACACCAGTTAGCAGCAACAAGCCGACAGCTAAAAAGGCTACAAAAGTAGAATCTAATTGAGGAATTTTGAAGATTCCGGATAAAACCCATAATATAATAGCCAGCAAAAATACTATTGACATAATCATTTCAGGCTTTGTCACTGGTCCCATTTTTGCTAAACGGTCACTGGCCCATTTTTTAGCATTGGGAGTTTCTTTAATTTCTGGAGGAAAAATCTTATAAATCACAACTGGAATAATAATAGTTGCAACTAGAACAGGAACTATCGCTGCTGTAAACCAGCTGATCCAGGTCATATTATAATTTTTCTGTGCTGCCATTTGAGAAGCCACCATATTAGGAGCAGCACCTGTAATAAACAGAGCAGTTGACAGAATGTTGGCATGGAAGGCTGTAAAACTAAGATAAGCTCCGATTTTCTTTCTTGAAGGATCATTAGGATCAGAATCATAATCTTTAGAGATTGATTCTGTCACCGGCCAAACTACACCACCTGTACGAGCACTATTTGATGGTATTAAAGCTCCTAAAACTAATTCCAAACCGGTAATAGCATAGCCGATACCAATGGACTTCTTACCAAATTTTTCAATCATCCAATACGCAATCCGATTACCTAAACCGGTTTTGCTAATACCATAAGCCATGATAAAAGCCATAGCAATTAGCCAAGAAGCAGAATTACTAAAGGCGCTGAGAATACCAGAAGTTACTTTACCAGTTTTGGGATCTACAACATCTTTGATTGGAGCTAAACCAACTAAAACTGTCACTATCAGTCCGATTAAAGTAGTACCACCTATGGGCAAAGGCTTTGTAATACAGCCAACAATAGTTGCTACAAAAATGGCAAACATCTCCCATGCGGAAGCTGACAAGCCAGCCGGACGCAAAGGCGTGATGCACCAAAGGATAACGCCAATCACTAAAGGTAAAACAAAGCCCTTATAATTAACTTTTTCAAGTGTTTTCATAGTAATTACCTATAATTTTCCGGGCGATAAAAATCGTCGATAATTTTATAATTCTTATTCTTTAATTCATCATCAAGCCAATCTATATTTCCTGAACCATCATGAAAACTAGCTGCTTTTGCCTCATCCTTTTCATGAAAATTCTGAACAATCGGCAATAACTCCGTTGCTTCTTCCAGAGCAATTTTGATAACACCGTCAGCGTCGCCTAAAATGACGTCACCTGGGTTAACACTTACGTTACCACAAGAAACCGGCACATTAATTTCTCCCGGTCCTTCTTTATAGGGGCCATCTGGAGTGGTACTTACAGCATAAATAGGCAAATCCCAGTTGCTTAAACTATCAATGTCTCTTATTGGCCCATCAACTACTACACCAGCTACATGTCTTTGATCCCGTAGCCATGTCATCATTACTTCACCAATAACTGCCCTGGTATTATCATTTTCATTATCGATGACCACCACATCACCCTCTTGGCAATATTTTAAAGCTGCATAAATAGTTAAATTATCACCTGGGCGGTTATGAACTGTAAAAGCTGGACCACACATTTCTTCATGTGGGTGTGACATCAGCCTGATTCTGGGCGACATTGCACCTGTTCTATTCATACAGTCAGCCACATTTGATGAGGGCAGCTTTTTATATGCAGAAACTACTTCTTTTGCGGGAAGCTTTCTTTGTAAAAAAATTCTCTTACCAACCTGCATTATTCATGCCTTCTTTTTAATTAATCTAAAGCAATATTATTTAGTACTTCTTGCATTTTGGCAGCCGAATCCACCATTTTTGCCTTTTCAGACTCTGAAAGTTCAGTCTCAATCACCTGGCTGATTCCAGACCCGTCAACTACTGCAGGTGTGCCTAAATAAAGTTCGCTTTTAATGCCATACTCACCATTAATTGGTGCAGATAAAGGCAAAGCAATTGAACGGTTAGTCAATATTGCGGTAACAATTTGCGTTAACATCATCGCAATGCCATAAAAAGTTGCACCTTTATTTTCAATTATTTTTCCACCTTTTTGACGAATATTCAGTTCAACTTGGTTCAAAATATTATCATCAATATGAGCAAATTCTGTTAGTGGCTTACCGCCCACAGTTGACTCATCAAAGTTTTCAAATGAAGTATCACCGTGTTCACCTAAAACCATGGAATTAACCCCAGCCACCGGAACATCTAATCTTCTGGCTAAATCAACCTTTAAACGAGCAGTATCTAGTGATGTACCTGTCCCAATTACTTTGTTTTTCGGAAAGCCAGATAGTTTTTGGGTTAAAGTTGTCAATATATCAACTGGATTAGCAGAAACTAAGAAAATACCATCAAAGCCCGATTCGACTACTGGTTGAATGATACTTTTCAAGATGCTAACATTTTTATTCACAAGATCAAGCCGACTTTCTCCTGGCTTGCGGGGAACACCTGCTGTAATTACCACCACAGTAGCATCTTTTGCATCAGAGTATTCACCAGAATGAATATTACACTCGCCTGTAAAAGGCAGTATATCTTCCAAATCCATTGAATCTCCCACCGGACGATTCTTGACCACATCACAGATTACCAGCTCGTCAACACTAGTATGTTGCAACAAGTCATTTGCAAAAGTTGAACCTACAGCTCCGTCTCCAACCAATAATACCTTCTTATTCATTAAGTCATTTCCTTTCAAATTTTTTAAAAATGTAATCCTTTACATCCACATTATAAATTTTATTTCTGTTATTTGCAATATTTAAAATAAATAATTTATTTTTTAATTTTTTAAAAATGAAAACAGTCTTACATATTTAAAATTCGGTTTGTCAATAAGGTAAAAATTAGTATTTTTGGCATACCCGTTTACCTAAAAACCTAAAATAAAAAGCCCTTCGTCGCTGCTAAACGACAAAGAGCTTTAAAATTGCTAAACATAATCTTGCTTATGTAAAATAAAAAGCAGTAGACAAATCAGTGGCAAAACCCCAGCTTACAAAGCGTGGAATCTGACAAAATACCTAACAATATTATCAACGGCTAACAATTCTTTTTTAAGCGCCAATTTAGTTAAATTATAGTTATTGGTTTTTGACAAACTTGCTCATTTGTATTCCTGCTTGCCTGCCAAAAATGACAGTTTCAGCAATCGAGTTGCCACCAATTCGGTTATTTCCGTGTAATCCACCTGAAACTTCTCCCGCAGCATAGAGGCCTTTAATAATGTTACCGTCTGTATCATAAACTTCGGTTTTGGGATTGATATGGATACCGCCCATAGTATAGTGGATAGCTGGGTTAATATGAATTGCAAAGAATGGTCCCTGCGCAATTTGATGCTCCATTCCTGTTGTTCTGCCAAATTCTTTATCTGTTTTATTGGTGACAGACTCATTCCAATTAGTAATAGTTTCATTCAAGTTCGAAGCTGTGACACCAATATTTTGAGCTAGATCAGAAATTGTTTCTCCGTGACTAACCAATCCTACGTGATCATAAAATTCAACAGCAGTAAAGTTGTTTCTAATACCTTGATCGAACACCAAAAAAGCACCGTTCTCATTTAAGTTGCTAATGGCGTCAGAAACAATTTTACGTGTACTTAACTCGTTGACGAATCTTTTACCAGATTTGTTAACGAGAATAGCTCCTTCTCCTCTTAAGCCTTCTCCGATCAAGTAGACGTGATCAGTATCAGTTTGTGCAGTTGGGTGCACTTGAATAAAGTCCATTTGCTCTAGCTGTGCATCAATTTGACTAGCAAGTTTTAAACCATCACCAGTAGCACCAGGCTGATTCGTAGTCTTATAATTTACCAGGTCAGGACGATATTTTTTAATTAATTCTTTAGATGAACCAAAGCCACCAGAAGCTAAAAGAATAGCGTTTGCACTCACTTTTACTTGTCCATTCAGAGTATCAACCTGAACACCAGTTACTTGCTCTTTGTTATCTTGTATAAGCTTAGTTACTTTTGCATTATTAAAAACTGGGATTTTATCTTCTTGTATTTGCTTTAAAGCTCCAGTTACTAAATAATTGCCGACTGGTGCCATTGAAGCAGGACGGTGAGCTCTCTTCTTGCTCATCCCACCAGTAATAGTTAAATTAGTTAGCTCTATACCGTGATCCATTAGCCAATCTATTGCAAGAGCAGAATGATCGACAAAGTAGCGTAGAAGTTCACGATCATTCATCATTCCTCCACCTTTAATAGTTTCACGGTAAAAGTCTTCTTTATCGTCTATAATTCCCTGTTTTATTTGAACAAGACTTTCAGAAGCATTCATTCCAGAAGAAGCTCTGTTTGTGTTCCCACCTAAATCAGAATTCTTTTCAAAGATAGCAACCTTCAGTCCTAATTCATGAGCCTGAATCGCTGCAGTTAAGCCGGCACCACCTGCACCGATTATAATTGCGTCGTAACTTTCTTGTATTTCAGAAGCCTTATTAGGCGTAAAAACAAATTTACCCATTGATTTCTCCTCTACAGAAATTTAAAAGATTTATTTTTCAGGATTAGTCTGAGAGATATTGGTCATCTCCATGTAATCCATCCATTCATCATATTCCTTTTCAGTTAATTTGCCACTTTTAAGGGCTGCTTCTTTAAGCGTTGTTCCTTCTTTATCTGCAGTCTGTGCAATCTTAGCAGCTGCATGATAGCCAATATGAGGTGACAAAGCCGTCACTGTCATCAAAGAACTTTCAAGTAAATTGTCCATTTTTGCAGCGTTTACCGTTAAGCCGGCAATCATTTTATCAGCAAAACCGTTAATGGTACCGGTTAATATGTCACAAGAATCCAGAAAAGCTGTGATCATGACAGTTTTATAGACATTCATTTCAAAATTACCTTGAGAACAAGCAAAAGTGATAGTTGTATCATTGCCAAAAACCTTTGCAGCTGCCATAGTCACGGCCTCAGCTTGTGTCGGATTAACTTTGCCCGGCATAATCGAAGAACCCGGTTCATTAGCCGGAATATTAAGTTCATGATAGCCTGCTCTTGGACCTGATGCCAGGAATCTTATATCTTGGGCTATCTTAAACATGTCGGCAGCCAAAGTTTTTAAAGCACCATGGACAACATCTATGCCAGAATGATGAGCTAAGCCCCAAAATTTATTGGTATTAACTTTAAAATCATGGCCGTAAACTTGAGATAGTTTGTCAGCAATTTTGACAGTCATTCCCGGTGCAGCATTAAGGCCTGTTCCAACAGCCGTACCACCGATTGCCAGTTCATATAATGTAGGCTTAAGCTCTTGGATATAAGATAAATCATGTTTTAAAGCTGAAATATAACCTGAAATCTCCTGCCCAAAAGTTATCGGAGTAGCATCTTGCAGGTGAGTACGGCCAACTTTGACGGTTTTCCAATACTTGTCCTGCTTAATTTTGAGTTCGTCAATTAAGTGTTGCACAGCCGGTTCAAGTTTATCTAAAGCTTCCACTGCCACAATATTCATTGCTGTTGGATAAGTATCGTTTGAAGATTGCCCTCTATTAACGTCATCATTGGGTAAAATATCCAAACTTGGGTGCATCTTGTTAGCTAGATTTGCTACTACTTCGTTAACATTCATATTGCTCTGAGTACCAGAACCGGTTTGTAATACGTGTAACGGAAAATCTTGACGCAATTCATGATCATCTAATTTTAATAGTTGATCAATCGCTTCCTCAATAGCCTGCCCTTTTTCTGCTGGTTCAGCGCCAACTTCTACATTTGATTCGGCTGCAGCTTTTTTTAAATGTAAAAAAGCACGAATAATTGCAAGTGGCATTAATTCGCCACTGGGAAAATTGTTACGACTCCTTTCAGTTTGAGGACCCCACAGTGCATTTTTAGGAATTTTAACAGGACCAATTGTATCACTTTCAACACGGTATTCTTCTTTACTCATACTAAATCTCCTTTTTCAAATGTTAGTATTTAAGCTATTAAAGCAGTAATATTCTCTTGCACTTATAATACAGGTTTTTAGTATTATTTTCAATATTTTAAAATAAAAGGGGTATCATTTTAAAATTTTAAAATTTATTTTATTTTAGCAAAAAAGCACTCTTATTGAGTGCCTTAACTAGTTATTTATATTTTTAGTGTTTCAGCATTAATAGCTACGATAACTGTTGACAAAGACATTAAAATCGCACCGACTGCTGGGGAAAGTAAAATTCCCCATGGTGCAAGTATACCCGCTGCCAGTGGTAAAGCTATGATATTGTAGCCTGCTCCCCACCATAAGTTTTCGATGGTTTTTCTTTGAGTATGCTGAGCAAGGTTGAGGAAACTGATAATATCAAGTGGTTCACTGTTCACTAAAACAACATCAGCTGAGTCCACAGCAACATCAGTTCCTGCACCAATAGCTACACCAATATCAGCTTTAGCTAAGCTAGGAGCATCATTGATGCCGTCTCCCACCATCATGACTTTGTTTCCTTTTTCCTGAAGTTGCGCGACAATTTTTTGTTTGTCAGCTGGCATTAAGCCTGAGTGAACCTCGGAAATTTTTAGTTTCTGCGCAATACTCTGAGCAACTTTTTCATTATCGCCGGTTAGCATCACCGGTGTAATGTTAAGATCTTTAATTTGCTTAATCAAAGCTGCTGCATTTTTCTTTATTTCATCACCAACTGCTACATAACCTAAAAGTTCATTTCCTGCAACTAAATAGCTGGAAGTGTAGTTTAAAGCATCAATTTCCGGGAAATGACTCACCAAACTTCTAGCAGCTTTTTCATTTACAAGTTGATATTCCTTTCCATTTAAAGTTCCAGAAACACCTTTACCATCCAAAGTCTTACTATTTGACAATGGATAGAGCTCAATATTTTTTTCCTTAGCAAACTGTAAAATGCTTTGCGCAATCGGGTGATTAGAATCTTGTTCAAGTGAAGCGATCAGTTTAATTACTTCATCTGCACTGTACGACTTATTCAAGCTGTCACATTTGCGCACTTGAAACTTGCCTTCCGTCAGAGTGCCAGTTTTATCTAAAAGCAAATAATTAATTTTAGAGCTGACGCTGATCACGTTGCGATTTCTGATCAATAAGCCATTTTTAGCACCGATTGAGGTACTCTTAGCATTTACTAAAGGAATAGCCAAACCGAGTGCATGAGGACAAGCAATAACTAATACAGTTACCATCCGTTCAAGACCACCAGAAATTCCGCGTAAGCTAGTCCAAACGATTAAAGCAATAATACCAAAAATAAGAGCAGCATAAAATAACCAGCTGGAAACCCGATCGGCTAAGTTTTGCAGCCGTGATTTATTCATTTGAGAAGATTGCACTAACTTATTAACATTGGCCAAGAAACCTGAATTTGCGGAGCTAGTAACTTTGACAGTTAAAGTACCAGAGCCATTTATTGAGCCACCAATTACCTTGTCATTTTCTTTGCGCGTAACTGCACTGGATTCTCCAGTCACAAGTGATTCATTTACTTGACTTGAACCGTTTAATACTACGCCATCAAGAGGAATACTTTCACCGGCTTTGACTAAGATGACAGCATTTTTTTGGACAGCATTAATTGCCACATCTTCTGTTCGGCCATTATTTTGAACGTGAACTTTATCTGGCAGAAGTTTTGCTAAATCATGAACTGAGCTATTCGCATTCATCACGGACATCATTTCAATCCAATGTCCTAAAAGCATAATTAAAATTAAAGTTGCCAATTCCCAAAAGAAATCCATTACATGAACTTTGCTGTTTAGTAAATTGTTTTCAACGAAAGCATAAATACTATAAATATAAGCAGTAGTGATGCCTAAAGAAATCAAAGTCATCATTTCGGGCTTTTTTGCTTTTATTTCATAAAATGCACCTGACAAGAAGGGCTCACCGCCATAGAAGTAAAGAATTGTGGCAAAAATGGCTACAACCCATTCAGAACCTGGAAAAGAAAATTGAAATGGCAAATGGACTCCCATTGCAGGGGACAAAAAGATAATTGGCAAAGATAATATTAATGAAAGCCAAAACTTTCTTTTCAAATTACCCATATGCATCATATGACCGCCATGCATCATCATGTCATGACTACCCATTTTCATCGAAGAGTTGGCGTCCATTGAATGATTCATATTTTTACTATGATTCATGTTCATATTATTCAAAATACTCAATCCTACCTTTTACATTAACAAAACTGCTTTTTCTTTAATCTACTTTTATAAACAGTTGTTGTCAAAAGATGCGCTTGAGAAATCGAACAATATTTACACAATTAATTACTTTTTTGCTTATGATAAAAATGGAAGATTAAACCGATTACTAATCCAATAACTGCCGGAATAACCCAGTCCATCCCTATGTCAGCAAAAGGAAGAAATTGTAATTGGAGTGCTCTTAATTGTAGTGCCCAGGCTTGTTTGCTAACCAGCGCAGGAAAAGACGCAATCATATCCAAAACGGCCGGAATAAAAGTAAAGGCGATACCCCAAAAGTAAACAACTGGATCATGGTCAAATAAGGAACCACAGATTGACAATATAATCAATACCATAGCGATTGGATATAAAAACATTAACATTGGTGTTGACCAGGAAATAATTGTGTCTAAACCAAAATTAGCAGTAATGAAGGAAACAATAGTCATACTTGTCAGCCAACCATGGTAACTAATTTTACTAAAACTGCGGTGAAAGTCTTGCGCAAAAGCGGCAATCAAACCGACAGCTGTAGTTAAACAGGTTAGTGTAACTAATGTAGCAAGTAAAGCATGACCAAAGTAACCCAGATAATAAGTCACTATTTGGTTAAAGACAGTACCGCCTTCAGCAGAAATTTTAAATTGATTTAATGTCGTTGCTCCAACCCAAATTAAACCAACGTAAATGACACCAATTGCACTTGTGGCAATCACACCGGCTCTGGCAGTCACTTTTGCGTTACTTTTCGCCGAAGTTTTTCCAAGTTGGCGTACGGCCGAAACTATTGTGTAGCCAAAAGCCAATCCAGCCAGTGCATCCATAGTGTTGTACCCTTCCAAAAAACCATTAAAGAAAGGTGCACTTTGATAAGCCGCAGTAACATTTTGATTTTGGGCAGCACCCATTGGAGAAATAGCCGCTAATAAAAAAATTGAAAATAACAGCAATAAAAACAAAGGATTTAAAATTTTGCCGATACTGGTCAAAATCGTAGATTGTTTATAAGAAATAATAAAAGCCAAAATGAAGAATATTGCCGAGAATATTAAAAGTGCCGGCTTAGTGGCTGATTTCGGCAATACCGGCTGCAAGCCAACTGAAAAGGAAATACTCGCGGTCCGCGGTGTGGCAAATAATGGTCCTAAGGTCAAATGGATTAAAACCATAAACGCGAGAGCAAAACTATTTCCCAAAGGTTTGCCAATATCGTAAACCCCCTTAGCATGACTGGCACTAATAGCTAAAACGGCTAATAGTGGCAAAAGCACAGCCGTTACTAAAAAGCCAAAAGTGGCCATTCCCCAATTTGCTCCTGCAAGCTGGCCTAAATGAAGTGGAAAAATTAAATTACCGGCACCAAAAAATAGACCGAATAGCAATGATGCAACTACTAAATATTGTTTCCAAGATAAAGGCTTGGTATTAACATCTCTTTCGATTTCTTCCATTACAGTTCCTCCTGAAAAATATAAACACTTAATATAGATAAAGGGCCTTGATAAATTTATTTAGGTAATAAAAAAGCACCCTTGATTTGAAAATCAAGGGTGCTTAAGCACGGTACCACCTATATTACTGCAATAATTATCATTAAAGATGACAAAAACACAGTCACTTCACGTACGGCATACTGCGATACGCTAACACGTTAATGGGTGTACCCAATAATAGCTACTAACTTTCACCATATAGCTCAAAGTTACTTTCAGCTTACCATCACGGTCCCTTTTCAGCAACAGGACTCTCTAAAACGTTACTTGCAAACTTACTTATCTTTTCATCGCTTTATCAATATTAAAGATATTTTAATCAATGACTTATTTCCTGTCAACTATATTTTAGTGAAAATGATTAAGTCAGATCCTAATGCTTTTAATTTAGCTACTGTAGACAAATAAAACTAATGCCTTATTGCTTAAAGTGGCTGTATATTTTGATGTGCAACTATTTTTCAGTAATCAGACTTTGAGCTATGTTAAAAATTAATTTCATTCAACAATTTTTGTACCATGTAACTGGTCTACCTGCAATCTTTCAGCAATTAAAGTGCTATTTTTGGCGGTAATGCCACCACCTGGTAATATTTCTATCTTGCCGTTTGCCCAGTTAATAATTTCTTTTAGATGAGAAATGGTATTTAAAACAGGAGTTGATAACTCTCCGCCATGTGTCAAAATTCTCTTGACACCTTTATTCGCTAACCAGTTTAGTTCATCTTCTTGCTCAGTTAAAGGTATTGCGTCAAAAGCCATGTGCATAAGAACATCAATATCTAAAGATCTGGCTAGAAATATAAGACGCTCCATTTTTGCTTTATCCAAATGATTTTGGGAGGTTAAACAGCCAAAAGCCACTCCTTGAGCACCTAATTTAGCTGCTATTTCTAAATCACTGGCCATTATTTCAATTTCACTTTCACAATAACAAAAATTTCCACCCCTTGGCCTAATCATCACAATAACTGGTATGTGAAAATTAGAGGCATAACTAACTGCTTTTTTGATAACTCCATAAGAAGGCGTGGTGCCACCTAATGCTAAATTATTATTCAGTTCAATTCTGTCAGCACCTTTATTAATAACATAAGGAATTTTAGCAAAATTTTCTACACAGGCTTCTTTTAACATTTAACTTCACTTTCTTCCTAACTTTGGTTACTTTACCGGTGCATTGATTTTGTTTTGGTAGTCATCTAACCAGGCTTGAGAAATTGGTTCAATTTTGGTGTTATTGTGCAGCCCCGGATTTGCCATTAATATCTGAGGGCCTTGCTTTTTAGCAGCAATACAAAAAGGAAACTCCACGTTAGTTGCTACGCCCCACTCGCCTTTTTTATTCAAGGCAATGAGGGAAATTTCGCCTACTTGACCATAACGCTTCTTTAAATCATTACAAAACGGATAAACTGTAGCATCACAGGCTTCCTGGGGAGACTTTCCTTCTGCCATTTTACGGACTATTTCGTATGAAAGGCAGCCCTTCATGATGTCTTCTCCTAGGCCAGTTGCAGTCGCAGCTCCAATGTGACTATCTGCATAGAATCCTGATCCGGACAGAGGTGAATCGCCGATTCTACCATTTTTCTTCATAAATAAGCCAGAGGTTGATGTAGCAGCTGCCAGCGAATTATTTTGATCAAGAGTTATTGCTCCTACGGTATCATGACCATCATAAGGATGCAGGTCTGATTGAAGTTGCTGTTTTACTTTGTTCTGCCAGATAGTTTTGGCTCTTTCAGTCAACATATTAGTCATTTCAAAGCCATTCTGCATTGCATATTTAGTCGCTCCTTCTCCGACTAAAAAGCTGTTAGTCTTATTTAAGCTTAGTTTACGGGCTACCGAAACAGCGTGCTTTACGTTCTCAATTGCCGCTACAGAACCTTGCGCTAATGTGTCACCGTCCATGAATGCAGCATCCATTTGGACAACTCCATCTTCGTTAGGAAGTCCGCCATATCCTACAGATTTATAAAGAGGATATGATTCTACTTCTTTTATCAAATTTTCAACAGCATCCCCAGCACTTGCATCCATTCGCAGCAATTCTGCCGCTTTCACCAATCCGTCATACGACATACTCCAAGTTGATATTACAGCCCAATTATTCATTTAAACCGCCTTTTTTAATTCAATATAGTTTTAATAATACTAAACTAGAGCAGCAGAAAACAAGCACCCAAGGCAATTTTAAGGAGAATGTAACCCATTCTAGTGAAAATCGTTGCTGCTAAACTCTTTTCTATAAAAAAATTAAAATATGTTAGCAGAATAAGCTCAACAGAACAATCAAAAATATTTAGCACATAAGCATTAAAAGTTTACTCGATAATTATTTTGGAACTAGAAGATTTTTATGAAATCAAATTGGAAAGGAAAAATGGATTGAGAAACAAGAAACACCCTCAAATTTTACAAATTTGAAGGTGTTACTATAAGCTAATGCTTTTCTTTTATACAATAACTTTGAACAATAATGCAGCAATTACTCCGCCTAAAAGTGGGCCAAAGATTGGAACCCAGCTATAAGCCCAATCTGAACCACCTTTATTGGCAATCGGCATAAATTGGTGAGCCAGTCTAGGTCCCAAATCACGGGCTGGATTAATCGCGATTCCAGTCGGTCCTCCTAAAGACAAACAAATCGCTGTAATCAAAAATCCAGCTAACAATGGATTAAATCCTGGAGCTAATTTTGTATTGGTCAATCCTAACAAGCCAAATACCAAAACAAAGGTAGCAATCGTCTCAGTAAAGAAATTCCAACCGTAATTTCTTATAGCTGGTGTCGTAGCAAACGACCCTAAAATGCCATCTTGATCAGTTGTTTCTTGCCAGTGAGGAAAATAGGTTAGCCATACTAAGATACCACCGATAAAGCCTCCAGCTGTTTGGGCCAGCATATATGGCAGAACGGAAGACCATGGCAACTTATTGGCAATTGCCATACCTAGTGACACTGCAGGATTAAAGTGACCCGGGCAAAGCCAGCTAACACAGAATACACCAAACGTCACGGCAAAGCCCCAGCCAAAAGAAATAACGATCCAGCCACTGCCCTTTGACTTCGACTTATTCAAATTGACACCGGCACAAACGCCATCTCCAAGCAACACCAAGATAATAGTTCCGAGGAACTCTCCCACTACTTGCATTGTTAAGCTATTATTCATTTTTAATCTCCTACTTCGATTATTGGACTTCCTTTTGAAACCCAAAATAATGTTTAGTAGTAAATTACTCCCAGATCCAATATATTATAAAATTCTACCTATGTAAACCCTTTCTTTAAATAAAACTATCTTTCCAAAAAATCTCAATTTGTTGTTATTTTATAACATAAGATTTAAAAGAGTTTCTAAATTTTTCGGCTAAAATTAAGTTAAGATACGTTTAATGTTATTTTTACTCAATATAAATCTGGTATTTATTCTATTTCTTTAGGGCTAGGGGCTTAAGCTGTCCTTCTATCTCCGTTAACTCGACCCCCGCCTCAATTAAAGTAGCAGCAGTATAAGCCCCTTCGATAAAGGCTACATCATATAGATGAATCTTTTTAGAAGTCATTTCCGTTGCTAGTTCAAGATTCATTTTGGCACTACCTAAATCATAAAATGCCAATATTTCATCAGCTTTATTTTCAGAAAAAGCATGCAAAATTTTGTCCATACTGGTGCCAATATCATCAGCGTTAGTTCCACCCGCAGTGGTAATTGACAAATCTTTTGCAACCTGTCCCAATAGCTCAGACAAACCGGTTACAATCTCTGGAACATGGGATACTAAAGTAATGCCTAAACTCATAAGATACCTTCTGTTTCAAGTAACGCCTCAAAAAGGTACCCACTTGATTGCGAGCCAGGATCAACATGGCCTTTTGATCTTTCGCCTAAATATGAAGCACGACCTTTTTTGGCAACTAAGTCTTTAGTTGCCTCTACAGCTGAAGCGATTTTTTCCTGTGTTAGCTTATTGGTTTTAACTTCTGGAACTAATGCGGTCCACACATCAACCATGGTTTTATCACCAGGTTCAGCACCACCACGTTTTTTAATACCTGTCAATGCAGCAGCCAGTAAGTCTCCTATGTCTGAACTTGTGCTGCTTTTCTTCGCCATTTCCAAGAAAGCAGTTCCATAAAGTGGACCAGAGGCACCACCAACTGTAGAAATGAGAGTCATAGCGATTTGCTTAAAAGCATCTGTGATGGTTTTGGGCTCAGTACTTAATTTTTGACTAACCGCTGTCATACCTCGGCTCATATTAAAACCGTGGTCACCATCGCCAATCGCAGTATCCAGATCACTTAAAAATTGCTTATTTTGTTCAATTTTAGCAGAAAAATTATTCATCCATTCAATCACATTTTTAACTGTTAAGCCCATATTAACTTCTCCTTTTACCAAGCGATTGTTTCTACTGGCTGATTGAGATAATCAAGCCACTTGTCATCAGCTAATTCAAATATTGTGAGTGAAATACCTGCCATATCAAGCGAAGTCATGTAATTACCCACTTTCATGAAAGCTGGCTTGACATTGAACTCTGCTAGTTTGTTAAGTAAATCATTACTAAAAATGTACTGTTCCATTAATGGTGTAGCGCCCATACCATTTACCAACACAGCATATTTCTTATTTTGGTCTAAATGCATTTCATCATTTAATTTGCCCACTAATTCCGTTACTAAATCTTTAGCAGGTTTAATCTGTTCACGCCGGTATCCAGGCTCTGAGTGAATACCAACACCGTATTCGATTTCATTATCTTTGAGAACAAAACCGGGTTTACCTGTTTCAGGATTGGTAGCAGCAGACAAAGCAACCGCAATTGTTTTAATATTAGGCAATACCTTTTTGGCTGTCGCATCAATCTCGTCTAGACTGGCACCATTTTGAGCCATTGCCCCTAAAATCTTGTGCATAAACAAAGTTCCGGCTACTCCCCGTCTTCCTTGGGTAAATGTACTATTTTCGACGGCAATATCATCATCTACCACAATTGACTTGACCTTAATGTCGTCCATATCAGCCATATCTTTAGCCATATCAAAATTCATCACATCGCCTGAATAATTTTTAATTACTAAAAAAACGCCCTGACCTTGATTAACCGCCTTAATAGCCTCATATATTTGATCTGGAGTTGGGGAAGTAAAAACTTGTCCGCAAACAGCTGCACTAAGCATTCCTTTGCCCACAAAACCAGCATGAGTAGGTTCATGACCTGAACCTCCGCCACTGACAATACCGACGTTGCCCGTCATAGAATCTTTATCTGCTCTCATAACAGCTTCAGTATCCTTAACCTTGGCAATATACTGGGGATATGATCTGACCATTCCTTCAACCATTTCCGGTACAACATTTGCTGGATCATTAATAATCTTTTTCATGAAACTTGCTCCTTAAGTAAAAAATGTAACGCTTACATAATTATTATATCAAGTAAGATAGCCATAAACCATTCTGGCTTTAATAAATTTAATTTTTTTGTCAAAAAAACTGTAGCCACATCAGTTAAAAATAGGACTACAGTTTTAATATTAAGTCTTTTAAAGCAGTTATTTTCTGACAACTTTATATCTATTTGATCTGTCATCATTTGGTTGCTCTGCAGCATGTCCGCATGCCACAATGACACTAGTTTCAAAATCTTCTGGAACTTCCAACTTTTGTTCTAAACTTTTAGCAGAATTTAACACATTTGCCGCATTCATTAGATAAACTGAACCCAAGTTAAGTGCTGCTGCCTCTACCATCAAATTTTCTGCAGCAACTGAAGCATCTCTCTCACCAAATTCATTATTTTTTTTGACATTAATAATAAACAATAAAGGAGCATTGTAACAAGCATTGCTTGTTACCTGTTCAATTTCAGATAACAAATTCTCATCTTCAACCACTGTCATCTGCATCACATCAGCTTGGTGCATACCACAAGGTGAAGCTTGAAATGCTGCTATCAATGCTTTTACGTCGTCTTCAGAGACTTTTTCAGCCGTATATTTCCTGATAGCTACTCTTTTTAAAACTGCATCAGTCATTTTAGTACCTCTTTCTGTAAATTCTTTAACTACCATTATTGTAAAGCAATTTTTAATTAGTCTTATGAACTATATCAGACCATTTTAGAAATTGGGTATTAGAAATTCCCGCAAATTTTTGGCCATTGATTTTCCTCACATAATAGACCGGAATTTTTACTCCTTTTTTAACAAACGGATATTTATTTCCTATTACCACTAGTCTACCCTTTTTGTCGTAAACTTTGGCATTCGTCTTAACCTTGTAAACTTTAATTTTAAGAATTTTAACATTTCCCGGTTTAATATATTGTTTTTTCTTACTTTTAGTACTTAGCTGTAAAAAACTGTGTCCTTTGGCAGTATTAAGGCCGGAAACATATACAATTGTTCCTTTCTTCAATTTTTTATTTTTTATCTTTTTGCCTTTATTATCATAAATATATGCCGGCTTTTTTAATATGACACTTTTTTGCAAATACTTTAAAACTTTATTTAAATTATTAGTATTTTTGAAGGAATTGCCAGCAGCAGATGTTTCGTTTGGGCTAGTTTGTTCCTTATTGCTATCACTTTGAGTCGCAGTATTTGTTTCTTTAGCTGTAGCAGGATTCTGTCCTTGAATTGACGAACTTGCAGCTGCAACTGGGTTACTAACGGATAGCCCCAATACTAAAGCAGTAATTCCAGTTAAACTTAGCAATAATTTTTTCTTCATGTTAATACCTCTTTGCTAAAACTTTATTTATATACATTCTACTACTTTGAATAAATAATTTCTTTGGCAAAATCTAAGATAAGTAATTTATTTATAACGTTTGCACACTAAGTTATTTTTACAACTTATATTATGAGGTATCTTAACATGTTTTGCTTTATACTAATAAATAGTGAAAATAAACAAAAAACTGGTAAAGGAAGACTTTATGAATAATCCTCTAAAAGAACCGATCGAAATATTGGTTACTATTGACCAAAACTATATCAAACCACTTGAAGTGATGATGTATTCCCTCAGACTTAACAATATGACTGAGGAATTCCATGTCTGGTTAATTTATGATAATATTGATCAACATGCTCTAAATAAACTTAAAAAGTTTGGTACAAAAATCAGAATTAAAGTATCGACTCTAACTATGAACAGAAAAATCAAATTTCCAAATTCATTGCTAAACCTGCATGATTACCCCAAGGAAATGTACTTTAGGCTACTTTCAAGCAAAATTTTACCTGCAAACTTACATAGAATTATTTACCTCGACCCGGACATATTAGTTATAAACTCAGTAGTGCCATTATGGCAATTAGATCTTGAAGGTAAAATGTTTGCTGCTTCGGTTCATGAGGGTTTAACAGACATTATGAGTTCAATCAATAATATCAGACTTGGGACTTCAACTGGATACTTCAACTCAGGAATAATGTTAATGGATTTGGACCAAATGAGAAAAAAGATCAAAATTGAAGATATTACTCAGGCAATTGAACAACATCATGACACTTTGATTTTGCCTGATCAGGATATTCTAAACTACTTATATGGCGAGGATATACTCAAAATTCCTGAAACACGGTGGAACTATGATGCAAGGGCTTTTTCAGTTTACTTGACGAGAAGCACTGGTGAAATTAACACAGAATGGGTCATGAAAAACACTTCAATTTTGCATTTTTGCGGTAAACCCAAGCCCTGGCAAAAAGAAAAACATTCTCGCTTCAAGCCTCTTTATTTAAACTATCTACAAATGGTCAACCGCTTGTTAGAGCAGCAAAAATTAAGTTAACATTTAGCTTTTTACTATTGAAGGTAGCATTATCTGTGCTAAAATAATAAAAGTTGCCGGATATCAAGCGACACAATGCTTTAGGTGGATTAGTATAGAAAAAATACGAACTATTTAACAGCATTGAATATGTATAAATTTTTATAGAAAAGAGAAGAATTATGGCTTCAATTAACAAATCTGAACTCACTAAAGAGGTTGCAGCAAAAGCAGAACTTAAGCAAAACGTGGCAGAAAAAGTCATCGATGCTTTAATCGGATCAATCAAGGATAACTTGGCTAAAGGTGAAAAAGTACAAATTATAGGTTTTGGTTCTTTTGAAGTACGTAATCGTGCAGCTAGAAAAGGCAGAAACCCACAAACTGGCGAAACTTTAACTATTCCTGCAACTAAGGTTCCTGCGTTTAAACCTGGTAAAGCTTTGAAAGATGCAGTTAAATAGCTCTATATTTAAATACGAAAAAAACAACGAGTTTACCTCGTTGTTTTTATTTTTTTATATTTTTTAGCGGCTTTGATGATTTAATTTCTTAGCGAAAAAGTCACCGATCACTTGAACGATAAATATCAAAATGATGACTAGTACCGTTGCAACAAGTGTTACATCGTTGTTAAAGCGGTTATATCCATATGAAATTGCTGTATTACCCAAGCCACCTGCACCAATGGCTCCTGCCATTGCAGTCAAACCAATTAAACTAATAATTGTAACGGTAGAAACACGAGCAAGTTCTGATCTCGCTTCATTTAAATAAACACTAAAAATAATATCCCAAATCGTAGCACCCAAGCTCTGTGCTGCCTCAATTTTACCGTGATCAACGCTTTCTAAAGCCACTTGAACTTGACGAGCATAAAAAGGAAACACGCCCAATGTTAATGGAACCAGAGCTGCTTTTATACCAATCTGAGTCCCGACAATTTTTTGAGTAACAGGTGCTATAAATGCCAGTAAGATAATAAACGGAATAGCACGAAAAATTGAAACTATTTTATCGCATACATTGAACCAGAATTTATTAGGTCTAATGCCATCACTTTTGGTCAGAACTAAAATTACTCCGAAAATTAAACCTAAGATTCCCCCAAATATTCCGGACCAAAAAGTCATATATAATGTTTGAAAAATGCTGGTTCCCCAGCCAGTATCACCTAGCCAGCCCAGTTGCACAACATTGGGAAAAACTCTGCTAAACCAACTACTCATAAAGATCCCCCTTTTCGTTCAAACGAGTAACAGCGACTTTTTCTTTTCTCAAATAATCTACTGTTTCTTGCTGTTTTGTCTTATCACCTTTAACTTGAACAAGCAGAGTTCCAATTGGCTCATCATCAAGCAGTTCTACGTTACCATATAGCATACTAGCTTCAACCCCGACTTTACGGTATAAATCAATAATGATAGTTTTAGTAACGTTAGCCATACTATAAACAAGTTGATAAATAGCTTCATTATCGTTATCTAATTTATTAATCTTAAGAGACCTTAGAGTATTAATAACTTCCAAAGATCCACCAACAAAACTCTTAGTTAAATCTTTTTGCGGATGCAAGACTACTTTACGGAGATTGCCATTTTCGATCACCTGACCAGATTGCATTAGCGCTACTTTGTTACAGATTTTTTTGACGGCAGCCATTTCATGTGTGATCAGTACGATGGTTAGGTTAAGATCTTTTTGTAACTTCTTTAATAAAGTTAAAATTTGCAATGTATTTTGAGGATCAAGTGCACTCGTAGCTTCATCAGAAATCAATATATCTGGTTCGTTTGCTAAAGCCCTGGCAATAGCAACTCTTTGCTGCTGACCCCCAGAAAGTTGAGCTGGGTATGAATTTGCTTTATCTTTTAAATCCACCAGGTCCAACAATTTTAATGACTTTTCTTTAATTTCTTTTTCTTTTAAGCCGGAATGTTTCAGGGCAAAAGACACGTTATCAACTACGCTAATTTCGTTTAATAGGTTGAAATTTTGAAAAATCATGCCGATTTTTCTGCGAGCTAGTTGTAAATCCTTATTAGCAATTACTTGCTTACCATCTTTGACAAAGTCAGTACCATTTACCTTAATATTGCCTGCAGTTGGTTTTTGTAAAAGGTTGACTGTTCTAACTAGTGTAGACTTACCTGCTCCGGAAAAGCCTACAATGCCATAGATATCACCCTTTTCAACTGTTAGGCTGACATTATGGACAGCCTGAACAATTTTGCCTTTTTTACTAGGGAAATCCACACTAACGTGTTCTAAATCAATAATACCCATTTACAATCTTCTCCGATCATTAAAACTTAACGTCCCAAGCAGGTTTAGTCATATCACCATAATATTTTTTGTCCAGACGCTTAGTTTCAGCTGTTTGATATGCCTTTACCACTGCCTGGTAATCCTTATTCTTTTCCTGACCTTTCTTTGCACAAATGATGTTTACCCATTGCAGAGAATCTTTGTTAACAGGCTCAACAAAAATTGTCTGTTTTTTACCTAGACCAGCAGGACCCGCAAAGTCATTATTAACAACGGCGGCATCAACTGAATTAATTACTCGACCACATTGATCGGCACTAACTTCTTTAACTTTAATGTTTTTAGAAGTTTTAATTACATCAGCAGCAGAAACTAAAATCTTGCCTTTGCGTAACTTGATCAGACCAGCATTTTTAAGAACGAAAAGTGCGCGAGATTCATTACTTGCATCATTAGGCACAGCTATAGTTGCGCCCTTTGGAATATCACTGAGTTTGTGATACTTCTTCGAATATAGTCTAATAGGGTTAATTTCGGTTCGACCAATTGCAACTACACCACCGTGATTTGCTTTGTTCCACGCTTTCAAAAATGCATAGTGTTGAAATGAATTAAGATCGATATCGCCACTTTTAACTGCCTTGTTAGGTTGATTATAATCAGTAAAGTTTTTTATCTTGATTGTTACTCCATATTTTTCTTTAGCCAATTTTGCAGCTTTGTTCCAAATAACTTGTTTTGGCTTTGTTTCACTAACAATACCTACAGTAACAACGTGATTGCTCTTTTGGTCACCACTTTTTTTACCAAAACTAAACCAACCGACAGCAATAATTATAATTGCTGCAATCACTCCGATAATTATATTGCGACTCTTTTTTGTCATCAGAAAAACCTCCCAATTTTTCAATAAAAAAAGCACTCTTCCTCAAATAAGGACGAGTGCTTCGTGTTACCACCTTTAATTTGTCTATTACTCACGTAATAAACCTCAACAGCTATCTAACAATAGCTTGCAATTATAACGGATGCAATTCCGCCACTAGCTAAATATCACTAGCAGTCATCATTTCAAGCCCATGTTCACTAGGTCTTGTTAACTGACTCTCACCAAACATCAGCTCTCTTTATTAACAAAAACTTAGTTACTCTGCTTTTCAAGATGTATTAATTATTTAATTGTTTATTAATTTAACATTGAAAAAATATTCTGTCAACCAAAAAAGTAAATTATTTTTTGGTCGATTGGTATGATTTTATTATTGCGAAAAAATATTGTCCAACAGCAAAAGTGACAATGGCCATGCCAATTACTTGCCACCAATAGTTATGATTTAAGTTTTCTGCCAGAAAAAAGCTGCTAATTAAGATCATAATACAGATTATAAAAGTGATCGTTGAAGTAATAACTTGTTTCATGTTATTTCTCCTTTCTCATATATGTTAGAAATTTATAAGGATAAAGATTAACGTTGTCAGGCTGATGAAATTCTTTTTTGACTAAAATGAAGTCATCATAATTAATTTTCGTCATTGTGACATCAGCTTTAAAAGTTGCTATTATTTCAGTTTTTTCTAAACAATCTACCTGATTTTTTAAAGCGTTAAAAACCGAATTACCACCTATCACACAGAGGTTTTGCTGTTTATGCTCCTTGATCCAGTCCTGTAATTCTTTGACAGATTTAATAATTGAAACCTGGTTATTATTACGATATTTATTTTTTAATGTTAAGCTGGTCGTCAAAACAACGTGTTTGCGCCCCGGTAAAAGATGAGGCAAGCTCACGAAAGTTTTGCGACCCATGATAATTGGATGTCCATAAGTAATTTTTTTAAAGTGGTGTAGATCTGCAGGCAATTTCCAAGGTAAATGTCCATCTATACCAATTTGGTGTTTTTGATCTTCTGCCCAAACAAAAGTAATCATTAATTCGCCTCTCTCTTTATTATAGCGCTTTATTTAGCGGATTTCTTAGCATCTGCTTAGCTTTACCAATTATCTGGAATTAAATCTACGTATTTTTATGTGATTTTTACCTATTTTGTTGCTATAGTAATTTAAGTATCTGAATAATTCGTTGGAGGGAAACATGGCTAAAACAAATCAACTAACTGAAGAAAAATATCATAAAATGAAAGAAACAGAAGCCGATCTTGTACGAGATTTACAAGCAGTTGTTAATGATCCCAAGCAAGAAAAAGTTTTAAGTGCTGCTATTTTTAAAAATCACCAGAAATGGCTGCAGATTATCATGCCAAATTATTCTACCAAAATTCACCTGGCTATTGTTAATGCCTATGATAATGATACACGCTATCAATCCTATTATGATGATAAAGCCGGTAAAGGTGCAACCAAAATCTTAAGTAAAATTGTGAAAAACCACTTGGAAAAATAAAAGAAGTCTTGTACACAAAAGACTTCTTTTTTGTTAATGAAACCAGTGAACATGCTTATCAGTAAAAGCAAGTAAATCATTGGTTAAATACAAAATATATGTTAAGAACAATGTGAGATTAGCATCACCTTGAAAGGCAGTGACTCCCCATAAAATAATTGAAAAAATTCCTTGCACAGTCCAAAAGTAATACTGCTCGCGAAAATGCAACATACAAAGAAGCGAGCCGGTAATCCCTATTGCACCCGCAGTTGCATCAATTACAGGACGTGGACTAATAAAAATTTTAGTGTCCAACAGATAAAGTAAAGCTAAAACTATAGTAAAAAAGCTAACTGTCATAAGCCATTTTTTCAGCGTTAAACCATGAATATGTTTTTCCGTATCTTTAGACCATGACGATAACATTAAGACTGGCAGATCTAATAACAAAATATAAATAGTTTGCAAAATCACATTAGCGTAATTTTTCGCATAGACAGAAATTATAATATAAATTGCAGCGGAAACTAAACCCAAGATGCCGTTAATTTGCCTAGCGTTAGTAATAGCAAGGGTGCACGTAAAGCCCAAAATGGCAGCAATCATCGTTAACAAAGAAATTTGGGTGATGGGCGATGCCACAGTAGCACCAATGATAATGCCTATTCCCAACATTAACAATAAATAGGTTTTAAAGCTCCAACCCCGCATTTGCTTAATATACCATCTTAATTTAAATATTTCAGCTCCTGGCTGAATTTTCATTCGACCTTCCTACCTTCTGCTTAAATTTAACAATGAAAAAAACATGTTTTCCATATTATCATAACTTTTAAGCAATTTTAAGAGATTTGACTAGATGGCTAGGCAAATGATTATAGCCTTAGTAATTGGTATTTTGGAGCTTCATTATTTCTGAGACATTTTTGATATTGACCATTTTAGGAGAAAAGGCGAGACTACAGTGGTCATAATGATTGCTCCGATTACAGTTGAATAAGCCGCAGGTGCAAGTAAATGGTTGGTTAAGCCCATTTGCGCAACCACAAGAGCCATTTCACCGCGCGAAACCATTCCGGTTCCCACTAGTAATGCACTAGAATTACTAAAACCAGCAATTTTGGCTCCTAAACCAGCTCCCACCAATTTGGAAAAAACACTGCCAATTACTAAGATAAAAAACAAAATAAAGTCATTTAAAATACCTTTAATACTCATGTTTAAGCCAATACTAACAAAAAAGATGGGAATAAAGCTGCTGTAGCCAATTACCGTAAAATTCTTTTTGAGAGTTTTTTGCGCTGAAGTACGATTCAATGCCAGTCCGGCAAAAAAGGCTCCAATCACGTTACTAAGACCTACCTTCTCAGCCCCCCAAGAAGCCAATACTACAATAATCATTGCCACTAATGTCTCCGGGACCGGCAGTGTCAGACGCTGACTTAACTTGATCAAGCGGGGTAAAATATAAACACTAACGAAAACTAAAAAGATGAGAAACGCAGTTTGGATCAGTATGCTTAGAATTAAATCTTTACCCTTATTTGAGCCGGGTTCAGATACACCCGTTAGTCCGCTAACAATGCTCAAAAGTATTATTGAGAGCAAATCATCTGCTACTGCTGCGCCCAAAATTGTCATGCCCTCTTTTCCTTCTAAGCGCCCCATTTCTTGCAAAACAGCAACAGAAATCGAAACAGAAGTGGCTGAAAACGTTAAACCTAAAAATAAACTCTCCACTTGAGAAAATGCAAAAAGAATACCAGTGAAATAAGCAATAATAATTGGTACGATCATACCGAATCCGGCTACCAAGACACTCGGACGTAGTAACTTTTTTAAAGTTTTCAGATCACTGCCAAGACCAGCTAAAAACATTAAAAAAATTACCCCAATATCGGATAATACTTTTATAATTCCTGTAGGTTGCACAAAATTAAGAACTGCAGGACCAACTATTATTCCAGCCAGCAATTCACCAACAACTGCCGGCAATTTTAATCTGGCACTAAATTGTCCTCCAATTAACGTGGCTAATAAAATAACGCTCAGCATACCTAAAAACCTCATTTGCACTCCCACTTTCTACAGCAAAAAAAGGCCTTCAAATATTGCCTTGGCAACCCAAACCAAAGAACAATTCTTGAAAGCCTTAAACTCCAACCAAAATATTTATAATATTAATATTCTACCATTTTTAACTTAAATTTTCTAAATTAAGCGTAGGACTGTTAAAGATATTATGCCTACAATTACAATCACTAGCAAAGATTTACTAATAATTGCTGCTACCACAGTTGGTACCGAAGCAATTAAAAAATCTACTCTTACCTTGGGTAATTGTCCTGGTTGAGCTATGAATAAATTGCAAAACCACATAGTTGACATTATGACAATTGGCACAAATGATAAAAACTCAATTACCACTTTTGGTAAAGAAAATTTTTTTAATAGAAAAAAAGGCAGTACCCGGGATAACCAAGTTGCAATTCCACAACCGATAATTGTTAAATATATATAGTTAGAAGAAGACACGTTTTATTACCATCCCTAATGTACATCCGATAAGCGTAACAACAATAATAACTAAATTGGCGGGCAAAAATATCGTTAAACCGTATGTTAACGCTAATATCAATAAAACTACTATTGCTTGCAGCAGCTTATTTAGATTTTTATCACCCTTTATTTGCAAATATAATAACCCAATAAACATTGCCACATTTGCAAAATCTAGTCCTAATTTTTGGGGATTTTTAATAAAATTGCCCAGCACCGCACCGATCATTGTTGCACTAACCCAGGCTGCATAAGAAATGATATTTTCGGTATTAAACCAGGTAAAAATTCATTTTCCCGTTTGTATAATTAATTTTATTCATAGCTAAAGCAAAGCTTTCATCAGTTAAAAGCGTACCAATTAAAACGCCCTTACCCAAACTATCTTTTTTAAAATAGGGGACAACAGTCGTACTCATTAAAATCATTCTTGAGTTGACCATAAATGCGGCAAAAATAATTGAACCTATTGGACTACCCACCGCCAGCATATTAACAGTAGTAAATTCTGCCGAGCCAGCGTACATAATAAGCGACATTAAAATTACAGTAATAGTCGAAAAACCAGTGGCTCGACCGATCACGCCAAAAGCAGTTGCAATTCCCAGATAACCACAAACAGTTGGAATAGTATCAGACACAGCAGTACGTTTTGATAATGAACTTCCCATATAACACTTTCTTTAATCATTAATACAAAATATTAATTAACCTAAATTCAAATATTCTGGTCTTTAATGCTAAAAAAGCACATTCGTTTACATTTTAAAGGTCTGAAATTAAAAAACTAGCGTACTTGTTAACAGCAACTAGTTTTTATCATAACTTTATTCACTCTTATGAGACTTAGTGAAATCAATTCCGCGGTCTTTAAATACTTGTTTTGCAACAGTAATCGCATTCAGGACTTTAGGAAATCCAACATAGGGAATCGTTTGAATAAAGGTTTCAATTACCTCTTCAGGAGTTAAGCCAACATTTAAGGCGCCATTAATATGAACATTCAATTGTGGTTCAGTGTCACCTTGCGTCAACAAAGTTGTGATAGTAATCATTTCTCTTTGCTTCAAATCTAAAACTTTCCGGTCATAGATGTCACCGAAAGCAAATTCAATAATATAGCGGCCCACATCTTCTGATAAGCCAGCAAGTGAATCAATAACTGACTGCCCTCCTTCCCTGTCCACTTTCTCTAAATTTTCCAGACCCCTTTGATAGCGTTCATCGTTTGTCATAGTTTTCTCCTTTTCATTTTGTTTTCTGATATTTAACAAGTTTCAGAATAATTGCTGGAGTATAGTCCATGTCAACTACTTTTCAAAAAATTTTGAAGTAATAAAATATGACGATATACTATTTATTGAAGTCAAAATTATTTTTGAAAGGAAATTAGATGAAGTATTCAATTGGTCAATTTTCAGAACTTAGTGGTTTTTCAATTGACACATTACGCTATTATGAAAAGCAAAAATTACTTTTCCCGAAGCGAGATGAGAACAATCGCCGGGTTTATAGCGAAAAAGATGTAGCTTGGATCAGTTTTATCTCACGCTTAAAAAAGACAGGCATGAGCATTAGAGAAATGCAAAAATATGCCAAATTACGTTATGCGGGCGATCAAACTATCCCCGAAAGATTAGTTTTATTATTTAATCAATTAGGTAATCTACATGAAGAAGAAAAGAAAATTGAAGATAATATTGAGTTTGTAGAACAAAAAATCAAAACCTACCTCAAGACAATTGGAGACTTAAAGGAATAAGAGTGGGATTTTCATGAATTTCAATCTTATCTTATTTAGCTAATTTAGAAATAAAAATATGGCCTCCGAAATTGTCTTAATTTCGGGGATCGTATAGTCTTATAATCTGTTTTTAAATTAAACGCAGAACCGCTAGGGAAATCATTCCCACTATCACAATGACTAATAGAGACTTACTAATGACTGCAGCTACAAAGGTTGGCAGGGATGCTAGAACATACTGCCAATTAAATTCAGGCAAGTGACCTGGCCTAGCTATAATTAAATTACTGAACCAGAGTGCAGCCATAATTACTATGGGAACAAAAGAAAGAAATTCAACCAACCTTGGCGGCAATGAGAATTTTTTCAATAAAACAAATGGTATCACTCTTGAAAGTAAAGTGGTCACTCCGCACAAAACAATCGTTATTAAGATATATTTAGAAGAAGACATGTTTGAGCACCATTCCTAAACTGCAGCCAATCAAAGTAACAACTATTACTACTAAATTAGCGGGCAAAACAATTGTCAATAAGTAGGTCAGCGCAAAAGATATTAATATTACAATTATCTGTAATATCTTATTAAGGTTTTTGTCACCCCGCACTTGCAAATAAAGTAGACCGATAAACATTGCTACAATGGCAAAATCCAGTCCTAACTTTTTAGGATCTGTAATAAAGCCGCCCAATATTGCACCGAGAAGTGTTCCAGCTTGCCAAGTCAAATAGGAAATAATATTGACAGTATTAAACCAGGTAAAGTTTAATTTACCATTGGTGTAATTTATTTTATTCATACTAAGAGCAAAACTCTCATCGGTGAGGAAAGTTCCAATCAAAATATTTCTTTTTAAATTTTCTTGTTTTAAATAGCCTGCGACAGTTGTGCTCATCAGGATTACTCGTGAATTTACTAAAAAAGCCGCTAATACAATTGAGGCTATAGGGCTGCCGGCAACCAGCATATTGAGAGTTGTCAGCTGAACCGATCCAGCGTAAATAATAAGGGACATTAAAGATACTTCGATGGTAGAAAAGCCACTTGCCTTACCAATAATTCCAAAAGCTGTACTAATACCAATGTAGCCAAATATAGTAGGAAGTGCTTCTTTAATTGCTGCTTTTTTAGTTAGGTAACCGTCCATTGCTGCACCCTTTTCTGCAAGCTGTCTAAATAAAATATTAATTAAGTTAATTTTAAATTAATTTGTAGCTTAACATTTATTATTATTTTTTACAACAACATCTTTTGCATTGCACGATAGCTAAAAACTGCAGAATACTGACTATTACCCAGTTTTATGGATAAACAACAAGTTGAAAAAATTTTTAGATAAGGTATAATGTTATTCGTTACGGAGAGTTGGCAGAGTGGTAATGCACCGGACTCGAAATCCGGCGAACCAAGTTTTTCCTTGGCGCGCAGGTTCAAATCCTGTACTCTCCTTTTATTTTGCTCTGTAATTGCTGCTATTACAGACTTTTATACGGAAAAAGTATTCAAAAGGTGTCCAAGTTCTAATTTAAAAAAATAAATTCTTTTTTCAAATCCTTCTGAAAAAGAGCAAATGAATAGAATCAAGCTTTATAACCAAATCTGTTTTCGGTATTAAAAAAAGCCAGTGAAAGAAATTACTTTTACTGGCTTCTCTTTGTATCAGCGTCACAACTGTTAAAATTATCCAAATTAATCTTATAATTAAAAGACTCTGACATTATGTAAATATTTATATTGCAATCCTAGGCCAACTATTGCTACCAATGCTCCTAACAAGTTTGCTTCTAACCAATTGATTGCACTACCTGTAAACAGACACACTGCAACCCATGGTACAATGGCTATCAGATAGCCGCGCGCAGCCGTCATTAATAAAGTACCCCACTTAAAGCCTTTACTTATATTATTTGTAACAACTTTATTGTGTAAAAACCTTTGAAATATAACTGTACCCAATACTATTAAAATAGTAATTAAAACAAATTGCCAAGCTTCAAATTTAACTAAGATGAGTTCTTTATAGGAAAAATGATTTGCCAAAAGTGCAAAACCACACGCAATATCAAAGAAAAAGCCATGGCTAACATAACCCTTTTTGCAACTATTAACACTAAAGTCAACAGCATTTTTGCAGGTCTTTCCTAGTGATTCCTTTTGCCTGTCAATGACTTGATGATTAGTTAGGTAATGATACTGACAAGTTATTCCAATCAAAGCTACAACTAGACCAACCAGCAAAGAAATAAAGAGGTTAAATCTTCCCTGAGTATGCATACTAAGAGCTAGTAATGGTGCGTTTCCAATTACGAAAGACCTAATCCCAGTTGAAATCAAACTAGTATTTACGAAAAACGATGTCATTTTTTGGGAATTAACCTTGTGTCGCAAGAAGTTTTGATAACGGATTACGCTAATGATTGCAACAACTGCTAACAATACAAATAGCCATTCAAACCAAATGACATAAAATAAAATTGCCAGAAGATAAAGGGTGCCATAAACCACGAGATCACCAATATGATTGGTAGAATTATCAGCTAAAGCAAAGTTATGTTCATGGTGCGCAATATCACGTATAGCTTCACCCACAGTCTCTTGCTTAGAAGTGTGATTTTTACTCATTTTTTCCTCCTAAATTACGCCCTAACTTGATAAGAATAATTTTAAGTTGGTTTTAATTAAAGTCAAGCTTTCTTTTAAAAATAATTACCTTGCTAGAACTTATCTTAGCGAAAGTTATAATTCTGAATCTCCTTTAAATTACAATTCTTAAGTTTTACTCAAGAGTAGATTTTAATTTTTATGCTTTGCCCCGTTGCTGTTAAAATACAAGCGAATATAAATTATAGGTAGGGATGTGTTTTGAATATTAATTTTTGGATATCTTTATTATCTGCTCTAATACTAATACTACTTATCTTTAATGTCAGAAATTCACGGCGTTTCAATCTATTCGATCACTGGCTGCACCACAAACTGATTAGAAGGCGTGATGGCATTGGCTGGCAAATAATTGCATTTATTAACGATCCTAAACTGCTGGTTGTTTTGGATGTATTTTTAGCAAGTTTTTTAATTAGTAATAATGAAAATTTACTTGCCTTCTGGGCCTTATTTACATTAGGCTTTACCGATTTGATTGGGATCTTTTTAAAAAAATGGATGCGCAGAAAACGTCCAATTCTGCATTCAGATTTAGAAGACGGTTATAGTTTCCCTAGTGGACATGTTTTAGGAAGTACTGTCATGGCTTTAATTATCTGGCACCTCTTTGCAGGCCAACTGGGAAACAGGCTGCTTTGGGTTTTGCTGATAATTTGGCTCATGGTGGTCATTTCCCGTATCAGTCTTAAAGCCCATTTCCCATCGGACATTATCGGAGCAACATCGCTTGCAGTATTCTGTTTTAGCATTTCTCAACAATTATTACTAATGATTATTTAAAAAACAGCTCTCAACTAAAAAAGTTAGAGCTGTTTTTTGCATACAAAATTATTTTTATCTTATACAGAAGAAAAGCAGACTATCTGCTATTGAAAAATCACAAATCATCAAAGCCTATCATTAAACTTCCCTCTTCGGCATAAAAGGTACAAAGCCCTCTCATTGAACGAATTACTATTTCTGCTTGAGGGTAACTTGCTAAAATTTTTTCTTTTAACGTTTGGGCATCTTTTTCATTTTTACAATGATCTATGATCAAACGGCCTCCTTGGTATTTCATTTCGGCCATTAATTTCAGAATTTCTTTAAAAGCACGCTTTATCCCTCTAACTTTTGATAATGGCTCTAATTTACCCTCATCACTGGCGGTGCCAACCACATCAATATTTAAAACTTTTGCTACTTTGGCAACAGCCATGTTTATTCGGCCATTTAGGGCTAAGTTATGGAGCGATTTCAACACAACAAGTAAATGTGTATGTGTCTTGTAATCCGAAATTTTTTGCTCTAAATCTACAAAGCGGGTCTTACTATTAACTAACCTTTTAATTTCCCGTAAAATAACAGAAATTTCCGGTCCGGCTGTTCTGGAATCAACTACAAGCACGTGGCTTCCTGGATGATCTTTTTCATAAATTTGTTTTGCCTGAAATGCAGAGGAGAAGCTTCCGCTCAAACCACTGGTAATCGTCATAATGATCGCTAATTCTGATCCCTTTAAAGCATTTAGCCATTGACTAATACTAGGGCAAGATGTTTTGCCTTCTTCAGTGTTCTTTTCCATACTAGCAATAAAACTATCAAGATCAAGATTTTCGTCATCGACAAAATCTTGTCCGGCAATCGTCATTGTTAATGGTACGACAGTTAAATCATCATTCATTCTGTCGTTTGAACCAGAGTCGATTATTAACTTTACTTTATCCATATTTTATGTCCTTATAGAAATAAACTATCCTTTTTAAAAAATATATAGCTAAATCATAAATCAAACCTGCAAAAAAAGCGACAAAAATATTTTTAATATTTTTTAACATTAGAAATCGTTTACAAATGTTTACATAATCACAAACTTAGGCTAAAATTTGTGATGTAGATATGGAGCTTGTGCTCCACTAATGTATGTACTTACACAAAATAGTACAGCATTTATTATTTAGGAGGTTTTTAGATGTTAAAATCAGTCATTGAAAATGTTCATGCACTGGAAATCTATGATTCACGTGGTAACCCAACTGTTGAGGCTTTTGTAACCTTATCAAATGGTGTCGTTGGTAAAGCTGAAGTTCCATCAGGTGCTTCAACTGGTGAAAATGAAGCAGTTGAATTACGTGATGGTGGCAGCCGTGTAGGCGGTAAAGGTGTTTCCCAAGCCGTTGAAAACGTCAATACTAAAATCGCTGATGCTTTAAAGGGTTTGGATCCACACGATCAGGCAAACATTGACCGCGTAATGATTGAATTAGATGGTACCCCTAACAAAGCTAAGCTTGGTGCTAACGCTATTTTAGGTGTATCTATGGCTACTGCAGCTGCTGCCGCAAAAGACAGCCACCAACCTTTATACAGATACCTTGGCGGCACTGATCTTGAAATGCCTCAAACATTCCACAACGTTATTAACGGTGGTGAGCATGCTGATAACGGTATTGACGTGCAAGAATTCATGATCACTCCAGTTAAGAAGACTTCATTCCGTGATGGTTTTGAAAAGATCGTTAACACTTACCACACTTTGAAGAAAGTGCTTGAAGATATGGGTTACGAAACTGGCCTTGGTGATGAAGGTGGTTTTGCTCCTAACATGAAGAACTCTGAAGAAGCTTTACAAGCTTTACACGACGCCATCGTTAAGGCTGGTTACAAGCCTGGTGAAGACATTGCCATAGCTTGTGACTGTGCTGCTTCTTACTTCTACAACAAAGAAGATGGCAAGTACCACTTTGAAGGTAAAGTATTTAACGATGAAGAATTAGCTCAATACTATGATAAGTTACTTGACGAATTCCCAGAATTAATCTCAATTGAAGACCCATACGATGAAAATGATGTTGACGGCATGATTAAATTTACTCAAAGCCACAAAGACAGAATTCAAATTGTTTTGGATGACTTCATTTGTACCAACCCTAAGCTTTTGACTAAAGCTATTAAGGAAGGTGCTGGTAACGCTTCATTGATTAAGTTAAACCAAATTGGTACTGTTACTGAAACTTTGGAAACTATCCGTCTTTCACGTAAGAATGGTTACAACACTATGATTTCTCACCGTTCAGGTGAAACTGGTGATACATTCATCGCTGACTTTGCCGTTGCTGTTAACGGTGGTCAATTGAAGACTGGTGCTCCAGCTCGTTCAGAACGTGTTGAAAAGTACAATCGTTTACTTGAAATCGAAGAAGAACTTGGCGAAGGCGAGCGTTTAGCTACCTTCCCAGACAGTGTTGATAAAGATTAATTTGTCAATTCAAAAAGTCTGCAATAATTGCAGACTTTTTTTGTGCCTTTTTAAGCTGATAACAAAGTGGTTACTCATTACCTTGTTTAATTGCTTTTAGGTAAGTGGTTTTTGAAATGTAGTCAATTTTTCTGACATACTGACCTTTGTGGTCAATCCTTATATATTGCCTACCTGGTTCATAGCCGCCCACTCTCTTGATTTTATATGGCAATTTTTTACCAGTTTCTGGATCTATTGCTTGAACATTTAGGTACTCTTGAGTATTACCCGGAACTTTCGCATAACTTATAGCTTCGTCAATTGTGGGATCTGCTCTATCAGTCCATGAATTATGGTTTAAAGGAATTTGGTTAGTGATAATTAAAAAACAAACATATATTGGTACTAACATTTTTTCAAACATGGTATTTCCTTTCTGCTAGCCGATATTTATACTTTTTGTCCAATTTTTAAAGATAACAAGTTTATTTACTGCTGCACTAAAATCGATAGAATTTCTTATTTATTTACAACTTTTAAAAATTCTTTTTTAGAAACGTATTGAATTTTCTTAACATACTGACCTCTATGATCAATTATTATATCTTCCTAACCTGGTTATTTTATAGGGATGCTTAACTTCCAGTTTGAATCGTATGCTTGCACGTTATAATATTGTTGAACATTTTGCGATCCTTGAGCATAACTTTTGGTATCCGGAAGCGCAGGGTTAAAGTAATCCAAAATTTCATTATGAATAAAAAAGGAAAACAAAAGAAAGCTGTAATTGTTAGCAATGAAACTAAAAGTATCTTTTTAAAGGACATGGGACTCACCTGATTAAATTAGGTATAACTGCATACATCCGACAGACTTGGGAATAATTATAAATGTTTAAGAAAAGTGTACTAATACACTACTATACCTAGTGTACACTATTTTGGGATTTTTTAAAACAAAATTGGGTATAAATTTATAGCAAAAGCGGTCTTTTTATGCTACTTTAATTAAAGTATTAAAACTAAGGAAGTAAAATTATGTCGGAAAAAATCACTGGTTTAACTCAGGCCCAAGCAGATAAACTTTTGCAAAAAAATGGCTTAAATGAGGTACCGGAACCCCAGTTCAATTTTTTTAAAGAGTTTTTGTCAAAGTTGTGGAATTTATCAGCCTGGATTCTCGAAGCTGCTCTACTTTTGGAGTGTATTTTGGGAAAATGGATACAATCTCTATTCGTTCTTTTAATGCTTCTTTTCGCTGCTTGGAACGGGGCTTCCAAGAAAAAGCAGTCAAGACGCGTTTTAAATAATATTTCGCACAAATTGACTCCTACTATTTCTGTTCAGAGGGACGGTCAATGGCAAAACATTGACTCTAAATATTTAGTTCCCGGAGATTTAATCAGTATGCAAGCTGGAGATGTTTTAGCAGCAGATGTAAAACTAATTGATGGCCAAATTTCTACCGATGAGAGCTCAATTACTGGTGAAGCCAGAACCGTCCGCAAAAATCCCCAAGATACAGCCTACGCGGGAACTACTGTTACGGAAGGTAATGGCCTTGCAGTTGTTACGGCTACCGGGGCTAATTCACGGTCTGGTAAAACAATTAACTTAATTAATAATTCCGCTGCCCCGGGTCACTTGCAACAACTACTTACTAAAATCATCTATTATTTGTGTATTCTTGACGGTATTTTAACTTTAATAATTATTATTGCTTCTTTCTTCAAAGGAGGAGACATTAATAATCTCATAAATATGCTGCCATTTTTGGCAATGATGTTTATAGCTTCCATTCCAGTGGCAATGCCCTCTACCTTTGCCCTTTCCAATTCATTTGAAGCTACTCGTCTAAGTAAAGAAGGCGTATTAACTTCAGATTTAACTGGAATTCAAGATGCCGCAAACCTAAATCTGATTTTGCTCGATAAAACGGGCACCATTACCGAAAATAAAACAGCAGTTGGTCAATGGACAAATTTCAGCTCATTTAGTGATAAAGAAGCCCTTGAATTAGCTTCAGCAGCTACAGATCAAAGAAATAAAAAGCTAATAGACACTGCGATTGATGAATACATAAAAAAGCAGGGTTTAACCGTCAAATCAGGTTCTGACTTTACTCCTTTTACCTCTAGTACAGGCTATTCAATGGCAAATTACAACGGTCATAATATTAAACTTGGCTCTTTTAAACAACTATCATTAATTGATAGAAATGCAAACGAAAAAGCTAAGGAAGTTGATTTTAGTGCCGGTCGTTCAGTCGCTTTATTAATTGATGATAAATTAGCCGGTGTTTTCATCTTGCAAGATATGGTGAGATCTGATTCTAAAGAAGCCTTAGGTGAACTCAAAAAACGTGGAGTGAAACCGATTATGTTAACTGGCGATAACCAAAAAACGGCCGTTGCAGTTGCTAAACAGGTTGACTTGCAAGGTGAGGTAATTTCTATTCATGATTTTACTGATCAAACTGATACTAGTAAACTAGCTGGAATTGCAGATGTTTTACCAGAAGATAAATTGCGCATGGTTAAATTCTTTCAAAAGCAAGGCTATATTGTGGGGATGACGGGTGACGGTGTAAATGACTCGCCAGCCTTAAAACAAGCAGAGGTTGGAATTGCCGTTTCGAATGCGGCAGATGTCGCAAAAAGATCTGGCAAAATGGTTCTTTTAAATGATGGCTTATCTTCGATAGTAAAAATACTTGATGCTGGACACAGAGTTTATCAAAGAATGACGACTTGGTCCTTAACCAAACTGGCCAGAACTGCACAACTAACCATGCTCTTGACCTTTGGTTATTTATTCTTCAATTATATTCCGATGGCACTAAACGCCATGGTTATTTATACAATCATGAATAACATGGTGACGATGATGATCGGTACTGACAGAACTCATATCACCTATAAACCTGAAAATTGGAACATGGCTAAATTGGCTAAAATTGCTTTTTCATTAGCTTTCGGCTGGACCGTAATTGGAATAGCAGGTATTGCTTATCTCAATACTCATGGCTGGAGCCACGGCACAATATCAACAATGGTTTATGTTTATTTGGTTTTAAGCGCAATGTTTATTGTCCTGATCACCAGAACTAAAAAGTTTTTCTGGCAGGATTATCCTTCTAAAGCTGTTGGCTTAACCCAACTAGCTGATGTACTCTTAACCATAATATTAGCTTTACTGGGAATTGCTATGACGAAAATTAGCTGGACGAATTTGCTACTCACTTTCGCTGTTGCCCTAGTGGCTGCCATAGTGATTGATCTCTTTTACCAACCAATTATGAAGAATCGCTAATTAAATAAAAGCATAGAAAAACCTGGTAATGGAAAAACTCCATTATCAGGTTTTTAGTTTTGAATAGATTGTTATTGTGATATTTGATAACAATTTTTTCTTTTATTTAAGTAGTTCATAAACATATGAGGTTTCATTTGGTCGGTAAGCGCCATGCAAATAACCTACTTTAGAAAAACCCATCTTTGCAATCAAATGTTGCATGGCTTTATTGTCTTCGTGAGTATCAATTCTGATTGAGTCAATATCGTCCCTGTTGTTTTTGATGTCATTGATAACAGCCTGTAACAGCTTGGTAGCATAGCCTTTACCAGAATGCTGAGAATGAATTGCCACACGATGAATAACCACATATTTATTAGTATCAGACAACCATTTGCCATCTAAATGATCATAAACATGGTCTGGTCCGTCCACTATGGCAATAGCACCAACTGTTTCCTGATCTTCAGAAACAGCTAAAAAGGCCCAGCCGTTTTCAATATCTTCTTTAATTTGTGCTTTTGACGGATAATCTCCTTGCCACTGATCAACACCACGTTCAGCCAGTTGATTGGCCCCGTCTTTTAAAATAGCGATAATTCGGTCAAAATCGGCCATTGTTGCTCTTCTTAATTGCAAATTACTCTATTCTCCTTTTTTAAAAATACTGTATCATTATATATACTTGACTTTGTCTTGTAAAAAATTTGCACTCAAAAAGAGTATAAAAGTTTTCATTTTTCAGAAATCGCTTTCCTTAAATTTTAAGTTTTGCGTCAGCAATTTATTTTAGTCATGAAAAAAGTGCCCCTAATAGTTGACTTTATGGTCTAACTATTAAGAGCACTTGAGATAAAAGCAGTATTTAATTGTAATTCATGAATTCACCATAAATTGCTAGCTTTTGGTGATTTTAAGCACCATGATATTTAACGAGTGAAAATACGTCAAGTCCTGGTAATTTTTCTTTTCCCTTCAAATCTGGTAATTCAATATAAAAAGCTGAACCCACTAGTTCTCCACCAAGATTTTCAATTAGCTCTTTACATGCCCTTAAAGTTCCTGCAGTAGCGAGTAAATCATCACAGACTACTACACGCTGACCAGGTTTAATAGCATCTTTATGAATTTCCAAGCTGTTTGAACCATATTCCAGATCATATGAAGCCCTTTCGACTTCCCGCGGTAATTTATGCGGCTTTCTAGCTGGAACAAAACCTATACCCAACTCTGTAGCCACAGGGCAACCAACAATAAAGCCACGGGCCTCCGGACCAACAATTACATCAGCATTTTTACTTTTAACGTATTCAGCTAACTTATGAGTAGCTGCTTGAAACAACTTGCCATCCTGCAGAACAGGGGTAATGTCACGAAAGATAATACCCTTATTAGGGAAATCCTTAACACTTGCAATATGTTTCTCAAAATCGTTTGCCATAAGAAGAAAAAACCTCCAAAACTTAACTTTCTTGCTAAAGCTTACTCGACCTTAATATTCTAACAGATTTTGAACTTAAAAGCATTAAATCCGTGAGAAATTAATGTTGTTTTAATTGCTCATTCACGTACATTAGTAATTTTTGACTTGGCATCTGTCTTAAATCAGTTATAAATTTAATTTGGGAATTAGTTGCCCTAAAATAATTAGAATCTGTTAATTTTCTTTTTATGGGATTGGCAACGCCGAATATTCTGTCATCTTCTAATTTGACAAATTTTAGTTCAAAAAACACCCGCAAAATGAAAAGAATCTTATCATAAGTGATTTGTAAAAATAAACCTACCGCACGATAATCGGCTACAGCCAAACCAGGGTGAGAATACACGTATTTCAGCAGCCTCACAAAATCAGCTTTTAGCGGTAGTTGCTTAACAGGCAATTGATCCATAATAAAGCGCAAATAAAGTTGGTCGTAATTATTAGTTAAAGCTAAATTGAGTTCCTGCAGATTACGGGGAACATCAAGAAAAGCAGCTACTTCACCCTCATTCTTATAATCATTTACCAAAGTAATTTTAGCTGGATCAATATCATACAGGCTAGAAGCAATATTTTTATTTCTTTTATCAAAAATCAAATACCTATCGGCAAATCCCATTATGTATTTTTCATTCCGCAAATCAATAACAGGTGCAGGAACTGCTAATTTTGGCGCAGCAAAAATGATGCCCTTGATTATTCCTTGTGGTTTTATCTGATTACGATAACAATTTTCCTGCAGCTCAATAAATATTTGATCTACATATGGTAAGAGAATCTTGGTCAAATATTTTTTGTTAAAGCCGACAACATCAATATTCTTATTATTTTTTCCAATATTTAACTTAATATGGTTTTTTTCTTTTCCCATGTAAAAGCAGCTATTTATTGCAGGATGCAATATGCTGAAAACAGGAGTTACATTATCGCTGCCAAACGGCCCCGCCTTTTTAATGTCAGTAATTATTTTCAAGTCAAGATTAGAAAATGGTAATTCACAATCATAATAGCGAATATTTTGATTATAAATTCCTTTAAAACTTTTCTCGAAAGTGGCACGCAATGAAGTTATCTTGTCTTCTGTCATTGACAGACCACAGGCAAAGTCATGACCGCCAAATTTGAGAAACAGTTTATCTTTCAAAGGTTCTAATGCATTAAAAAGATTAAAACCGTCTACAGACCTCCCAGAACCTTTTATGATTCCCTTGTCATTTTTAGTCAATACTATAGTTGGTTTGTGAGTTTTTTCTACCAGTTTATTGGCAACTAATCCTAAAACGCCTTCATGAAACTTAGGATTATATAAAACTAAGGTTTTCTTTCTTTCCCAGCCATTATTTTTAATTTGATTGAGACAGGAATTGTAAACTTTACTAGTTAAATTTTTACGTTTAGCGTTTAATTCTTCAATTTTATCTGCAATCTTTTCTGCCTCATCATCAGTTTCACACAAGAGAAGGTCTACAGCTAAACTGGCATTATCCAGTCTGCCAACCGCATTCAGTCTTGGTGCAATATTAAAACCAACATCATTTTCGTCTATGTGTCCCATTTGTAAGCCAGCTTTTTTTATTAGAGCTCTCAAACCTGGTCGCTCAGTTTCGTTGAGCATTTTAAGGCCCCGCTTGACGAGAATGTGGCCTTCCCCTGAGACTTTAACCATGTCACCGATTGTACCAATCATTGCCAGCTCCAGTAATTCTGGCATTGAATCTTGCATCAAGGCTCGGCTAATTGTATAGGCTACTCCAGCGCCGCAATAGTCATCAAACGGATATTTTTGTCCGGGGTAATTACAATGAACTAGGGCATAACTTTCAGGCAATTTATCTTGAAATTTATGGTGATCAGTAATTATTGTATCAACACCCATACTTTTAGCATAGTCTACTTCTTCAACCCCTGTAACACCATTATCAACAGTAATAATTAGTTTCGTACCGTCTGCTACAATTTTCTTGTAGGATTCAAGATTTGGTCCATAGCCATCTTTAAAGCGATCAGGAATAAAGAAATGAACATCGGCTCCTAAAATTCCCAGCGTCTCCATCATGATACTGGTGGCAGTAATACCATCTGCGTCATAATCACCATAAATAGTAATTTTTTCACCTGCATCAATTGCCTGGTTAATCCTTGTAACAGCTTTTTGCATATCGTGCATTAAGTAAGGGTCTGCTAAATCGTCTTCAGTTGCATTAAACCAAAATGCAAGTTTTGCGTCAGTATTTATTCCGCGCAAAGAAAGCAGCTTAGCCGTAATCGGACTAAGCTGATACTTTTCAATCAATTCTGGAGCTAATTTTTCACCCTTGCGCTCACGCCATTCAATCATTAATTAATTCAGCCTTTTTATTTTCCTACTATTTTGAATTTAAATCATCATCATTCATTTTTAAAACTGCCATAAAAGCATCTTGAGGAATTTCAACATGCCCTACAGCCTTCATCCGCTTTTTACCCCTCTTTTGCTTTTCTAGTAATTTAGCTCTTCTATCAGGGTCTCCCGTATGAATTTTCCAAGTTACATCCTTGCGGTATGGCTTAACAGTGGCACGCGAAATTATTTTAGCACCAATTGCTCCCTGAATATCAACCTCAAAGTTTTGCCGCGGAATTAATTTCTTAAGCATCGAGGTCATTTGTCTTGCTCTATTTTGTGCTTCATCCCGGTGGGCTATGAAACTTAAAGCATCAACAACTTGCTTATTTAACAGAATATCAATTTTAACTAAATCTGTTGCGCGGTAACCCGTAATTTCGTAATCAAGAGAAGCATAACCCTTAGTAGAAGACTTCAAATCATCAAAAAAGTCATAAATAATTTCAGCCAATGGCATATTGTAAATTACGTTAACCCGATATTTGTCTAAATAGTCCATTGTCACAAACTCGCCTCGTTTGCGTTGACATAATTCCATCACAGGACCGACAAAATCATTCGGTACCATTACTTCTGCTTTAACAAAAGGTTCCTGCACTTCCTTATATTCACCTGCAGACGGTAAATCAGAAGGATTATCAATTACTTTGGTCGTACCGTCATTCATAATTGCATGATAATCTACAGAAGGGGCAGTCATAATCAAGTCTAGGTTAAATTCCTGTTCAAGTCTCTCCTGCACCACATCCATGTGGAGTAAACCTAAAAAGCCACACCTAAAGCCAAAGCCTAAAGCGGTTGAAGTTTCAGGTTCAAATTCTAAAGCAGCATCATTGAGCTGCAATTTTTGCAAAGCTTCTTTAAGATCATCATATTTAGAGTTGTCTACGGGATACATACCAGAATACACCATTGGTGGTATCTGCCGATACCCAGGTAATGGCTCAGCTGTGGGATGTTCCGCTGCAGTAATTGTATCACCAACACGAGTTTCACGAACGGACTTGATGTTAGCCGTTAGGTAACCAACATCCCCCGCAATCAGAATATCCTTTTTAACTGGATGTGGACTAGAAACTCCCACTTCAGTTACTTCATACTCTTTACCCGTATTCATGATTTTTATTTTATCGCCAGGTTTAACCGTCCCTTCTTCAATCCTGACAGAGAGAACTACCCCGCGATAGTCATCATACTTAGAATCAAAAATTAATGCTTTAAGTGGGTTTTGCAAATTACCCTGCGGTGCCGGAATGTCTTTTACGATTCGTTCAAGCAACTCCTTAATGCCCTGACCAGTTTTACCAGAAACTTCAACAGCGTCGGATGCATCAAGTCCCAGCATTTCTGTAATTTCTTCTTTAGCTTGCTCTGGGTTAGCCGAAGGCAAATCGATCTTGTTTATTACAGGCAATATTTCTAAATCATCATCAATTGCCAAGTAAGTATTTGCCAAAGTTTGGGCTTGTACGCCTTGCGAAGCGTCGACTACTAAGAGCGCACCTTCACACGCAGCTAAAGAACGTGAAACTTCGTATGAAAAATCCACGTGTCCTGGTGTATCAATTAGATGAAAAATGTAGTCTTCGCCATCTTGAGCATGATATTTAATTTCAACCGAGTTCATCTTAATGGTAATACCGCGTTGGCGCTCAAGCGGCATGTCGTCTAACATCTGATTTTTTAATTGGCGTTCAGATACTGTATCGGTCAACTCTAAAATACGGTCCGCAATCGTTGATTTTCCATGATCAATATGAGCAACAATGGAAAAGTTGCGAATATGTTTTTGATAATCTTGTAATTTTGTTATGTCCATAAATAATTTGCACCCTTTACTCTATCTTTATTATTATAGCAAATTCAACAGACTGTATAAAACGAATTAAGAAACATGACAAAATTAAAGAGCTAATTCCTTTATATTTTAGGAATCAGCTCTTGTTCAAATTGCCAAAAATGTTAATAATACTTGACTATACCGTGCTTATCAGGTTTTCCATTTTTTGCAAAAAGTTTCATATATTTATGAAATTCTTTTTTTGCCCATTGAGGTGCATCCGCCGATATAGTTATCCCGGTATCATTTTTATTCCAATATTTATAACCCTTAGGACATTCTAACATTGCAATTTTTCTTCTATTTTAATCAAAAAGATCTAATCAGTGAAGTTATGATAACGTAATTATCACTGCAATTTTTCTTTTAGCCTTTCAAAAAATCCTTTTTCTTGCGGCATTATTGACCCTCCACCTGCTTTGACAAAATCAACTAGAGCCTGTTTTTGCTTCTCATTAATTGATTTTGGAATTTGAACTTGAACGGTGGTAATCTGATCGCCGTTACCGTTGCCACGCAAATACGGAACACCTTGTCCGTGGATGGTAAATTTCTTATTTGGTTGAGTACCTGCAGGAATTTTTAGCTTCTTTTCGCCGTGTACAGTTTTAACATTAATCTCATCGCCTAACGTTGCCTGGGCAAATGAAATTGGAACGGTCGTATAAATAGTTGTACCTTTACGCTCAAATTCCTTTGATGGTTTAATCCGATAATTGATGTACAAATCACCGTAAGGACCACCATTTTTACCAGCTTCGCCTTGACCTTCATAACGCAATTGCTGGCCATTGTCTATTCCAGCAGGAATATTAACTTCAATGGTATTCTTACCGTCAATTACGCCATTACCATGACAAGTTTGACATGGATGTTCAATAATTACACCTTTTCCATGGCATTTGTCACAAACAGCTTGCTGTCGAATCATACCTATCAGGGATTTTTGAGTGATAGTCATATAACCTGAGCCATTACATTTATCACAAATTATCGGATGTGTGCCTTTTTCAGCACCATTGCCCCCACAAGTTGGGCAGGTTTCACTCCTAGTATAGGAAACTTGTGTTTTCTTACCCGTAATTGCATCCATAAAATCAATAGACAACGTATAATCTAAGTCCTCACCGCGAGTTGGCGCCGTGGGATTTACATGTTGTTGATTGGCACCTGTGGCACCACCGAAGAAATCATTAAATATATCGCCAAAATCACCGAAGCCCCCAAAGTCACTGTATCCTTGACCAGCACCGCCAAAACCTCCTTGACCATTGACTCCAGCTGAACCAAATTGATCATATTGGGCTCTTTTTTGCTTGTCATGTAATACTTCATAGGCTTCGTTAACCTTTTTATATTTTTCCTCAGCACCAGGCTCATGGTTTAAATCGGGGTGATACTTCTTGGCAAGTTTGCGATAAGCAGAGGTAATTTCTTTGTCACTGGCATTGCGATCTACTCCCAGCACTTCATAATAATCTTCTTGTGCCATCTATAAGCTCCTTAACCTTACAAAAGAAAAGAACTACTTTTCCTGGCAGTTCTTTTCTAATTTATTCAATTATAAACCCTTTACTTATCTGGGTCTACCTTATGAAATTCACCTTCACCTGCAGAACCATTATTACCATCTTGTGAACCAGGATTTTGTGGTCCGGCTTGAGGTCCAGCTTGTCCTTGTGCACCTTGAGCTCCACCATTAGCTTGGTACAATTTGACTGCTAAGTCTTGTGCAACCTTGGATAATTCATCTTTCTTAGCTTTCATTTCATCCAAATTGTTGTCTTTTTGAGCTTTCTTTAAAGCATCAAGTGCATCTTGAACTTTCTTAGTATCATCATCAGAGACTTTGCCTTTGACATCTTTCAAGGTCTTTTCAGTGGAGAAGATTAATTGATCAACTTCATTACGTAAGTCGACTTCTTCTTTCTTCTTCTTATCCTCTTCCGCATGTTCTTCAGCTTCTTTTTGCATCTTCTTAATTTCTTCATCAGATAAGCCGGATGAACTCTTGATAGTAATCTTTTGTTCTTTACCAGTTCCCATATCCTTAGCAGAAACATTAACGATACCGTTCTTGTCAATATCAAAAGTAACTTGAATTTGTGGTACACCACGAGGGGCTGCAGGAATATCAGTTAATTCAAACCGTCCTAAAGTCTTATCATCGGCAGCCATTGGGCGTTCACCTTGCAAAACGTGCACATCAACAGCTGGTTGATTATCAGCAGCAGTTGAGAAAATCTGGCTCTTTGACGTTGGAATAGTTGTATTCTTTTCAATAAGTTTGGTAAATACACCACCCATTGTCTCAATACCAAGTGATAATGGGGTTACATCAAGTAAAACAACATCCTTAACGTCACCTGAAATGACACCACCTTGAATAGCAGCACCTAAAGCAACAGCTTCGTCTGGGTTAATTGAGTGATCAGGCTCTTTACCAGCCCACTTCTTAACTGCATCCTGTACGGCAGGAATTCGAGTAGAACCACCATTTAAAATGACTTTATCAATGTCATTAACTGTTAAATCAGCATCTTTTAAAGCATTATCAAATGGGATCTTAGTCTTTTCAACTAAGTCAGAAGTTAATTCATCGAATTTTGCCCGAGTTAAATCGGCTTCAAGGTGCAATGGGCCAGATTCACCTGCAGAGATAAATGGCAATGAAATATGGGTTGCTGAAACACCAGACAAATCTTTCTTCGCCTTTTCGGCAGCATCCTTTAACCTTTGTAAAGCCATTTTATCTTTAGAAAGGTCAACACCATTTTCATCTTTAAAGTTCTTAATCAACCAATCAATAATCTTGTTATCGAAGTCATCACCACCAAGGTGAGTATCACCATTAGTTGAAAGAACTTGGAACACACCGTCACCTAATTGCAAAACGGAAACATCAAAAGTACCACCACCAAGGTCGTAAACTAAAACTTTTTCGTCTTCAGCATCTTTGTCAAGACCATATGCAAGGGAAGATGCAGTAGGTTCGTTAATGATTCTCTTAACATCAAGGCCGGCAATTTTACCAGCATCCTTAGTAGCTTGACGCTGAGCGTCATTAAAGTATGCAGGTACAGTAATAACAGCATCGGTTACTTTCTCGCCCAAATAATCTTCAGAGAATTTCTTGATATACTGCAAGATCATTGCTGAAATTTCCTGTGGTGTATAAGCTTTATCACCAATTTTGACCTTATAATCAGTTTCGCCCATGTGACGTTTAATAGAAGAAATAGTATTGGGATTGGTAATTGCTTGTCTTTTGGCAACTTCACCTACTTGGATTTCTCCATCTTTAAAGGCAACTACTGAAGGGGTAGTGCGATTTCCTTCTGGGTTAGTAATAATTTTGGGTTCTTTACCCTCCAAAACGGCAACTGCTGAGTTAGTAGTTCCGAGGTCAATTCCGATAACTTTTGACATTGATATGCTTCCTTTCAATTATTGTGCTACAACAACCATAGCTGGTCTTAAAGTACGATCTTTGTACAAGTATCCCTTTTGTAAAACTCGTACAACATGATCTTTTTGATCATCATTTTCAGCTGCAACGGTTTGAACAGCTTGGTGTAAATTGGGATCAAATTTGACACCTTCAGCTATAATTTCACTGATACCGTGATCTTTCATCGCTTTAACCAGTGAATCAAGTGTCATCTGTACACCTTTTTTAAGCTGTTTTGATGCTTCGTCATCGACTTTAGTAGCTAAAGCTCTTTCTAAATTATCCATCGCTGGCAAAACATCTTTAGCTAAGGATTGAGACTCATATTTGATAAGCTGCGCTCTTTCTTTATTGTAGCGATTTTGCATATTTTGCATCTCAGCTTGACTGCGCAAATACTTATCTTCCAGATCGTCTTTTTCTTTTTGCAATTGAGTCAAATTACGCTGCAATTTACTTTCCAAAGACTCTGGTTTCTTTTCTTCGTTAGCCTTAGTCTTAGAATTTTCTACTTCTGTCTTTGACTTTTTATGCTCATCTTTTTTTGGCTCTTTTTTTGAGTTTTTACTATTATTTTCTTCTTTACTCACGGCTAACCTCCTTTATTTGAATCTACCATAATAATCAAGTAATTTTTTAGATAGTTCGTTTCTGAAATACTCGAGTAATCCAATCACCTGAGAATACGGCATATTATCAGGGCCAAGTAAAGCAATTATGCCCTTTCCATGAGAGCCAACGCTGTACTCTGCCGTAAGCAGACTGTAATCCTTTAACAAATCATTTGATAATTCGGATCCTAAACTAACTCGAACCGGATACCTGTCGCTTTTCAAATTTTGCCTATTGTCCAAAATACTGGAAATCAAATCATTATGCTCAATCATTTCATAGAGCGATCTTAAGTTTGAAATATCGTCCAGAGAAATGTTGTTAAGCAGGTTAATCTGGCCATCAACATAGGTTTGCTCACTGGCAGCATCGTTAATAACATCCTCGACCAAATTAATCAGTTCAGAGACATGAGCAACTTTAAGTTTATTGCCCAAAGTCTTTTTAAGATAGTCTGGAGTAACTTGATCTAAAGTTTTGCCCACCAGCTGATCGTTAATCATGCGCACAGCCTGTTCAATTTCATCACCATTAACATTATAAGGTAAAGTATAAACCTGGTCATGAACGTCACCATCACTAGTTCCTAAGACAGCCATAATCTGTCTGTTAAACAATGGCACGATACGAAAACCAGTAATAGTTAATTCACTATTTTCAGGACCTTCCGCAAATGCTGTGTAATTGGTTAGATCCGATAAAATTTTTACAGCTGCCTGAACGATGTCGTTAACCTGATGAAACGGTTGATCAAGCTGACTAATGATTCGCTTATATACAGAAGATGAAATTTGTAAAGGTTCAACCAAGTTGTCAAGATAGTAGCGGTAGCCTTCAGTTGAAGGTACGCGGCCACTGGACAAATGAGTTTTTTCAATCAAACCCTTATCTTCTAAAACAGCCATTTCGTTACGAATAGTAGCACTTGAAACCTTAATAGGCAGTTGATTCATAACAGTCTTGGACCCAACAGGATCATGTGTCTGCGTAAAATCATTGATAATTGTTTTTAAAATTAATTCTTGACGTTCGGTCAACATAAATATCGCCCTCACTTTTAGCACTCAATCTGATTAGGTGCTAACAATTTATATGATACTAGCTTTTAGCAGAATGTCAAGTTGAGTGCTAACTTTTTTCTTAAAAAACGTCAATCATTTTTTAGTATCATTAATTAATTCATCGCAGCAAAATAATTTTTAATTTCAGCCTCGTCTTGACTCATTTGTTGTGTTAGCTCTTTTAAATTTGCAAATTTAATTTCACCACGGGTATACTTATACCATTTAATTACCATTTCCTCATTATAGGCTTCCTGATCAAAGCCAAATAAGTTTGACTCAATATAAAGCTTTTTCCCCTGATTGATAGTCACATTATAGCCTACACTTGTCATTGAGTCATACCACTTACCACAAATCTTGGTTTTAGTCGCATATACGCCAATTTTAGGAACAGCCTTGTCTTCACTCCAAACCAAATTAGCTGTGGGAAAACCTAGTTTATGCCCATTGCGCAAACCGTGACCTACATAGCCTGACATAACATAGGGAAAGCCCAACAACTTAGCGGCTAATTCCATATTTCCACTAGTTATCGCTTTCTTGATTTCCGTAGAACCAATTTTTTGACCATCATAAGACTGCTTAGGGACATTAATTATATTGAACCTTCCCTGAGCAAACTTAGGGAAATTTTTCATATTAGCCGTGTCTTTAGGGCCATATGTGTAATCAAAGCCAGCAACTACAGTGTCTGCGTGTAATTGAACTATTATATTATCAACAAATTCCTGAGCCGTAAGTTTACTAAATGCCTCATTAAAATGCATCACCAACAAATAATCAACTTTGAGTTTTTGCATCTTGTATGCTTTTTCTGCAAGCGTATCTATGTAAGTAACTTTTTTATTTTGATAGACTTCTTTTGGATGACGATCAAACGTCATTACCACTAGTGGCAAATGTTTTTGCGTTGCCTTTTCTTTTGCAATTTTGATTAATTCTTGATGTCCGCGATGAACTCCATCGAAGAAACCTAAAGCAAGAATAATATTTTGGGGAATTATGTTTTCCTTAAAGGGGTATGTTAAATGGATAATTTCCATAATAAGACCTTCATTCACCTATTCATTTTGTAAAAGCATTAAATACGGGCGATAAATGGTACCATCTTTGCGATAAATTGCCTTAACTTTATTATTGTAACGTAATGCCACATTATTTGCATTCGTTTTCAAAGAAATAGCTACACCATTTTTAACTTTAGACCATAATTTTTCATCAAGATTCATTTGCACGTAATTTCTAAAAAAAGAATCAATTGGTTGAATAATTTGATCAATTAATTTAGGATCTTCGGTAATTTCAGAAAGTTTTACAGACTGACTAATATCAAAACCTGAACTAGATGTGCGGCGCAAACTTTTCATTACTGCTGGTATTTTCAGTTGGGTACCTAAATCATTTATTAAAGAACGAACGTAGGTTCCTTTACTACATTCAATTTCAAAGTCAAACATTTCTTGGCCTTTTTCTTTATCAAAGATAGGTTCATTTACAAGATTATAAGCAAAAATTTTAACTTGCCTTTTAGGTCGTTCTACCTCTATACCAGCTCGTGCATATTCATATAAATGCCTACCGTTAACCCTCACAGCAGAATAGATCGGCGGCACCTGTTCAATTTGTCCCACAAATTCTTGCATTGCATCTTTTATCTCAGTTGATTTGACTTTATTCGTGATCTTTTTGCTAGCTGTTATTTTGCCGCTAATATCGCAACTATCGGTGGCAAAACCAAGTATTCCCTGTCCGATATATCTTTTATTTTGAGTATGCATTAACTCAATTAGTTTAGTAGCCTGTCCTATTGCGACTGGTAAAACACCTGTAACATCAGGATCAAGAGTACCAGCATGACCTATTTTCTTAATGTGCAAGACTTTGCGTAATTGATAGACAACATCAGCACTCGTCATGCCTTTTTCTTTGTCTATCACCAATATACCATTTAACATTTTTCCCGTACCTTAACCATGAAAAAAGCGCCTAACAGCGCTTTTATTAATTATTTCGATTTTCATCCTGCTTTTTAACTTCAGCAATTAACCGATCAATTTTGCTACCGTATTTAACTGAATTATCTCGTTTAAATATTAATTCAGGAACTTTGTAGACAGTTAAGACTTGACCCAACAAATGCCGCATCATGCCCTTTGCCTTATTTAAACCAGCTGCAGCCTCTTCTTCCTTTTTAGCATCTTCTGAAAGAATACTGTAGTAAACAGTAGCATACGAGAGATCATTAGTGCATTCAACTGCTGTAATAGTAACGTCATTAACACGTGGATCACGAATATTTTTGCGCAAAATTTTCGTTAATTCACGGAGGATTTCTCCTTCAACACGACCAATTCTGTGTTTCATGCTTTCCTCCCTGTTAATTACTCAGGTTTGACTTCTTGCTTTTCAACGGCTTCCATCTCATCACCAATTTTGATATCATTGTAGCCCTCAATTGTTAAACCACAGTCAAACCCTTGTTTAACCATTTTAGCATCATCTTTAAATCTTTTAAGTGAAGCCACTTTTCCAGTATATATTACAACACCGTCACGAATCAAATTGATTTCAGAATCTTTTGAAACATAACCAGAATCGACAAAGGCACCAGCAATTGTTCCTACCTTGGAAACCTTCCAAGTTTCCCGTACAGTCAAATTGCCCACAACCTTATCTTCATAAGTTGGTTCAAGCATACCCTTCATGGCTGCTTTAACATCGTCAATAGCCTTGTATATGATGCTATACAGACGAATATCTACACCATCTGTTTCAGCTTGTGACTTTGCGGTAGCTGTTGGACGAACATTAAAGCCAATTATGAAGGCATTCGAAGCGCCAGCCAAGGTAACATCTGATTCATTTACAGCACCAACTCCAGCATGAATGATGTTTACACGCACACCTTCAACTTCTATCTTTTCAAGTGACTGCTGTAAAGCCTCTACAGAACCTTGAACATCCGCTTTTAAGACAACATCTACTTCCTTCATGTTTTCTTTTTTCATTGTGTCAAACAGGTTATCAAGAGTAACATGTTGAACATTTTCACGAGATTGTTGCAAAGCTTGTTGCGCTCTTTGTTCACCAACACTTCTAGCCGTCTTTTCATCATCGAACACTACTATTTTATCAGCAGATTCTGGAACATCATTTAATCCGGTAATTTCTACTGGCATTGACGGAGTAGCCTTTTCGACTTGACGACCGCGGTCATTAGTCATAACACGAACTCTACCAAAGCGGTTCCCAACTACAATTGGATCGCCAACTTTTAGTGTTCCTTGTTGAACCAAAAGGTCGGCAACAGGACCACGTCCACGAGAAAGTCTGGCTTCAATAACAGTACCAATTGCTTTTTGCGTTGGGTCTGCTTTCAATTCCATCACATCCGCTTGCAAAAGGATCATTTGCAAAAGTTCATCAACATTTTCACCAGTTTTAGCAGAAATGTTAACAAATATTGTGTCACCACCGTAATTTTCCGGAATTAAATTGTACTTCATTAACTGCTCAGTAACATGCTCAGGGTTTGCTCCCGGAACATCCATCTTGTTAATGGCAACAATAATTGGAACTTTAGCACTCTTAGCATGATCAATTGCTTCAACAGTTTGAGGCATTACACCGTCATCTGCAGCAACAACCAAGACAACAATATCGGTAATTTCTGCTCCACGTTCACGCATATTTGAGAATGCGGCATGTCCTGGTGTATCCAAGAAAGTAATTGGCTGATTATCAACTCTTACCTGATAAGCACCAATTTTTTGCGTAATTCCTCCAGCTTCATGAGCCGAAACATGCGTATGACGTAAACGATCAAGCAGTGTTGTCTTACCATGGTCAACGTGTCCCATAATAGTAACTACTGGTGGGCGTTTAATTAAATGCTTAGATTTCAGAGAAGCTTTCATTCTCTTGTCATAAAGATTATCAATGTCAGATATATCCTCATGAACCTTTTCTTGAGCATTAATATTATATTCAGCCGCTACTAATTCTATTGCATCTTTATCAAGGGATTGATTTTGATTAGTCATGACACCCAGCATAAATAATTTTTTGACTATTTCAGCTGGCTCTCTGTGCAAAATTTTTCCTAAGTCTTGAGCATTCATACCCACTTCGTAAACCAGAGTATCTGGTAATGGCCGCTCTTTTCTTTGCGTTGGCTGCTTTTTAGGTACTTGTTCAAACTGCTTCTTCCTATTTTTACGCTTACGCTTTTCTTGGTGTTTCGAATAATTATTTGCACCATAGGTTTGATTTTTACCTTTTCTGCCTGGCTTGCCAGAGTTACGACCATGACCGTTGCCACGACGTTTTTCCTCTTTTTCGGGTTCAGGGGCAGCAGTATCTAAAACTTTAGGTTGACGAACAGGTGTAGACTTTTGATTATTCTTAAACCTGGCTGGTGAAGGTTTAAGAATTTTAGGTCCCGTCACTTTAGGAGCAGTAGTTTCAGTTTTAACTACTTTATTTTCATTCTTAGAAACAGGTTTATTAGTTTCAGCAGACGTTGGTTTAGTTTTAGTCTGATTTTCCTTATAAGACTTTTGTGCTCTTTCTGTTTGCCGATTTAATTTTTTCTCTTCCACTCGTTGTTTTTGCTTTAATTGCTTTAATAAATCTTGGGCTACTGGTTTAGAAGTTTTTTGACTCAAATTGGAATGTTGTCTAGTGCGATCTTGACTTTGTCTAGATCTATTATTTGACTTGTGAAAGTTATTGTTTTTTCTATTACTTTTACCATTCTTAGTTTCATCATGCTTTTTTTCATTTTTACGAATTGAAGTAACAGAAATTTTGATTTTACTGCTCTTTTTCGCTGGTCTTTCTTGCTTTTTGGCGGGAGCGGAGCTACTGCGGAAACTACCCTTTATTTGCTCTACTTGTGTATCTTCAAGTGATGACATATGATTTTTAACATCAAACCCCAGGTCCTTTGCTTTATTGACCACAGTTTTATTATCGATGCCTAATTCTTTCGCCAATTCATAAATTCTTGTTTTAGTCATCAAATCACACTCCTTCTTTGATTTTTTGTAACAATGCTTTGCCAAAACCAGTATCAGTAATTCCCAAAACTTTACGCTTTTTACCAATAGCTTGGGAAATTTCACTACTATTAAATTCCGTAATCACAGATACGTTATTTTGTTTTCCAATCTTGGTAATCTTTGCGGTGGTATCCGTCTGTGCGTCTTGAGCTAAAATAATCAGCTTAACTTTTTTAGCCTTTACGCTTATTGACACAATTTCAAATCCTGAAACCAGTTTACCTGCCTTTTGGCTTAGTCCTATTAAATTTAATGCTTTTTGTCTATTTTGCAAACCTATTTATCACCAAACAATTCTTTTCTTGCCTTTTGATGGTCAACATATGAATAAAGCTCTTGGTAAAACTCTTCAGGCACTTTTGTTCCTAAGCTGCGCTCAATCAATCCCTTTTTCTGAGCGTTTTTGATCTGACTTGGATCAAGTGAGACATATGCTCCTCTACCAGGTTTCTTTCCAGTAGGATCAACTGCGATATTTTTTTCTTTGTCTACCACAATTCTGACCAATTCTTTTTTGGGCTGCATAGTATTAGTTAACAAGTCTTTTCGCATTGGAATCTTTCTTTTTTTCAAAAAGTTTCACCCCTTGCATTACTCTTCAGTAGTATCTATCGTTTCACCGTTAGTAGCTTCAGCTTGAAGTCCATCTTCTGTTTTGGTCTCATCAGATGAAGTTTCTGCTTCAGGTTCTTCTTCTGCAGCAGAATCTTCTGTTACATCACTTGCAAAACTTGCATCGCCTGCTACTAAATTGTCAGATTCAGCTTCTTTATTTTCCTTTTCAGCTTGATCACTGCTTTCATCAACAAATTCTACTTCTGATTCTGGTCTGATATCTATTTTATAACCGGTTAACCGTGCAGCCAAACGAACATTTTGGCCCTTTTTCCCAATTGCCAGTGATAATTGGTAATCAGGAACTATTACTAAAGCACTTTTTTCATCGTCTTCATCGCCAAATTGCACGGCAATAACTTCTGCAGGATTCAAAGCATTAGCTATATAATCTGATGGATCTTCTTCGTATTTAACTACATCTATATTTTCACCGTCAAGTTCGTTGACCACATTTTGCACTCTGGCACCTCTTTGACCAACGCAAGTACCAACTGGATCAATGTTAGGATCATTCGATTTCACGGCAATCTTGGTTCTGTCTCCTGCTTCACGTGCAATTGAAACAACTTCTACAGTTCCATCGTAAATTTCAGGTACTTCCTGTTCAAATAACCTTTTTACCATATCAGGGGCAGTGCGTGAAACCGTAATTTGGGCTCCCTTAGAATCCGAGCCAACGTGAGTCACTAAAACGCGAATCTGATCTTGCGGATTATAAGTTTCACCTGGCATTTGATCATTGCGAGGCATTACTGCTTCAACATTACCAATTTTAACATAAACAAAGCGATTATCACGTCTTTCAACTGTGCCAGTTATCAATTCATCTTCATATTGAGAATATTCATCAATAATATGGTTTCTTTCAGCTTCGCGTAAATGTTGCATAATAACCTGTTTAGCAGTTTGAGCAGCAATACGACCAAAGTTCTTGGGAGCAACCTCAAAACGAATTTTATCACCAAGTTCATATGCCCGGTTAATTGTCAAAGCATCTTTTAAACTGATTTCTAGGCGTTCATCATGAACTTCCTCAACGACAGTTTTTTCAGTCATTAATTTGAAGTCCCCTCTGCGTTCGTCGAATTCAACTATGACATTTGTTGCTTGGTTATAATTCTTTTTATATGCTGCAACTAATGCCGCTTTTATTGCTTCAACAATTACATCTTGTTTTATACCTTTAGTTTTTTCCAAAGTAGCAAACGCTTCAAGCATTTCTTTAGACATAATTTCTAAATCAACCTTTCTAAAACTCAATTGCAAAACGAATATTTGCAATTAATTTACGGGGAAGTGATAAAACCCTTTTCCTTGTTTTTACTCTTATTTCAAGTTTGATTTCGTTATCATCATAAGATTTTAAAGTTCCCTCATATTCCTTTTCGCCTTCAACTTTTTGATAAAGGTTAACATGTACATAGTCATTTAAAGCCTTTTGCCAGTCGGAAGCATTTTTTAATGGTCTCTCGATACCAGGTGAAGAAACTTCTAAAATATATGGATCAGGAAATGGATCAGGTTGCAACTGATCAAGTTTCGTAGATAATAGTTCACTTAACCCTGCAATTTCATCCATATCAATACCATTTTCACGGTCAACGTATATTCTTAAATAATTCTGACCTTTTTCTTTAACATATTCCATATCAACAAACTCATCGTTTCGTGCAGCAATAATTGGTTTGATCTCTTCGATAACAGAATCTTTAACTTTCGCCAAGTACTTTCCTCCGTAATAAAAAGAGTGAGCAAATTTGCCCACTCCGAATCATTTATTCGAACTTCTTTAGAAAGTATAACACATTTATATTAATACTGCAAAATTTTAAAAGAGTGACAGTTGATTTTGATCTGGCATACCTGCTAAGACTTCGTTATCCTCCAAATAATCCATGATCGATTGGGATACTTTGCCCCGATTAGCCAAATCTTCTTTTGATAAAAATTCTTGCTCAGTTCTAGCAGCCACAATCTGTTTAGCTGCATTGTTTCCTAATCCGGGAACAGCATTGAACGGTGCTAAAATAGTATGCTTATCTATTATTTTAAAATTGGTCGCTTCTGACTTATTAATATCGACCATTTTAATTTTAATTCCACGTTCCAAACATTCATTAGCAATTTCAAGAACAGTTAACAAACTCTTGTCCTTTGCCGATGCATCGTTTCCCTGATTCTGAATATCTGCCATTGCCTTTTTGACCGTATTTTTACCATGACTCATAGCGACCAAGTCAAATAAGTCGGCACGGACTGAAAAATAAGCGGTATAGTAAATTTCAGGATAATAAACCTTGAACCAGGCAATTCTAAGAGCCATTAGGATATAGGCGGTAGCATGGGCCTTAGGAAACATATACTTAATTTTGAGACAAGACGGAATATACCAGTCAGGTATCTTATCGTTTTTCTTTAAAACAGCCATATCGTCATCACTAATTCCGCGGCCATGACGCACAGATTCCATTGTAGAAAAGGCTACTTCAGGTTTAACACCCCAGTGGATCAGGTCCATCATGATATTGTCACGACAGCCAATAACATCTTTTAACTTACACGTGCCATTATTAACCAATTCCTCGGCATTTCCTAGCCAAACGTCAGTACCATGTGACAAACCTGAAATTTGCAACAGCTCAGAAAAAGTAGTTGGCTTGGTTTCTTCAAGCATCCCTCTAACAAATTTAGTACCAAATTCCGGTACCCCTAGGGTACCTGTTTCTGATTGAATTTGTTCAGGGGTCACGCCTAATATTTTGGGACTTGAAAAAAGTGACATCACTCCGGGATCATCAGGGGGAATTGTTAACGGATCAACGCCTGAAAGATCCTGCAACATCCTAATCATCGTTGGATCATCATGGCCTAAAATATCAAATTTTAAGATATTATCATGAATGGAATGAAAGTCAAAATGCGTCGTTAACCAGGCAGCATTAACATCATCTGCTGGGTATTGTACCGGAGTAAAGTCATAAATATCCATATCATCGGGAACCACAACAATTCCTGCCGGGTGCTGACCAGTTGTCCTTTTAACGCCGCTGACTCCAGCTGCAAGACGATCTAGTTCTGCTCCGCGCAAATTCAATTCTTTTTCTTCATCATAATGCTTAGCATAACCATAGGCTGTTTTATCTGCCACTGTGGCAATTGTACCGGCACGGTATGAATTATCAGGTCCAAACATTACCCGAATAAAGTTATGAGCCACTGGTTGATAGTCACCAGAGAAATTCAAATCAATATCTGGAACTTTGTCACCATGGAATCCTAAAAATGTTGCAAATGGAATATCCTGGCCGTCTTTAACTAACTCTGCCCCACAGTTGGGACACTTTTTATCAGGCAAGTCATAGCCTGAACCAAATTCACCATTTTCAAAGAACTCCGAGTATTTACATTTTGGACAACGATAGTGCGGTGGCAGAGGATTGACTTCAGTGATTCCTGACATTGTAGCAACAAGGCTGGAGCCCACAGAGCCCCGGGAGCCAACTAAGTAGCCGTCTTTATTAGATTTAGCCACCAATCTTTGTGAAATCAAGTAAATAACTGCATAACCATTTGAAATGATCGAGTTGAGTTCCATATCAAGTCTGTCTTGAACTATCTTAGGTAACGGATCTCCATAAAGTTCATGAGCCTTGTCATAAGTCAAACGTTTCATTTCTTCATCTGCATTATCAATGTGAGGAGGATAAAGTCCATCTTTAATAGGTGAAATTTCTTCAATTGATTCAGCTATTTTATTAGGGTTGGTTATGACTATTTCGTTAGCAACATCTTCACCTAAAAAGCTAAATGCGTCCAGCATTTCCTGAGTGGTGTAAAAGTGCATATCAGGCTGCTTTTTGTTTCTATCAGGATTGCTGCGTTGTGCCGAAATTAAAATTGTACGGTAAATAGCATCATGTTCCTCAATGTAATGAGCGTCACCAGTAGCTACCACTGGTTTATTCAATTCCTTACCCAATTTATAAATGTTAGTCAGAATTTCTTCAAGTTCTGCTTCATCGGCGATCAAATGATCTTCAATCATAATGGAATAATTTGCGGGAGGTTGAATTTCAAGATAATCATAAAAGCGGGCTTTTTTACGAGCCTCATCGTAGCCCTTCTGCATCATTGCGACAAAAACATCGCCCTCAGAACAACCTGAACCGAATAGCAGGCCTTCATGATTTTTCACCAAATCAGACTTTGGCGTTCTTGGTATCCGATAAAAATCTTTTGTACTTGCGATTGAAACCAACCTATACATGTTTTTAAGACCAGTCTGATTTTTAGCTAAGATAGTCATGTGTTGTGGTCGTGCTCTCTTAAATACTTGACCTTGAGCAGCATATTCGTTCATCTTACCTAAATCATCTTCATGATACTTTTTGGTAAAAGCTTCCAGAAGCTTAAACATTAAATATCCCGTAGCCTCAGCGTCCTGATTAGCTCGATGATGATGCTCTAAGACTACATTATATTTTTTAGCCAGTGAATCAAGCGTATGTCTTGATTGTTCTGGGTGAAGCAAACGCGATACTTCAAGTGTATCCACTACCGGTTGAGTTATTTCGCTGAGGTCTGCCCGTCTTAATGCAGCATTAACAAATCCAACGTCAAATTGCACATTATGACCGCAAAGTGGTCGATCGCCATAAAAATCTTGAAATTGCTTAATTACTACAGCTTCGTCATCAGCAGCCCCAACCATTTCATCAGTAATTGAAGTTAAGTTAATTGTCTGTTCGCTTAATGGATGGTGGGGATTAATAAATTTATCGAATCTTTCCAGAACTTCACCATTTTTCATCTTAACGGCGCCAATTTCAATGATAGTATCGTAAACAGAAGAAAGACCAGTTGTTTCAACGTCAAAAATGACAAATTCACGATCTTTATAAGTCATTGATGCAGGATTAAGAACAAGCAGAGCATGATCATCAATCATATTAGCTTCAAGACCATAAATAATTTTGACGCCATTCTTTTTACCAACATTATATGCTTCTGGAAAGGCTTGAACATCGGCATGGTCTGTAATCGCGATTGCTTTTTGACCGAATTTTTTGGCGGCTTTGACAAAGTCTGTTGCCGTATTGGTTGCATCAAGCTGACTCATATTGGTGTGCAGATGTAATTCTACTCTTTTTTCTTCGCCTTGATACTTTTCCGTTCGACCGACATGCTCAATAATTTCCAAAGCCGAAATGTTAAAAACTGTATCATGACTCCACTGGTCCTGAGAAGCTGATCCCTGCATTTTTGCCCAGGTTCCAGGTTTTATGTTTTTCTTACTTTGAATTTGATCTTTATCAGAAACAAATTTCTTAAATGAGATAGAATCAGTATAGTCTGTTATTTCACCAGTAAATATAATTGAACCGGTTTTTAATTCTCTGCTGGAAATATTAAAAATATTTCCCTCTATTACAACATTTCTGCTGCCATCGATAACATCTTTAATTTGTGTTATAGGCAGATTTTCATCAAGCTTACGGTTGCCATAACGACTTTTTTTAGTAGGATAACTTGGAGTTTTGACTTTCTCTTGTGTTGGAGCAGCATCATATTCTTCCTGCATGTTTTGCTCATGCTGCTGCTGCAATTCTTGAAGACTGGCTAAATTATTGAGAGAATTTTCATCATCGATTTCAGTTACAAACTTTAAATTAAAGAAACCATAATTCCTCATTTCTTCAGCTAGCTCATCAAGCATCTTTTGTTCAAGCAGCCCATCAACAACCAAATTATCTACGGGAATAATCCAGCGTCCATCTTCCTTTTTAGGTTTATGGCTGGAAATAAATTCTCGAGCCACCGGCTGCAAAGCCTGAGAATTCTGGACAGCATAGTGCCAATAATCGGTTAAGTAGTCATCTGCTCCATCCAGAGAACGAATATACAAGCGAGTATTTACAAAAGAAGAAAAATTAGCGGTTATTGCCTTATTTAGTGCATCAAAAGTTGCAAATTTTAACGGTGTAGTAAAAAGAACGTGGATATCCCACCTGTGTTCTCTAGCGTAAACATCCACGTTCTCAATTTCGCCTTTTTGCAACAATTTATTATCTGCAAATTCTTGCGGAAACTTTATTTGCTGCAATAACCTTAAAAATAGTTTATTTTTATCAGTCACGAAAATTATCCTAACTCTTTATTAACAAAATCATCTAATTCAGACAGTGTCATTTCAGTAGCTTTTTCGTCAGCAGGTCTTTTGACTTCAACTACACCTTCAGCTGCTTTTTTACCGACTGTAACCCTAACTGGAGCGCCTAGTAAGTCAGCATCCGCAAACTTCACGCCAGCACGTTCATTACGATCATCATATAATACATCATACTTAGCACTGTATTTTTCTTCAAGTTTTTGAGCCAGAGCAGATTGATCATTATCTTTCATTTTCATTTGAACGATATGAAGACTAAAAGGTGCAATCTCTTTGGGCCAGGCTACACCATTTTTGGTTAAATGTTGTTCAATGACTGCAGATAATACTCTGGTAACGCCAATGCCGTATGAACCCATTATAACGGGCTGGGCTTTACCATTTTGATCTAAAAAGTCTGCACCCATGGTTTTGGTATAATATGTTCCCAGTTTAAAAATATGACCAACTTCAATAGAAGTAGTGAATTTTAAAGGGAGATGATCAACCGGATCCGGTTCACCTTCATTGGCTACCCTAATATCTCCAAACTTGTCTGGATTAATATCACGCTTTAAATTCACATTTTTAAATTGAAAACCAGTTTTATTAGCACCAACAACAACATTATACAAGTTTTTTACCGTGTTATCTGCAACAACTTGATCTGCCCAGTCAGCATTAATTGGTCCGACGCTACCCTTAGTGACACCAGTTATCTGTTCTAGTTCATCATCTGTAGCTACTCTAAGTGAATTTACATCTAACAGGTGCTTTAATTTTACTTCGTTGATCTGTTTGTCGCCACGAATTAAAACCAATACCTTTGCTTTTTCATCAGCAAGGTAAAGGATACTTTTAACTATCCGTGTAGCTGGCACTTGCAGGAATTGAACAAGATCAGAAATAGTTTCTTTACCTGGAGTAGCAACTTCTTCAACTTGCTTTAATTGTTCTTCTTCTGGCTTGAAAGTATCGACACTTGAAGCCATTTCTAAGTTAGCTGAATATGTTCCTGTTTCATTAGTGGCAATAGTATCTTCACCAATTGCTGCAGGAGCTTGGAATTCTGTCGAATTTTTGCCACCCATAGTACCAGAATCAGCAATTACTGGGGTAACCTTTAAACCACACCGATGATAAGCGGCCGTAAAAGCTTTCTTTTCATCCTCAAACTGCTGATCAAGTTGCTCTTTAGTGGCAGCAAAGCTATAGGCATCAAGCATTATAAATTCACGAGACCTTAATAAACCAAAACGAGGTCTGTTTTCGTCCCTAAACTTTGATTGAATTTGGAAAAGAGCAATTGGCATTTGTTTATAGCTCTTTAAATCTTTAGCGACAATATCAGTAAAGGTTTCCTCATGAGTCGGTCCCAGTAAACTTTGGCGGCCATGTCTGTCCTTTAATTTAAACATTTCAGGTCCATATTTTTGCCATCTACCTGATTCTTCCCATAGAGTCGCAGGCAAAAGATCTGGCATTGCCATTTCCGGCACGTTGATTTTTGCCATTTCTTCGCGCATTATTTTCTCGGCTTTACTTAAGACGCGATATCCTAAGGGCAAATAGGCATAAACTCCAGCTGTTACTTGGCGAACATATCCACCTCGCAACATTAATTTATGACTTTCAGCAACAGCATCAGCTGGTGCCTCTTTTAAAGTCGGCATAAATAATTTAGATTGACGCATTAATTCTCTCTCCCAAATTGTTTTTTATTTAATTTTTTTATTTAATAAAGTAACGGTAGATATCATTGCCCGTTACAGCAATAATTAAAACTAACAGTAAACCGAAACCGATTAATTCCACTATAGCTTCATGATTTTCAGAAATTGGTTTACCACGAAAGATTTCAATAATATTTAGTAAAAATTTACCACCATCTAAGCCAGGAATTGGTATTAGATTGACAATACCCAAGTTAATAGAAATCATTGCCAAAAAAGCCAAAATATAGGTGAAGCCCATTTTAGAAACCTGTGATGTCTGTGAATAAATCCCAACTGGGCCAGAAAGTTTATTTAAGCTGAAGTGACGGAATAAACCACCAACTGCGTTAAAAATCATCCCCGTTGTGGAAACGGCTGTATCCCAGCCACGCTTAAACTTAGCATTAAAACTATCATCGCTTTTTGCTCTAATTCCAATTTGATAAACTTTTTGCCCCTGCACCTTAACGACTTGTGGTTGAACACTTATCACTTTTTGGTGATTATTTTTGACCACCGCAATATTAGTTTTTTTGCCTTTGCTTTGATAAATTTCTGCAGATATTTGTTCAAAAGAGGTTATTTTATGACCATTAACAGCCGTTATTTTTGAACCAGGCTCAAGTTTTGCAAGCGCAGCCGGCGAATTTGGTGCCACTTCTGCTACTTCTGTAGTAGCTGGTCCAGGAACGGTAAAGGTCCAAATCAAAAAAACAACAAAACCCAGAATAATATTCATCAAAGGGCCAGCAATGTTAGTAGCTAATTTTTGCCAGACATTTGCTTCTTGAAACTGCGTGTCACGGGGAGCAATGATCAGTTCAGTATTTGATTGATCAATGATAGTGGCATCATGATTAACATGATATGTTACTAGTTTTTCTTCTTCGCCGTTTTCATACCCTGAAATAAAGAGTTTATCAACTAGATCAAACTTAGTGATCTGCAATGGAATTCCTTCAAGCGGGACATCCGACTCAGAAGCATCAATCCTGACTACTTCATTTTGCTGATTAAGTTGCAAAACTACTCTCATACCAGGAGCTAACGTAGTTTCATCATCTTTACTTGCCAAACGCACATAGCCACCTAAAGGCAGCCATCTAATGGTATAAGTAGTAGGATTGCGTCGTACTTGGAAAAGTTTAGGTCCCATCCCAATTGAAAATTCACGCACTAAAATGCCGCATTTTTTAGCAACAATAAAATGCCCAAACTCATGGACAAAAACCAATATTCCAAATACAACTAAAAAGATTAGTATACCTTTCACAAGAATTCTCCTAGTGCATGATTCCCATTAGAGCAGCAAATACAGGCAAAACAAAGAGCATACTGTCAAAACGATCTAAAATACCGCCATGACCAGGTAGTATTTTGCCAGAATCCTTAACCCCGTAATATCTCTTATAAGCTGATTCAACTAGGTCACCCATTTGGCCAACAATTGATAGCACAAAGGCAAAAATAATCATTTCAACTTGAGAATGATTTAAGTTGACAAAATAAACATAAATTGCCGCACAAATCACTGCACAAATTGTGCCTCCAATTGATCCTTCCCATGTTTTATTGGGACTTATCACAGGCCATAACTTATGTTTACCAATTTTTCGGCCAATCATATATGCACCTGTGTCAGTAAGCCATACAACGACAAAAACGTAGCAAAGAAGTGCAAGACCATTACTTGCATTTCTGACGCTTGCCATATAATGAAAGCCTGTGCCGACATATAATGAGCCTAAAGTATAAACGGCTACATCGTCAAAAGTGGTTTTATTTTTAGTTAAAACAGTCCAGGTAAGCATTAGCATGATAAGGGCAAAATAAATACCATATTTCGTCCAGTGAAATGGCATTGACTGGATAAAATTATCTGGTACAGCCCAAGTGATTGTAGCCAGTAACGCCAATAAAAAATTGACTGAAACCAGAATTTGCTTTTTCATTAAAAAGAATTCACTAATACCAACGGCTGCAAAGATGACGGTGAGCCATTCCATCCAGAGCCCACCCATAATTACAATAGGAATAAATAAAATTAAAGCAATTACTGCTGTGATTATACGTTGTTTCATATAAATACCTAACTATCCGATTCATCAAGTTTGCCGAAACGACGATGACGATTCTGAAAATCATTAACAAATTTTTCTAAATCAGTTTTAGTAAAATCTGGCCAATTTTTCTCACTAAAAGCAAGTTCTGAATAAGCTAACTGCCAAAGCATAAAATTAGAAATCCTTTGTTCACCAGATGTTCTAATTAATAAATCAGGATCGCTATATTCGCCAAAATTCGCAGTCATCAATCTGTGAGAAATCATTTCCTCATCAATTTCTTCGCTTGTTATCGCATTTGTTTCAACGAGCGTGGCAAGTTCTTTTACTGCAGTCGTAATCTCTCTTCTAGAGCCATAATTGAAAGCAAAGTTCAAAATTAAACCGCTATTTGTGGCGGTTTCCGCCATTGCTCTTTGGACGACATCATAAGTCTTAGGCGGCAGCTCATCCAAGTAGCCCATAATATTCACTTTGACATTTTCCTTCATCAGGGTAGGCATAAATTTATCAAAAAAACGCACTGGCAAGTTCATCAGATATGCTACTTCGTCCTTAGGTCTGGCCCAATTTTCTGTAGAAAATGCATATAGTGATAAGACTTTGATACCAAGCTGATCTGCTGCCAAAGTTATTCTTTCGACATTATTCATGCCTTCGTAATGGCCTGCTATTCGTGGTTTCCCTTGCCTAGTTGCCCAACGACCATTACCATCCATTATAATAGCTAAATGGTTTAATTGATTTTTTTTACTTGCCATTTAATTAGCCTTGTGTAATTTCCTTACGCTTTTCTTCCGCAATTTTGTCGATTCTTTTAGTAGCATCATCCGTAACTTTCTGCACGTTCTTTTCCAAATTGCGTTGTTCGTCTTCCGTGATTTCGTCGTCTTTCTGTTGTTTTTTCAGACTGTTCATAGCATCACGACGAACATTCCTAATGGCAATCTTACTCTCTTCAGCCATCTTGTTGACTTCTTTGGCAATTTCTTGTCGTCTTTCACCAGTAAGTTGCGGGATCACTAAACGGATCACCTTACCATCATTTGCAGGTGTTAAGCCCAAGTTTGAAGCCAAAAGAGCATGTTCAATGTTATCAAGACTGCTTTTGTCATAGGGCGTGATTAATAATACTCGCGGCTCCGGAATAGTGACACTGGACATTTGCGTTAGTGGTGTCGGGGCACCATAATAATCAACTTTTACACCTTCAAGTAAAGCTGCATTAGCAACACCAGCACGAATAGAGCCCAAGTTTTTTTCAAAAACGGTAATTGATTTATTCATATTATCTTGTGCTTTTTTAATAGCATCATTATTCATTATTTTCTCCTCCGATTACTGTTCCAATATTTTCACCTAAAACCACTTTTTTAATATTACCTTCAGTATTAACGTTGAATACAATAAGAGGAATGTTCGTGTCCATTGAAAGTGAACTTGCCGTTCTGTCCATGACTTTTAAGTTTTTAGAAATAAGATCTAACTGAGAAAGTGCACTATATTTTTTGGCATTGGGATCAACTTTCGGATCAGCAGAGTAAACTCCGTCAACTCCATTTTTAGCCATCAGAATGACATCCGCGCCTATTTCAGCGGCTCTTAGTGCGGCAGTGGTATCAGTCGAAAAGTAAGGATTACCAGTGCCACCACCCATAATTACTACTCGCCCTTTTTCTAAATGACGAATTGCTTTTCTTCTAATATATGGTTCTGCTATTTGTCTCATTTCAATCGATGTTTGTAATCTAGTAGGTACGCCTACATGTTCCAAGCCATCTTGAAGAGCTAAACCATTCATTATAGTAGCAAGCATACCCATATAATCAGCTTGTGAACGCTCCATTCCTAGTTTTGCACCAGTTTCACCTCGCCACATGTTACCGCCACCAACGACAATACCAATATCAACACCGAGTTCATGAACTGATTTGATTTCTTTTGCTAAATGACTAATGACCGTGGGATTTATTCCAGTTCCTTCAGCACCAGCAAGAGCTTCACCAGAAATTTTTAAAACTATACGCTTATACTTAACTTTAGTCATGACAGCCTCCTCTATTAACTTTAGTTATTCTACCATATAAAAAGCGCAAATGTGGACTTAGAAATAAAAGAGAGGGATTTCTTAAAAAAATTCTTTGAACTAAAAATTAACGGGAAAAGCAAAAAATCTCAAAGTTATCTACTTCGAGATTTTCAAAATATAATTAATATTTATTTTCCCTATTAATTTGCAGCAATAAATTGTAAAGTGACCCATACAAATTTGAATCGTTCCTAAAATGAGCAGAAACAATGGCAGGCTTAGTTAAAGTATTTCCTATAATAGGGTTCTTTTCCTGTACCAATTTGTCATATTCTTTGTTAATACCACTTATTAAAATTGGTTGGGCACTGATACCACCACCAATAGCAATTTTTTCAACATCTACTACGGTTTGGATATTGAGAATTAAACCAGCTATTGTAAGACAATAGTTCTGAAAGATATTTACCGCGTCAGGTGACTTCTCCTTAATTGCCTCAAAAGCATGAAGTCCATCATTTTCTTTAGGATAATTAAGTTTGTGGTTTATCTTTTTAATAAAATTGACGGCAGAGCCAATGTTACCCAAAGAGCCCTGCATATTATCTGGGTGAGACAAATCATTAATCATAAAACTTAATTCACCAGCCTGATAATGTGTTCCTCTTAATAAGTGACCATCAATAATTATACCACCGCCAACTCCTGTTCCCAAAGTAATAGCGGCACAATTTTGTTCACCTTTTAGACTCCCCAACCAGTTTTCAGCTAGAACACTGGCTTTACCATCATTAATAACAGCAACCGCTATGTGATACTTTTTACCATATATTTCGGCAAAGTCAATGCCATCTAAAAATGGTAAGGCCCCGCCAAATCTTATTTTAGTATTTTCAATTTTACCAGGAGCACAAAAGCCGATGCCCTTGATATCTGAAATATAGCGATTGACAATTTTATCAATACTTTCTAAAAAATTTGCTTTATCTTGATCAGTAGCAATTTTATCTTTTTCAATTATATTTCCTGCAGAATCTAATTTAGCAAATTTAATTTCAGTTCCGCCAATATCAATGCTCAAATAATTTTTCATAAATCTCTTCCATATAAATCACGACAATACTGCAAACAACTTTAATACATTATCTCAAATACTCACCTTAAACAACTATTTGACATGCGAATTAAAAAAATCACCTATTTGCTTTATTGCTAATTTGGTTTCTGGACAATCAAATAAAACAAAAACATGAAAAAGATCTTGCCAAACATGCCACTGTACATCAACTCCAGCTTTTTGACATAAGAAATTTAGTATTGCTGAGTTATCGTATTTTACTTCCTCACTGCCACAATTAATTAAAATTGGAGGAAAGTCATGGAAGTCGTCATATATTGGTGAGATTAAGGGATCTTTCTTTTCGGGATTATCAAAGTATGGAACGGGAGCAGTTGCCCCAATGAGCATAGGATCTCGTTCATTTCTATAATATTCAGATGGAAAAATATTAAGCTGACTAATAATCGGAGAAAATACTGAAATTTTTTCAGGTAAATTTTTATGTTCATTTCGCAATTGAATAGTAAGTGTAAGAGCTAGTGTAGCTCCTGCTGACTCACCAAACAACAAAATTTTATCATATTTATCTTTTAAGTAAATATAGGCATTGTAGACATCTATTTGAGCATCTGGATGTTTTCCTTCTGGATACTGTCGGTAATCTACTGAAAAAACATCTGCTTTACTGCTTTTACCCAAACTTATTGCAAGTTTTCTTCTTGAAAAAACTGTTCCTGTAGCATAGGCACCACCATGAAGAAACATAATAACATTATTTTTGTTTTGCGCATTTTGAATTAAATAAAACTCACCTTTTACGAATTCTTTATTAACTTTCTTAACTTTTACATCGTCAGGTATTTTGTATTGATTCCCTATATCCGCATTTGCTCTTGCTACTCTTACAACTTCTGGTGTTAGCGGTTCATTTTGACTAGGCTTAATATTATTTCTAGAGAAATCAATCGCCTTTTTTGCTTGTTCACTAATCATTTTTACTCCCTATTTATTTGAATGATAAACTAGTTTTTTATAGTTAAAGCCAATCCATAGTACAAATATTAACAATATTCCAAAAATTACAGTTCCACAAATGAAAGTAAATTCAGCACTGTTATTTTTAAATAGTGCCCCAAAGCCTTGGGCGGTATATGGAGCAACTAATGTACCAATATTAGCAATTGTCATGACCACTGATGTAGAAAATGGTACTTGAGCAGGTGAAGTAAAAGCACCTACGCTTGACATTGTCGAAACCATTGTCATCGAAACTGAAATCCCTACCAGTATGACACCTATACTACTAACCAATAAGGAATTAGAAACACTAAATATAAAAAATGCTAATAGACCGCATCCGATGGAGATAGACAAAGAAAAGTTTTTAATAGTTTGCGGTAAAGCCATGTAGATAAATCCACCTGCTGCCATTGCAAAAGACATTATTCCCAATAATGTACTTGCATCTTGAGCTGTGCCATATCCTTTTTCAATTACCAGAGTTGCAAACTTAATTGAAACAAAAGCAAAGATAGAATTAAATAAGAATATGAAGAGTGCTAAAAGCCAAATTTTCCCATTTATTTTTCGACTATTATTTTCAGGTTTTTCAGATTTATTGTTCTCTTGATCAATTCTTAAGTTCTTAGGTATATAAGCAAAAAACATGAGTAAGACTGGCAAAGCAACTGCATTAACCCAATAGGCCATGTGCCAACCATAATTTAGCAGCACCCCTGCCAAAAAAGTCATTAAAAACATCCCTAATCCTTGAACTACACTTGACCAACCAAGAAGTTGCTGTTGCTCTTTGCCGCTGAAAAGAGAAATGATTAAAGATTGAGAATACGATGCTAATAGTCCTGTTCCAATTCCGATTCCAATTCTTGACGTAAAAATTAACCCAAAATTATTACTAAGTGCAGGTACTATGCCACTAAGAAAAATTATAAATAAGCCTAAAATTATTGTGCTCTTAATTCCAATTTTGTCAGCTAAAATATTACTGATAGGTGTGAAAACAATTATTCCAAGTGATGAAACCGTCATGGTTAATTCAATAAGAGTTGGATTAACATTTGAGAAAGATTTAATCATTAAGGGTATAGTTGCAGCAGTTGCACCCGATGAAACAACAAAAATATTTAACAATAAGATTGCTAATTTTAAACCGAAATTCTTTTTATTCATTTTTGACTCCTAAGATCGCTGTCTGTTTAAATAAGTCATTGATTTTTTCAACTTCTTGTTCATTAAATGGTCTAAACCCAATACCCTTCATCTCTTTACTTAATTGATAAAGGGAATATTTCGCAAAGTTTTTCATATTTCCTGGTAATGTCAAGAAATCCCAAAATGGTACCAATTTACTTATTTTGCTAGTTAAGTTCTTATTTTCTAAAAATTCACCAATAGGGGTATGTATATCAAAAAACTCAACAATAGGTTCCTTAACAGTTAAATAGATATGATATTCTCCAGATGGCAAAGTATATTGAGCATGGTTGTCATTTACTATAAGCTCTCTAACATTTGAGAATTTCAGCATCATTTCACTGCCGTAGGGAATATGAACGTTAAAAGCAACATGAAATGCATCTTTAATTTCCCAATTTACTTTTACTAATCCAGTTGGCAATTTTATCTGACCAGATACTGTATGGAATTTTGTTGATATTGCTGGATCAAACTCAACATTGTTTCCAGATTGTTTTAATCCAAGTAAGTATTCATATGCCCACGCCATTACTGAACCATTAGAATAGTGATTTAATGAATTCATACCATTTTCAGCTATTTTCCCTTGATCATCGAGAGAATTCCATCGTTCCCAAATTGTTGTAGCTCCATGATCAACTTCAAATAACCAACTTGGGTAATCTGTTTGCAAAAATATTCTTAAAGCCAGATTTTTCTGATTGTTTTCAGATAAGGCTGGCAATAAAATTGGTGTCCCCACAAATCCAGTATCTAAATGATTTTGCTTTTTTTCTATTTTCTCAACCAATAGATCAATGACCTTCTGTTTGGCATTTTTGGGATACAAATGAAATTTTAAGCAAAGAGCTAAACCCGTTTGTGTATCCGCAACTGTTAGTCCATCTGCTGTATAAAAATGTTTTATAAAGGCCGTCTTGATTGAATTTGCTAGTTGACTATATTTCTTTTCTTCTTTTTTAAAATTAAGCACTATAGCTGCATTTTTTACAATGAAAGAAGAATAGTAATAAAAAGCACAGGCAATCAAATCATCTGCAGTTTTACCCTTGAGTTTCAGAATATCTTCTGTGTCTAATGCTAGCCAATCGCCTAGTTGATCGTCGCCTAACCACAAGAACTCATTACCAGCTTTTTTGGCCCTCTTGTGAATCCAGTCTACCCAGGATTTCATTTGCGAAAAGTTTTGTTTTAAGATTGATTTGTCTTGACTTCGTTGATATGAAATCCAGGGGATGATAGTCGCTGCATCACTCCATACAGCTTTGCCGCCGTCATCTGTATCAACTCTTGGCACATAAAGTGGAACTTTTCCCTCCTGTTCATCTTGTTCAATCGCTATATCTTTAGCAAATTTTTTAAAAAATGCGTAAGTTTCCATATTATAACTAGCTGTTTCGGCAAAAATAGCAGCATCTCCTGTCCATCCCAAGCGCTCATCACGCTGAGGGCAATCAGTTGGTATATCTATAAAATTTGATTTTTGCCCCCATTTAATATTTTCAAAAAGTCTATTTACTTTTTTATTATCAGTTTTTATATTGCCTGTTTCCTCCATGTTAGAATACAAGGCAAAAGCTTTAAAATCGTCAGGATTAATTTCTTTAGCAAAATTATCCAATTTTACATATCTAAAACCAAAATAAGTAAAGTGTGGCCTGACCCACTTTGATTTACCATTACTTTTGTAGGTGAATTTTGCCCTAGCTGAGCGAAGATTATCTCTATAGAATTCTTCATCTTGCAAAATTTCACCATATTCTAACGTTACTTTTTGTCCTTGAGGTAAATTATTTTTAAATTCAACCCAACCAGCAATGTTTTGACCAAAATCTAAAACTGTAGAATTATTAGGTGTATGAATAATTTTTTTAACTTTGAATACTTCATGCTTTTTGACTGGTAAACTTAACCTGTCATTTAAGACGCCTTTAGTTTTTTGGCTTAAGTGCGCAGACTCTAAAATTTTTGGTGAAATAGTATCATCGTAATCTTCACCATAATATATTCCCGAATCAGTAACAGGTGATTTAATTACTTTCCAACTTTCATCTGTGGTAACTATTTGTTCACCATTTTTATTAGTAATTATCAAATCAGCAATAGCAAAAAGATCTCGACCATAATTGTTAGGTTGGCCTCCATGGTTTTTTAAGCCCAGTTTACCTTTATACCAACCGTCACCAACTAAAATTGAGATAACATGGTCGCCGTTACTTAAAAAATTAGTTACATCATACGTTTGAATTTGAATATTACGAAAATAATTTGTAAAACCGGGAGTTAAATATTCATCACCTACTTTTTTATTGTCTATATATACCTCGTATAGTCCCAAAGCAGAAATGTAAAGTCTAGCTTTATTTGCTTTCTCTACTGAAAACTTTTTGCTAAATATCACTGAATGAAATTTATGAAAGCTCGTCCCAATCCAGTTTCCTTTTAAATTTTCATTAATAAGAGCCGTTTCAAACCAAGTTACTTTATCTACTATTTCATTTTTATTTCTAACGGACATAATTACATAATATTTGGTCCTTGGCTTTAAACTCAACGAAATATCATATATTAAGTCGTTAGCCGCCTCCCAGTTGGTTTGATAAATCGTTTTACCATTATTTTTAATCACCAATTTCCTTTCTAATTTTTGGTCAGTACCTTGATCTAAAAAGCCAACTATATGCAAAGAGTTATTAAAATCAAAACCTAATGGTTTAATCATATGATTTACTTCTATAGTTGTAAGCTTCATAAATATCTCCCCTTTCTGATATCGCTTACAAACAAATTATGGTATAATTTTAATAACTTTTTTTATGTTTTCTGTTTATTTTTTATGTTTTCTGCTGCAAAAGGAAATATTTTATGATAGATAAATATCTTGAGGAAATTTTAAATAACTTTCATCGCGCTACAGACTTGAACTTATATGTTTTTAAAAATCAATATGATCAAATAAGAAAGTACACATCTCCTTTAGCTCCAAACTTTCCACTGAGTTTATTAAAAGAATCAGATAATACAAGCAATAAATTAAATTTAATATTGTTTAATAATCAATGCGCCATGGGCTTTTTTAACATAAAAGATTTAAAAATTATTGGCTTAAACTTAAATTTTACAATTGCTAATAACAAAAATTATGATCGCCTAGCTCCACTATTAGGGTGGAATAAATTTTCACAAACCATGAAATGTCTTTATTTCATGATCTTTAATAATTGGCCAATAATTACAAAATCCAGTGAGACTTTTCCCCTAGGAGAAAATATTTCACTGGATAATAAGAAAAAAGCTTCTTACAAAGGATATCTTATAGAAACTGAATTAATGAAATCAGTTAGTAAAGGTAACTTAGATGAATATAATGATAACTTCAAAAAATTCGTTAAGTATGGTAATTTAGGCACATTTGGAGACAACAAGCTCAGAAATTCCAAGGATATGGCAATTGCTGCAACTACCTTATGTACTAGAGCAGCAGTTAAAGGTGGGGTTCCCGTATCTGAAGCATTTGGGCTCAGCGACGAAATAATAAAACAAATTGAAAAAGATACCGTTATATCTAACTACTATGAATACTCAAGAGCAATTGGTGAAATCTTTGTAGCTCGAGTTAACAGAGTAAAGAGGAATAACATAACTTCCATAGTTTATCGTGCACAAGAATACATTTTTTCTAACTTAACTTCTATCAAAAATATCAGTGAAATTGCCGCAGAACTAAATGTCAGTACCTCATATTTACAACATCTTTTTAAAAAAGAAAAAAACTCTTCCTTAGTAACTTATATGAACCAAGAAAAGGTAAATTTGGCTGTTCACGAACTGATTTTTACTAATAAAAAAGTAGAAGAAATCGCGTATGATGCTGGGTTTAGCAGTACAAGCTTGTTTTCGACTACCTTTAAACGTTTTAAGGGTCTATCGCCTTTAAAATATCGCAAAAAGTTTAAATAGCCGAAGGATGAAAATTTTATTTTCGAAAATTGCAATTTTCGTTAATTTATCAGGTAATTTGCCATTATATTTTTGAACTTTATAATAAAAATTATTACAATCTCTATGATGATTTTAGCAATTTATCCTAAAAGAAAAGGAATTTTTAAATCAGAAAATGAAAACGCATTCATCAGAATCATGTAAATTAGCTGACATAGGTGATTACCTGAAGGTTTTTGCTTGCAGCGCCGTTATGTCTCAACCAATAATGTCCTTAATTATGGGAGTGGGACAACCATATAATACGCAAGATATTTTTGGCGTTATGTATAATTTGGTTAAGTACACTGCTCCAGCATTTATCTTTGGCATTTTGTATACAACTATTCGTACTAACGATATTGCAGGCAATTTTTCATATCAAAAACATTTACGAGCAAACTGGTCAAATTTGTTTGTTCCTACAATCTGGTGGACTTTGATCTACTTGTTGGGAATGCCCTGGCTTCAGCAAATAAGAAAGTTCAATAATTTTGGTACATTTTGCTGGCAATTTGTCAACGGTAACGCTGCTCCTCATCTATGGTATAACACCATGATGTTACAATTTATAATTTTGATGCCAATTTTCTGGGGAATCAGTCGTTATGTTGCTAACAACGTAAAACGGGGTTTATCAGTTGCCGGTATTACGTTTGTTTTGTATTTTTTCTGGCTGTGGTTTTATGACTTTTACGTTTTTCATGGGCCACACGAAAAAAGTTGGTATCTGCTAGATCGTATTTTCATTTCGTTTGTGATTTACGGTGTTTTTGGTGTATTGGCGTGGCAATTTAGGGATTACGTTAACACGTTTCTATATAAGTTTTGGTGGCTAATTTTAGTTGTTTTTGCTGCATGCTTTTTCTGGACTAATTTTGAATTGCATGGCTTTGGCCATCCGGTTCTTTTCACAAATGCGCCTTATTATAAACCGTCCATGACATTTTACTGCTTGGCTGTAATTGCTTTGATAGCTGCACTATGTCTATTTAATGTTAGGCATAAATCAGAGAAATGTTTAAAAGCTTTTCACTTTCTAGCAACCTATGCCTATAGAGCATATTTATCAAATGTATTCTGGGATCAACTGCTTTGGCGTGGACTGAATATGAGTTATCATGCCGTTTATCACCCATTTCTAACATTTTTTGGCATGTGGATACTGACTTGGACATTGTCCTTCACTTCAGCATATTTTATTCATATTTGGTGGTCAAAAACCAAAAGGTTCTTAAGCAGCCTTAGTTTAAAATAACAAAAAAACACTTTGACAATGATTAAAATCAAAGTGCTTTATTTTTTTACTTTTTTACTATAGAAGCAATACCTGCCATAATATTTAAGTATTGTTTTTCATTTTCCACAAAAGAGTCATTGTTAACAATAATATCTGCTATATCCTTTACTTTTAGCGCTCCATGCTTGATTTTGAACTGATCCTTCTTTTTGGTTCGTTCAACTATTTGAGCAAAGGTAAAATTTTTACCATTATCAATTGTTTGCTTTTTGTATTCTCTTTGTGCGCGAACCTCAAGAGGCGCTTCAATGTAAATGTTCATCATTTTAGGACCTAGTTTCTTTTTAAGGTAGACACCTAATTCTGAACGGTATAAGCTTTCTATTGATACATAATGAATATTTTCTTCTTGCATTTTACCTATTAAACGATATAAAAACTCTTTAAACACTTTTTCAGTGTCTTTGGCATAAAGATTGGTAAAATCTTGTTCTGATGGATGTCCAGTGAACTGATAATTACGTTCTATCATCATTTCTTTTTCTATTGCAATAATCTTCATTCGTTTGATACCAATGCTGTCAAAATAGATTCCAGCAGCTGATTTGCCACATTCACTTAATCCGCCCAAAGAAAACATACCTTTGACAAAATTTTTACGATTTTCAAAATCTTGCTCAGTAAATTCCATTTTCACGCCTCCATTAAAAACTAAAATACTGCGCTGTAAATTAACAGTGCAGTTTTAAAGTATACACGGAATGCTAATATTTTGCAAGCGATTTCATAATAAATCAGGTGATTTTCATTACTAATTCGGCTCCGTCTGGAGTAGACAAGAAAATAGCTCCAGCTATTAATAAGAAACCGACCAAAAAAGCAATATATTTTGTTGTTTTAGAAAACCGACCAGCAAAACCAAGATAAATTAATATTGCTCCAAAGGCAAGACCTAAAACCATAATCCAAAACTTCATAAATTTCCTCCTATGTTACTATTTTCACCACTTACTTTTTATTGGTATCCAGGCCTCATCATATCTGATATGCTTTTGCGAATTATCTAAGACTAAAAGTAAGGAAGTTATGATATCACCATTTAAAAGATAATTATTTTCTTTTAAATAAGATCTTATAGAATTTAACCACCCCTTATTATCAATATTTTGAGCATTACCCACTACAACTGTATGCAAGCAAGTTTTGGAAGGGATAGTATTAACACGATTACTATTTTTTAAACCAAAAGCTTTAAAATATTTTTCGCTGATAATCATTTCAATTTCTGGTTCAATTTTTGATGTTTTATTCAAAATATCCTTTTTTCTGTAACGGATTGAGCCATTGGTTATTGGCATTAACTCATTCCAAGTGCGATATTCATCTGTTTGTTCTTGATTACTTTTATGAGGGCCGTCCATCTCTCGTAAAAACAATGTTTTTAATGTTGGTGATTTTGTTATTTCAAAAAAACTGTGATAGTTCAAAACTTTTTGTAAAAGCTTTATGTTGTGAGTCATTACTTCTATAGAAGCGTTGATACGTTTAAATTCTTTTTCAGAATCATGCAAATTTTTTACTAAAAACTTTAAAGCAATTTGTTCATTTGAAGCGTTTAAGACATCCAGTGTGTCATTAAGAGTTAAACCCGACTGACTAAGATACCTAGCCATGAAAATTCGATATGTATCATTTAGATTAAATTGTCTCTGATTATTATTGCCAACTCTTTTAGGGTTGATTAATTTTTTTCTTTCATAATATTCTATACCCTTAATGGAAATCCCAAAATACTTACCCAGCTGTGAAGAAGTATAGACATATGGATACGCTTTATGATCTATCATTTTTCTACTTCCTTTGTATGCTTATAGCTATATTAAAGCAGAAAAAAAGACTTTAACATATTTTGTCAAAATCTTTTTAAATTTTTTTAACTAGTTTTCATTCAATTTAGAAACGGCATCTTTAGCTGCAGCGCGTCCAAATACTCCACAATTTAGTAATGACATACCATCTCCAAAGTAATCGATTCCCATTACTCCACTGTCAGCACATGAACCGGCTGCGTATAATCCTGGAACGGGCTTTTCAGTAATGTCAAGAACCTGCCCGTTTTCATTAATTTTTGCTCCAGTATAACCATCAGTACAAATTTGTGGCATTCTTAAAATGTAAAATGGCGCAGTTATTTTGATCATATTTTTACTGCTTTTGTGGAAGTCCTCATCTTCTCCCTCTTCACAGAGTATATTGTACCGCGAAACTGTTTCTTTGAGGTTATCAGGATTAATTCCAACATCCTTTGCCAATTTTTCAAGACTATCTTCTTTATAACCAAAGTTTTTACCATGAATTGTCTTTTTGGTTAGGCCCAATTCCGTCATAACTGGATACTTTTCTGCCGTCTTCTGCCCATAAACGGCATAGCCTTCATCATAACCATTACGCCAGCATCTTTTAGTAAACTCAAATGTGAAATCATCTTCAGAAACCAGTCTGTGACCGCCACCATCAACACATAAGACATCATAGTTTGGTAAAGTAGGAGATTCAGGAATTGCCTCTGGGAATTTATCGCCAAAAGAGACACCGTAAAAGTAATACATAAATTGCAAATAAGGAACATTTATTATTTTGGCATTAACCTGCTTGAAAAAGTTCAAAGCTGATCCATCGCCATTGCCAACTATTACCTCTATATTGGTCATTTTAGGATTAAGTTCCTTAATTTTTGCCATATTTGCGGTATAAGAACCTGTTCCAACTATTACCGCTGACGCATAGATCGACAGTTTATCACCATCTACAGTAGTTGCTTTAACACCTTTAACTTTTCCATCTTCCACGATTAGCTCATCTACTTTTATTCCCAATCGCAGATCTACACCTTTTGCTTTGGCTGAATCAACCAGAGCATGAATTAAAGTGGTTCCCATACCTTTAATAGTGTGAGCGCGTTTTGTTAATCTTGGCTTTTTAGGAGCTATATTAACCACTTTATCCCATTTTATTCCCTGATTTTCTAAAAATGAAATATAATCTGCAGACTCATTAGCTAGCTTGCGTAACAATTTTGGTTCTATATTTGGCTCATCACCATAGACAGTCATTAAATCATGATAAAAGTCATCTGCTGAGTCCTTAATTCCCCTTCTCTTTTGTTCATCCGTCTCAGCACCCATGACAAATCCTTGAGCACGGGTAGTAGAGCTGCTATAAGTTTGTCCCGCTTCAAGAAGGACTACTCTAGCACCTTCATCTGCTGCTTCAATTGCAGCACTAAATCCAGTTAAACCTGCTCCAATAGCTATAACATCAGTATGTATTTCTCCATGTTTAGCAACAGGTTTGTGAATTTTGCGATTTGCAAAAGACTCAGGGTTACCACCCGCTTTTGAAATTGCTTTTGCAACACCAGAAAGGTATGCATTTGAAGAAACTGTTGCACTAGTAATCACATCAACAGCAGTAGACTGATTCTTTATTATTTTATTCTTTAATAGATCAAATGCCATTCCGCCAATTACTGGTGTATCAGTATATTCTGGTACAACAATATTTGTAATTCTATTATCTTTAAATGTGACATTGATCGATGCCCTGCCAGTACCAGGCAGTCCCTGGTTTTCTTTAAAAGACTTTACTTCAACTGTATAATTACCATCTTTTACAGTAGTTTCTGTTCCGACTTCTACACCATTTAACCGATTCTCAATATCTTTTAGAGCTTCGTTAAAGCCCTTAGAAGTTCTTGATGCTCCAGAAATCACATCAACTTGAAATTTTTTACTTTTATTTGCAGCATCTACAAGTTTTGGTAGGGCTTTTTCACCGACTTCTTTGGTTTCATCACTTGAAACTAACTCTATTTCACTTAATTTATTGTCAGCAAATTCTCCTTTTAAAACTATTTGACTCTTAAAACCCTGACCTTTACCTACAAATGATTTCTTAGTCATTTTTATTTCTCCTTATCAAATATTTTTTACAAATTTATTTTAATTGATGAAGTAAGTTCATCGTCAAGATGATAAGTGATAAAAGTCACAATTTTTTATAAACAAAAATATCTTGCTGCCAGTGCAACAAGATACAGTGCAAATTTTTATAAAAGCTCTAGCACTTAAATACATTTCACTTTCCTATGTGATTTTCATTACAAATTCGGCTCCGTCTGGAGTAGACAAGAAAATAGCTCCAGCTATTAACAAGAAACCGACCAAAAAAGCAATATATTTTGTTGTTTTAGAAAACCGACCAGCAAAACCAAGATATACTAATATTGCTCCAAAAGCAAGACCTAAAACCATAACCCAAAAACCCATAAATATCTCCTCGTTTTAAGTAAATCTAGTAAAAAGTAAAATTTTATCTTTTATTAAATACTGCATTTTATTGTTTGAATTCTAACAGAAATTTAGCAATAAATGTATATCCTTCTTAAAAATAATACAAAATTTAAGTTTTTATGTTTAGATAACCGTTCCAATTGATACATTACATTATGTTTCTTATCATTTAGTCTTGACTGGTGTTTTTGTTACCTTAAAATGAGCGTTCAATTAGATACAAAAAGCTCTCATCCATATATATAAGAGCTTTCAATTGAATATATAAAAAATATGTATCTATTTCATTTGTTCTTTTACTTCAGCAGCAAAGTCTTCTTGCTTCTTCTCAATACCTTCGCCAACTTCGTAACGCTTGTAGCCAACAACTTCGCAGCCTTCTGATTTAGCATATTCTGCTACAGTCATGTCGCCATCTTTAACATAAGGTTGGTCTACTAAACAAATTTCACTAAGATACTTGTTTACTCTACCTTCAACAATCTTAGGAATAATCTTAGCAGGCTTGCCTTCATTTTCAGTTTCCTTAGTGAAAACTTCCTTTTGACGATCAAAGTCAGCTTTTGGTACAGAATCTTTATTCAAGTATTCTGGATTAATTGCAGCAACGTGCATGGCAATGTTCTTAGCTGCTTCTTCACTGTTTCCTTTTAAGGTAACAACAGCAACAATTGCACCACCATTATGCTTGTAGGCACCAAAGACTTCATCATCATTTTTAGTAATTAAATCAAATCTTCTTAAAGTGATTTTTTCACCAATAACTGCTGTTAGATTTGTGATTGCATCACCAATTGTTGAATCACCCAGCGGAGCTTTCAATGCTTCGTCAACATTTGCTGGTTTCGCTGCCAAAATAGCTTTGGTAACATCATCTACCAACTTAATGAATTTGTCATTAGATGAAACAAAGTCAGTTTCTGAGTTGACTTCAACCACAACTGCATCGTTGCCATCAAAAGCATATTCAGCCAGGCCTTCAGCTGCGATACGACCACTCTTCTTAGCAGCTTTAGCAACGCCATTTTCTCTTAAAATGTCAATTGCTTTTTCAATATCACCATTAGCTTTAACCAAAGCCTTCTTGGAATCCATCATGCCGGCACCGGTGCGGTCACGTAGTTCTTTTACTTGTTTAGCAGTAATATTTGCCATTATTTTTCCTTCCAAATAAAAACTTATTAATAATTAAAAACTAGTCTTCATCTGAGTCAGAAGTTTCTTCAGCTTCTACTGCTTTTTCTGCATCATTTTCAGTATCAGCATGCTTTTCTTCTGCACCCTTAGCCATTTCAGCCTCGGCATCATCGTCATCTTGACCTTGTTTACCTTCAATAACAGCGTCAGCCATGGCACCAGTAATTAAACGAATTGCACGGATAGCGTCATCATTTGCAGGAATGACTACGTCAACTGGATCTGGATCAGTGTTAGTGTCAACCATAGCAACAACAGGAATACCAAGAATGTTAGCTTCGTGAACAGCAATCTTTTCTTTCTTAGGATCAACTACGAATAAAACATCAGGAATTCTAGGCATATCTTCAATACCACCTAGGAATCTTTCCAATTTATCCTTTTCTTTAGTTAAAAGAGAAGCTTCCTTCTTAGGCAACACATCAAATGTGCCGTCTTCTGACATTTTCTTTAAATCTTTCAATCTTTGTACTCGGCTTTGGATAGTCTTCCAATTGGTCAAAGTACCACCTAACCAGCGTTGGTTAACGTAGTATTGGCCAGCACGAGTAGCTTCCTCAGCGATTGAATCTTGTGCTTGCTTCTTAGTACCAACAAAAAGAATAACGCCACCATTTTGAGCAACGGCTCTAACAAAGGCATAAGCATCATCCAACATTTTGATGGTTTTTTGCAAATCAATGATGTAAATACCATTTCTTTGGGTGAAGATATAAGGAGCCATCTTAGGATCCCATCTTCTGGTTTGGTGACCAAAGTGGACACCAGCTTCAAGCAATTGTTTCATTGAAACTACTGACATATTATATTCCTCCTACGGTTTTAATCCTCTCAAGCGGTCATTTCAGTATTTCACCATTGTGTGGCACCAAAATACTGATCGCTCTTGATGTTTTCTACATATATGCTAAAACGCATACGTTAAAATAATACTAGATTATTGCTGAAGATGCAAGACTAAAAGTCAACTTTATGCTCTTTTAAAAACTTTTCTTTCCATATTCTGTTATGATGCTTAAACCAATATTCTCTTTTAAGTGCCAAATTTTTATCTGGAAATTCTTCATGATAAATTAATTTTACTGGCCTGCGTGATTTAGTATATTTAGCACCCTTACCGTTGTTATGTGCCTCTAATCTTTTTTGTAAATCATCTGTAAAACCCCCATAAAAGCTGCCATCGCTACACAATAAAACATAAAAAAAGTATTTTTTTATGTTTTTTCTTTTGGCCTTATCTTGTTCAGTCTCACGAATGATACACTGAATAGCAGGAAGATAATTGCCTTGTTGATCGTGTACCTCAATTGCATCCCTTAACACTAAACCGGCGCTACCTGTATGCTTAACTGCTTCAATAATTATCAAATTGCAGTCTTCTCCGCGGTGAGAAACGTATGGTTGGATCACTTTAATACTCAAATCATGCTGAAGGCAAAAATAAGCAATTTCGTTTAACCGCTCAGGTCTATGAACCATAAACATTTTTCCCTTCATCTTAAGCAGACCGCTTGCTACGGTAATTATTTCTTCAAGATTAATTAATATTTCGTGCCTAGCAATGGCTTTTGCTGGATCAGGATTGACTTTATGGTTTGGTGCCACTTTAAAATATGGTGGATTTACGACAATAACATCATAAGAATCTTTTCTTAAAAATTTCGGAGCATCCTTAACATTTTCTTGAAAAACTTGAATCCTGTTTTCCATATTGTTTAATGCAATAGATCGTCTGGCCTGTGATGCCACTTCTTTTTGAATTTCAATTGCATCATATTTAGCACGATTAAAATAGGCCATGTACATTGTAGCTGCACAATTACCGGCACATAAATCAGCTACTTTAGAACTGTCTTTGATAGCATTTTTTGCGGTTGCCGCTAATAACAGCGTATCTAAAGAGAAACTAAAAGAGGTCTTATTTTGAATAATTCGTAAATCGTCACTATACATATAATCAATGCGTTCATTTTTCAATAATTTTGCCATAAAAATTTGTCCTCTTCCTCAGCTTTGTTATAATATTCTACATCAATTGGAGGAAATTATGTTTTATCATTTTATTCGTCCCGTAGCTCGCTTTATAGTTTGGCTATTAAACGGACATCTACACGTTAATCATAAAGAAAGAATACCAGAAGGCAATTATATTTTAGCAGCACCGCACAGAACATGGTGGGAGCCAATATTGTTTGCACTTGCCGCTAGCCCCAAAGAATTTATGTTTATGGCTAAGATAGAATTATTCAAAAATCCCATATTGCGCTTTATCTTAAAACACGCTCATGCCTTTCCCGTCGATCGGAAGCATCCTGGACCTTCAGCTTTAAAAACACCAATTAAGGGTTTGAAAAACGGCAACTTTTCTTTAATCATATTTCCATCTGGTACCAGACATTCAGCTGAAATGAAGGGTGGCACTATTGCCATTGCCAAGCTGTCAAATAAGCCTATAGTCCCCGTCGTTTATCAAGGGCCCCTCACATTTACCGGATTGTTAAAGCGGCAACCTTTGGAAGTTTGTTTTGGCGAACCATTCATGGTTGATCGTAAAACTAAGCTTACGCATGAAAATGAGGCACTCATAGATAACAAATTGAAAAAAGCCTGGGATATAATTGATTATGAGCAGAACCCAAGTTTTCATTACCATCCTCAATAAAAAGAGATAGTTTTACATAAAAATTATTTTATCCCAGTGTTAGAATATTAGTGTAAAAATGTCAGACGGAGGATTTTGAAAATTGTTAGAAAAAACTTTTTATAGAACAATGTTAAGTAAGTCTTTCCCGTTCCCGGTTAAAGTGACCTATTGGGACGGTAAAAGCGAAATATATGGAAACGGTACTCCGAGTATTGAGATTATTTTTAACGAGAAAATCCCAACCAGCGCTATTTCTAAAAATGCTTCTTTAGCTCTGGGAGAAGCATATATGGATAAAAAAATTGAAATTAAAGGTAGTTTGCAAAAATTAATTTGCGGAGCTTATGAAAGTGCTGGAAGCTTTTTGCGCTCCAGCAAATTCCGGAAATTTTTACCAAAAGAAAAGCATACGGAAGAACAAAGCGAAAAAGATGTTCAACGTCATTATGATATTGGTAATGATTTTTATCAATTATGGCTCGACCCTACTTTAACTTATTCCTGTGCTTATTTTGAAAATGAAAATGATGACCTTGAAACTGCACAGTTGGCAAAAATACATCATATTCTCAACAAATTAAATCCGGAAAAAGGGAAAACTCTGCTTGATATTGGTTGTGGTTGGGGAACACTCATGCTGTTAGCTGCAAAAGAATACGGCCTGAAAGTGACTGGTGTAACCCTGAGTGAAGAACAATATAAGTTAGTGCAAAAGAAAATTTATGACCAAAACTTACAAGATGTTGCTGAAGTTAGGTTAGAGGACTATCGCGAATTAGGCAATCAGCAGTGGGACTATGTAACTTCTGTCGGCATGTTTGAACATGTTGGTAAAGAAAACTTAGGCCAATATTTCGGAGATGTTGCGAAATACTTAAAAAAAGACGGAGTCGCTTTAATTCACGGCATTACTCGCCAGCAAGGTGGTGCTAAAAATGCTTGGCTTAATAAGTACATTTTCCCGGGTGGTTATATTCCTGGCTTAGCAGAAAATATTGACCATATTATTGCAAATAATATGCAAATTGCAGACATCGAAATGCTAAGAAGGCATTATCAAAAAACTTTGGAAATTTGGGATCATAATTTCAACAGCAAACGAGATCAAATTCAAAAGAATATGGGCGAACGTTTTACCCGAATGTGGGATCTATACCTACAGGCTTGTGCTGCTTCCTTTGAATCGGGAAATATTGATGTTGTGCAATATCTCATCACCAAAGGACCATCTGGTAAAAATTTACCTATGACGAGGAAATATATGTTAAACAAGTAAAAAATTATCATATACAAAAAAGCTGATAAAACGAAATTTATCAGCTTTTTTATTTGTAAAAAACAGAAAAAATTTTTAAGGCTCAAAAATTTTTCCTGGGTTGATGACATAGTTAGGGTCAAATAGCTTTTTAACTTTACGTAACAAATCAGTATATTCTTTGCCGTAAAAGTCTTCAAAGTAATTTGCTCTGGCATAACCAATTCCGTGTTCACCTGACATATTACCATCAAGAGATTTAGCAGTCTTATATAGCTCAGAAATAACCTTATTGCTAGTCTTGACATATTCTTCATCTGTCATATTGTCAGAGCAAAGATAGATATGCAGGTTACCATCACCAGCATGGCCAAAGTTTGGAATACGAATATTTAGTTCCTGTTCAAGTTCTTCAATACGATCCAAAACTACAGGAATGTGATTTATTGGTACACAAACATCAATTTCGTCCATTTTTGGAGTGGACTTTTGAATAGCTAAAAGCAATTCTTCACGACATTGCCATATTTTCTTGGCTTCTTCAGAATCAGCACCCAGGACGACAGCTTTTTCAGCTTTAAACGGCTTTACTACTTCCAAAGTTTCCTTCAGTTCCGCTTTCCACTCATCTTCAGTAAAGGCATCGATACCAATCATGATGAAGCCATCACCTTGTTTAAGTGGAAATTCATCTTTAGCATATGATTCCCACAATTTAATTACTTTGCGTCCCATAAATTCAACAGTTGTTGGCACAACACCTGATCTTAAAATAGCCGGAACGGATTTAATTGCATCATTCAAAGTTGGAAATGGAATAATAGCATTTATTGACTTGTGAGGTTTTGGATATAACCGGATTGTAACTTCCGTTATAACCCCAAGAGTACCTTCAGCACCAATAAATAAATCTTTCAGCGAATAACCTGACGATGATTTAACTGCTTTTGAGCCAAATTTATATAATTTGCCATTTGTCAAAACAGCTTTGATTTCACGAATATGCTCTCTAGTTACACCGTACTTAATAGCCTTAAGACCACCGGCGTTTGTTGAAACATTGCCTCCTATTGTTGCCCAATGCATAGCTGGTGCTGGCATATATACAAATGGCTTATCAGCACAAAACTCATCCAAATCTTTCAACCTGATCCCAGCTTGAACTGTCATTGTTAAGTTTTCAGGATCGTATTCTAAGATCTTATTCATCTTGATCATATCAAGTGAAATTCCGCCATCAACTGTTAAGTTAGCTCCCATCAAACCGGTTGAATTACCCCTTGGAACAATAGGTATTGAGTTGTCACTTGCATATTTAACAACATTCATAACTTCTTCATTAGTTGTTGGTTGAATTACCAAATCCGGCATTGCTTTTACAGTCCGAAATTGGTCATGATCCCAGTGCTTTGTGGGTTTAGTAATAAATCTTTCTGGATCTGAGATAAATTTTCTTAAATTTTCCAAATCAGTTTCATTGATTTTATGATATTCCATTATAATTCCCTTCTTACTAAAAAGCATAGTATCCTATGCTTATAAATTAATTTACTCTATACTGCAAACGCTGTCAATAGTGTATATATTTATAACGTATATAAATATTTTCCAAGTTAAAAGTCCATTAAAAGTTTCAATTAGACTTCTTTAATCCTAGAAAATAAAAGCTTTTAATTTGGTTTCTTTTATTAAAAATAGACACAATAAAACCTCCAAATTGAGATAATTTGGAGGTTTTATCAAAGCTTTTAATCGAGTACCGTTTTTACTTTTGACTGTTCTGTAAAGTATACAAGTTATAATAATAACCTTTTTGTGAAAGAAGCTCTTCGTGATTGCCCCTTTCAACGATTTTACCATCATTTAATACAATAATTTGATCTGCATCCACAATAGTTGAAAGTCTGTGAGCAATAGCAAGAGTAGTACGACCCTTACGAAGCCGTTTCAACCCCTGTTGAATAAGCGTTTCAGTTTCAGTATCAACGTTTGCCGTAGCTTCATCTAAAACTAAAATTTTGGGGTCAGTAACTAATGTACGAGCAAATGAAATAAGTTGTCTTTGTCCTTGGCTAAATTCACTTCCTCCTTCACCCACTTCTGCATGGTATTTACCAGGAAGATTTTCAATAAAACCATCCGCCTGAACAGTTTCAGCAGCCTTTTTTATTTGTTCATCCGTAATATCTTTATTATAAAGACGGATATTTGAGTTTATATCCCCATAAAACATGAACGGTTCTTGCAGGACCAGGCCTAGTTTTTTACGTAACTCAGCTTTTGGATACTTTTTGATATCAACTCCGTCAATTAAGACTTCACCCTGATAGAATTCATAAAAACGCATCATCACGTTTATAATAGAACTTTTACCTGAGCCAGTATGACCTACAATACCGAGAGTCTCACCGGGATTAACCGTAAAAGAAATATCATGTAAAATTTCGTTTTTACCATCGTAAGAAAAACTGACATGCTTAAATTCAATTTTTCCTCGATTTATTGTCAGGGCTGCTTCAGCATTTTGTTTAGGTTCATAGTCAGTATTATCTAAAATCCGGAAAATTCTCTTACCCGCAACAATACCGTCCTGAAAGAAAGTCATTTGATCCATCATATTAGCGATTGGATTGAAAAACTGTGAGATGTACTGTGAAAATGCATAAACAACACCAGCTGGCACAAAAGTTTCCCTTAATGGAAAACCAAAGTACATTAAAGTTAAAGCGAGGGCGAGCGAATACAGTAGACTAGTCAAAGGGGAAAGTAAAAGTGAATTAAGATTAATCATATTGAATCTTGTTTTCATTAAGGCTGTATTTTCATCCTCAAAATGATTAGTCATACGCTTTTCCTGCTTAAATTGCTGAATTAATGAAACCCCTTCGATTGATTCATTCAGGTTGGTATTAATGCGACTTAATCTTTCACGATAACTGCGGTAAAGTTTGGAACTTCTTTTAGAATATTGCCATATTATTACCAAGAGTAAGGGCAGAAAAGCCAACACAATCAATCCAGCCATCACATTTGTAGAAAACATTGCCACCATGGCTGAAATAATTGAGAAAAACGACATTACAACACTGGATAAAACGGTAAGAAAGTTACTCAATGTCATAGTATCATTAGTTACTCTTGAAACTATCGATCCAGCCGGAGTTTGATCAAAGTAGCGCATACCCAGAGTATGTAATTTTTGATATAATTCCGCACGCAAGCCTTCAAGCGATTTTTCAGAACCTAAAGCAAAGAAGTACTCATAAGTGAATTGCAAAATTCCTTTGACAACTGAACCAAAAGCATAGAGAAAACCAGCAAATAATATTATTTGAGTGGTTACATCTGCTTTTACCAAAAAGTTATCTAAAAAATACTGTAAACCATAAGGCAGCAGAACATTAATAATACTTACTAAAAGTGCTCCAACTCCAGCAATAATCATTTCGTTCTTAAAATGCATTACGAAACGCAAAAGGCGTTTAAAAATACTGAGCTGTTCTTTTACCGGTATTTCTTGAGACCAAACTGATTGAAATGAGTTTTCATTATCCATCTTATTCACCCACCTTATCTTCTAATTCCTGTCTTTGCCACATATCGGCATACCAGCCATTTAGTTCGAGTAACTGATCGTGAGTACCTCTTTCAACAATACGACCGTCTTTTAATACTAGAATTAAATCGGCGTTCATGACAGAAGTAAGTCTGTGTGTAGCAATTAAAGTTGTCTTGCCTTTTCTTTCTTTCTTTAAAGAATGCAAAATGGCCATTTCTGTTCTGGCATCAACAGCAGAGAGAGCATCATCTAAAACTAATATTTGACTGTGCTTAAGTAAAGCTCTCGCAATCGACATCCTTTGCTTTTGCCCACCAGAAAGTGAAACACCATTTTCACCAACCAGGGTGTTGTAGCCACCCGGCATTTCTAAAATGTCATTGTGTAAATCACTCTTTTTTGCGGCAGTGATAATTGCATCCTTATCACTGTCTGCATTTGAAAATGCAATGTTCTTTTGAATACTAGTAGAAAATAAATAATTATCCTGAGGTACATAAGAAATTTGCCGCAATAAAACATTAAGTGGAATTTCTCTAATATCATACCCATTTAGAGTTATCTGGCCATCATACTTGTCAAATTCTCTCAGCAAAAGCTGAATTATAGTTGTTTTACCGGCTCCAACTTTACCAACAAGTCCCAAAGTTTGTCCCGTTTTTAGAGTAAAATTAATATTATTCAGCACTTGAACATTTGGTTCATCCGGATATGCGAAAAATTTAACGTGATAATCAAGATCCCCTGCTATGTCCTTAGCCGAAATCTTTTGATCTGCAAATTTATCAGTAATTTCTGATTTTTCTTCCAGCAACTTTTCTATACGGTCGTAACTGGCACTACCACGCTCTAAGATGTTAAAAAGATAACCAATCGCAAACATTGGCCAAACCATATTGCCAATATATGCAATAAAAGAAACCAGTTGACCAATGGTAAGAGCTTTATTGAAAACCAAAAGACCACCATAAATAATGGTAATAGTATAGGTTAAACCAATAAGCAATGTTCCTAAAGGATCAAACAGTGAATCCCATTTAAAAACTTGTTTATTAATTTTAATGGTGTCTTCAACCATCTGATCAAAAGCGGCAGTATCTTCTTGACCCTGACCAAATGTTTTTAAAACTTTAATACCTGAAACTGATTCCTGCGTTTTATTATTCAGCCTTGAAAAAGCCGCTTGGGATTTGTCAAATGCATCGTGAAGCCTGTCACCTAATTTCCAAGCTCCCCAAGCTAGAAATGGTAATGGCAAAAGAGCAACAATCGTCAGGCGCCAATCAACAAATGCAATCATTGCAACCATAGTCGATACACTCATGATAAGAGAATCCACCAAAGTTAAAACGCCTTCACCCGCAACTTCCTGGACAGCTGAAACATCATTTGTGGCATGAGCCATTAAGTCCCCGGTTCTGTGACGTTGATAAAAAGTACGATCCATCGCCATAAAGTGATCAAATAATTTCGATCTCAATTGCAATTCAAGTTCAGCAGCTCCACCCCATATTTGTCTACGCCAAAAATAGCGAAAGCCATAAAGCAAAAGGGCGGAGAAAATAATAGCTAAAATTAACAGACTATATTCTTGCCAGCTAATGTGACCTTTATCCAATTGATCTGCCATTAAGCCTAAAATTCTCGGTGGTACTAAGTTAACAACAGATGTAAGTGCTAAAAATGTAATACCGATGAGGTAACGCTTTTTTTCTTTTTTAAAGAACCATCCTAATTTAAAAAATATTCCCATTATTCACCTTAAAATTCAGTAAAAAAGCGGAGAAATTATTCTCCGCCGCACTAATTCAATCTAGTAAAATTGTTATTTTTGGTGCTTCATCATGTTCATCACTTGGTTGACCTTCTTAGCCGAAGGCTTTTGGCCCATTTGAGACATCATAGCAACAATCATATCTTCACTGATTGGCGGATTATCTTTAAAATATTTTTTCATATATGATCTAGCACCATAGAAGCCCCCTACAAGGCCCAATAATAGTGCAATCACAATCAGAAAAATCGCTAATCCTAAATTCATAAAAAAATCACCTCAATTTGTCCAATAGTTATATCTTACCTAAAAAATAAGGAAAATTAAAGATCAAAGTTAATCTTTTCTTAAACCTTTTTTTCTTTGAGCTCGCTTTGCTTTCTCAGACGTAATTTCCTTACCATTCTTGTCAATTATGACTAAATTTTCAACATCTTGCTTGAAGCCAGCTCTAAAATTTTTGATAAATTCCTGGTGTAATTCCTTACGTTCTTTCTCTTCAGCTTCAGTTAAGCCTACGGATTTCTTTTTGTGATAAAGCTCATTAATACGATTGATTAATTTTTTTTCGGGATCTTCACTCATCTTTGCACCTCTCAATTAAAAAATTCTACCTTATTTTGGCAACGAAAAAAAGTATAAATTTTTTAGAACGTTTGTTTGCATTATACGAAATATTTTGCTAAAATTAAATATATAAGAAAACGTTTATAATACTGGAGATAATTATGACAACTAAACAAAATACTAAGCAGTTGCAAATTCTACGCTATATATATGAAACAGTTGAGGACAGGGGATTCCCTCCAACTGTACGCGAAATTTGTCATGCTGTAGATTTATCTTCAACTTCAACTGTACACGGCCATTTATCTAGGCTAGAAAATAAAGGTCTACTGATCAAGGATGCCACCAAACCAAGAGCTCTGGAAATAACCGATGCAGGTAAAAAAGCAATTGGCGTCCAGCCGAAAGAAATTCCCGTAGTTGGTGATGTCACAGCTGGTCAACCGATTTTGGCTGTTGAAGATATAGAAGATTACTTTCCCTTACCTCCAGATCTGGCAAACGATGCCGGAGATCTTTTCATGTTGAGAGTTCATGGTGAAAGTATGATCAACGCTGGTATCTTAAACGGAGACAATGTCATTGTCCGTAAGCAGTCTTCAGCAATCAACGGAGAAATTGTAGTTGCTATGACCGATGAAAATGAAGCTACAGTCAAGCGATTTTACAAGGAAAAAGGTCATTATCGCCTGCAACCGGAAAATGATACTATGGCACCGATTATTTTGTCAAGCGTCCACATTTTAGGTAAGGTAGTTGGTCTATACCGTAATACTATTATTTAACAAAGGAACTTTATAGCATTATTGGGATAAATAAAAATTATTTTTTACGAGTTTCAATAATGCTTTTTTTTTGCAAAATTTCTCCTACTTTTTCTAGCACTTTTTTCTGCATCTTTAATTTGTTTATTTTTGCATTTATAACAGCGATTTTATCCTTAATTAACTTTAAGTTTTGTTTACGCTGCTTTTCAGTACTACACGACTCATCGTGTAGTTTTTTTATGTCCTTTATTTCTTGAAGTGAAAAGCCTAAGCCTTGGAACTCTTTAATTGCTTCAAAAGTATCAGTTTCGTTTTCAGTAAACCAATAGTTTTTCCCCTTACGACCAGGATTTAATAATTTTAAATAGATATAATGTCTAACGGTATCAGGTGTAGTATTTTCCTTTTGAACAAATTCTTTTAAATACATAATTATTTCCTTGACGTTGGGTCGACCCCAGATGGTTAAATTTTGGTGGAGGTATTAAAATGTCATATCTTACAATCTTATTTAATATTATATATGGTGTTATCATGATTAGCGCCAGCTTTTTATCTTTTACTAGTTTGCCAATTTGGCTAATCATGATCAACATTTTGTCCGCATTAGGCATTATTGCCGGAAGTTTTCTAAAAAAACCACTTTTAACTACTATATTTCTAGTAGCAGTTTTACTTACCGCTCTAGCAAATGGAATTTTTCTTTACGGACAAATCACTTGGTCTCACTGGTTTATCAGACTTATTTTGACTATTCTTTTGATTTGCTTGAACTTTAAGTATTTTTAGATATTTATCTAGCAAAATTCCTGTTAATAGTCAAGCGTAACTTCTCAAAATACTGTCATGATGGCAAGAAATTGACTTTCCACAACTAATGCTTTAAATCTATTCACAAACTTTATATTGAAAATATACTTCAAAATGTTGTTTCTAAAGCTTTTATGTTATTTGCTTGTGAATTTTGCGGCTGTTTCACTTTGGTTCCACAGCAGTATTTTTTCACAAAGTTGGTTAAATTTCCTTAATAATATTTGCTGCCAAATTAATGGCTGTCTCATGAGCATCCCTGCCCCAGCCTCTGTCATCATGCTTTTCTATGTCTTTAAGAGAATCTGCCGTAAATAATATTTGTGCAAAATCTGCCTCTCTAAATTGTGCACAAGCAGCCATTGCTGCACATTCCATCTCTACACAAGAGGCTCCCAACTCTTTGGCCTGCTTTACTTTCTTGACAGTTTCCCTAAAGAAGCCATCAGTTGTCCAGGTAGTTACTTCTTCAACCTTAAGACCTTCTTCTTTCAGCAATTTTTTGGTCTTAGTTAAAAACTCTGACTTTAAGTCAATATACGTTCCTGGTTTCATATAATGAAAGGATGTGCCCTCGTCTCTAATAGCTTTTGTAGGCACTAGAAAATAGTTCTCTGGTAAATCAACTAAGCAGCCTGCTGATCCGATTGCTAAAATTTGTTTAACACCATAGCTTATTAACCAATCTAATAGCTCTACAGCAGCTGGAGCACCTATCTTTGCCTGACAAAAAGTAATTTTTTGTCCGTCTAAATCAACCTCATAAATTGGAGTTTCTCCTTCGAAGCAGTCAAAGAATCCAAGCTTTTTATGAGGATAACGAGCCAAAAAATCACTGATTACAGCAGGAGTTAAGAATGCAAACAGCAGCTTGGGCTGAAAATGAAAGTTATTAATTTCTTGTTCGTGATCTGGTTCTAGAACAGCCTGCTTTTCAGGATCAAAATTTAATAAAAATGGTTCTTTCATAATTCTCCTCCACAATAAAAATATATTGTTAAAGATTTTAACATAAACAAAAAAGAGAATCATCCCTTTTGGAAATGATTCTCTTTCACTTAAGCGTGAATTAGCGACGCTTTTCTGCAATTCTAGCAGACTTGCCGTGACGATCACGTAAGTAATAAAGTTTAGCACGACGTACACGACCGTGACGCAATACTTCAACTTTAGCAACACGGGGATCGTTTACAGGAAAAGTACGTTCTACGCCGACACCAGATGCCATTTTACGCACTGTGTAACTGGCACCAATGCCAGTGCCCTTACGCTTGATAACTACGCCTTCAAACATCTGAATACGTTCATGTGAACCTTCGACAACACGCACATGAACACGAACTGTGTCCCCTGCACGGAAGTCAGGTATATCATCACGTAATTGTTCTTTAGTTAATTCTTGAATTAATGGATCCATTTTTATTTTCTCCTTCTGCGGCATTCATTAGCGTTTTCTACGTCAGCGGAATACCCCTAACTATTAGTGCAAAATAAATTTACACCTCAATCATACTAGCAAAAATACCAGGTAAAATCAAGTTTGATCTTCTTCACGTTTTATTTCCGCCAGCATTTTTTCTTCTTCTGCACTTAAAGCATGTTGCTCAAGTAAATCTGGTCTGCGTAAATAAGTTGCACGCAATGCTTCTTTATGACGCCACTGCGCAATTTTTTGGTGATTGCCTGAGGTTAAAACCGCAGGAACTTTCATTCCTTGAAAATTCTCCGGTCTAGTGTATTGGGGATATTCCAGTAACCCATGAGCAAAGCTTTCTTCCACTGGTGAAGCATCATTACCTAAAATTCCGGGAATTAACCTGACTGTAGCGTCTATCATACTCATTGTTGGCAGTTCACCACCTGTCAAAACATAATCACCGATTGAAACAATTTCATCAGCCAAATCATAAACGCGTTGATCAAAACCCTCATAATGACCGCAAATAAATGTCAGGTTTTCTGCTTGAGACCAATCCTGCGCCATTTTTTGATTAAAAGTTTTACCCTGCGGCGCGGTAATGATTACTTTACCTTTATTCTTAATTGAGTCGAGTGCTTTTTTGATCGGCATAATTTGCAAAACCATGCCAGCGCCCCCACCATAAGGACTGTCATCAACGTGATGGTGAATATCAGAGGTAAAATCACGAAAATTGACTAAATTGAGCTGCCATTTGCCATCATCTAGCCCACGCCCAAGCATCGAAGTCGTGAGCGGGGTAAACATGTCAGGAAAAAGCGTCAATACATTAATCTTCATTGCGTAATCCTTCCAAAAGTTCTACATAAATCTTTTTATGTGCAATATCTATTTTCTTAACTACTTCATCAATATAGGGAATTAAATATTCATTACCATTTTGTTCGGTAACTTCCCAAACATCGTTTGCACCGGGGGTCTCAATACCAGTTATTTTGCCCAAATCATTGCCTGACTGATTATCTATGATTGCACAACCCAAAATATCGCGGTAATAATATGCTCCATCAGGCAGATCATGTTGATTTTGCTTGCTGACAACTAGCGTTTTTCCTAGCAATTTTTCAGCACTATCAATATCAGTTATTTCATTAAATTGCACTAGCCAAAATTGCTTAAAAGGTCTACCGCTTTTAACCGTTAACTTTTTTTGCGGATTATCCTTTAAAGCTAGTTCTTGGTTTGAGGCAAAGCGTTCTTCAGGAAAATCAGTAATCAGAGCAACTTTTACCTCTCCTTTTAGTCCATGGGTAGACAATATACGCGCAACATCATAAAATTGCATAGTTTCTCCTACTCAAAGAAAAAAGCTTGAAGCAGTTGACTTCAAACTTTTAATAAACGATTCACTATTTCACTATTTATTGAACTTTGAATCATGCAGCTTCTTCATTAAGCCTGCACCTGAAAGTAGTGAACGTACAGTATCTGAAGGTTGTGCACCCTTCTTTAGCCATTCAAAAATTTTATCTTCGTCTAATTTCAATTCCTTAGGAACAGAAACTGGATTATAGTAGCCAACTTCTTCAATAAAACGACCATCACGTGGCATTCTGGAATCAGCGACAACAATTCTGTAAAATGGTTTTCTCTTGGCACCCATACGGCGCATACGAATTTTTACTGACATAAAATTATTTCCTCCTAAAAGTTACGTTAAATAATATAGCACGTAATTTAAAAGGTGTAAAGTGTTTTTACTTAACAGGCAAAAATTAAGAATGATATCTTTTCACTTTCATGCGCTTTTTCTTGTTCTTCTTGAATTTTTTCCCCATGTGACGCATAGCCATCCGCCCCATTGGTGAATTCATTCCGGGCAGGTTATCCATTCCCTTAAAATTACCCTTGGTAATTTTACTCATCATATCCCGGGCTTGTTTAAATTGCTTAATCATTCTATTGACTTCAACAATTGGCCGACCGGAACCAGCTGCAATTCTCCTTCTGCGACTTGGATTGAGCAATTCGGGATTTTCTCGTTCTTCTTTAGTCATAGATGAGATGATCGCTTTAATATAGACAATTTGTTTTTTATCAAAATTAACATTTTTAAGCTGTGGATTGTTAGCCATTCCTGGAATCATCTTCATCAATTGATCAAGAGGACCCATTTTTTCAACTTGTTCAATCTGATCGACAAAATCGTTGAAATCGAAGGTATTTTCCTTCATCTTTTCAGCAACTTCTTCAGCCTTTTTGGCATCATAATCCTGCTGGGCTTTTTCAATTAAAGTCAGCATGTCGCCCATGCCTAAGATTCTTGATGCCATCCGGTCAGGATAAAACGGCTCTAAGTCAGTTAATCTTTCACCCTGTCCAGTATAAATGATCGGTTTGCCAGTAACCGCTCTGATTGACAGTGCGGCACCACCACGGGTATCGCCGTCAAGTTTGGTTAAAATCACTCCCGTAATATCTAAGCGACTGTCAAAGCCTTTGGCCACATCAGTTGCTGCTTGACCTGTCATTGCATCCACTACCAGCAAGATGTTGTCTGGCTGAGCAACGTTTTTGACTCGTTCAAGTTCTGCCATTAATGGTTCATCAATTTCCAAACGACCAGCCGTATCAATGATGACATAATCATTTTTATTTTTATCAGCTTGGTTTAACCCATTTTGGACAATTTGAGCGACGTCTTTTTCATTTCTTTCACTATAAACAGGAACGTTTAATTGATCACCAATTTGCTCAAGCTGGTCAATGGCGGCTGGACGATAAATATCACCAGCAATTAATAAAGGTCGCGCTTTTTCTTTTTGCATTAATCTGCTAGCCAACTTGCCCACTGTGGTAGTTTTACCGGTACCTTGCAATCCTACCATCATAATAATAGTAGGAATGTGCTTAGATTTATTTAGTGAAACCGCGCTTTCACCCATCATTTTGGTTAATTCGTCATTAACGATTTTAATAACCTGCTGACCGGGATTAAGGCTTTCCTGAACCTCTTTTCCTAAAGCTTCTTGTTTAATCTTTTTGATAAAATCTTTAACAACCTTAAAGTTAACGTCGGCTTCAAGTAAGGCTAGTCTGATTTCTCGACTGGCGCTATTGATATCTTCTTCAGATATTTTCCCTTTACCGGTTAAATTTTTTAAAGCCTTTTGAATTCTCTCACTTAAATTTTCAAATGCCATAGAATTATTCTCCCCTCAGTTGGTTTATTAAATCGGTAGTTATTTGCAAAGCTAGGTCTGACTTCCCTTTCTGAAGTGCAGTCGTAACTTTAAGCAATTTGTCTTCTATCATGTTGTAATCTCTTTGCATGTGCAATTTATCTTCGTATTTTTTAAGCAGGCGCCGGCAACGACGCAAATTGTCGTATACGGCTTGACGCGAAACTTGATGGTTAAGAGCTATTTCTCCTAAAGATAGGTCATTATAATAATAATCTTCAAAATAATCTTGTTGACTCTTGGTTAAAAGACTACCATAGTATGCGTATAGATCGCCTAGCATTTCATTTTTTTCAAGTTCGTCCATTACTCTCACCTTGAACCAGTATAGCAAAAATGTCAGAAGTTGACGATCTTGAAAGCCAAAATTTAAGTAAATGAAAAATATAAATTCTTGCTTTCTGAAATGTAAATCTGTATCATTATTTTTAATTTGGTTTTGGGGATACCTATGTCAATTTTGAATAAATTATCCCTTAAAATTCTAAAAACGGTACATATTATTATATAATTTCGTACCGTTTTTTATTTGGAATCTCTGCCAAAATATCTGAATGAGGTAAGTTAGTAAGAACTGTTTAACCCGTTCGCATTTAAATATTAGCAAGTGCTTTTAAAAACGCAGTGTATTTTCAAACAAATTATAAACTAAAGTTAAGGGGTAGTTTAATGTGAATTTATGGCAATTAATGAATCGCAAAGAAGATCCAGGCATTTATCAAGAAAAAGACGGTCACTTAGTTAGAACGCTCAAGGTGCGTGACTTCCTGGCACTTGGTGTGGGCACAATTGTTTCTACTTCAATTTTTACTTTGCCAGGAGAGGTTGCGGCTTTACACACCGGTCCAGCCGTCGCCATATCATGTGTGATAGCATCTGTTGTCGCTGGTCTGGTAGCGTTTGCTTATGCAGAAATGGCTGCTGCTATGCCTTTTGCAGGCTCTGTTTACTCATGGATTAATGTCATTTTCGGTGAATTTTGGGGCTGGTTTTCAGGCTGGGCTTTACTAGCAGAGTATTTGATAGGAATGGCTTTTATCAGCTCCGGTTTGTCAGCCAATTTGCGTGCACTAATTGCTCCACTCGGCTGGAAACTACCTGCTAGCTTAGCTAATCCATTAGGTGTCGATGGCGGTTTATTAGATTTAGTCGCTCTATTAGCTATTTTATTAGCAGCCTTTTTAGTTAGCTTTGGCGTTTCTAAAGCCTCTAGAGTTGAAAATATCCTAGTAGTTGTCAAGGTTCTAGCTATTTTACTTTTTGTCGTTGTTGGCTTAACAGTTATCAAAAAAGCTAATTTTATTCCTTTCATACCTCATTATCGTACTACAAGTCACGGCCCTTTTGGAGGTTGGCAAGGAATCTATGCCGGAGTTTCAATGATTTATATCTCCTTTTTAGGCTTTGATACAATCGCTTCAAACTCGGCTGAAGCTGTTAATCCCCAAAAGACTATGCCGCGTGGAATTATCGGCTCATTATTAATTGCAGTGGTGCTTTTTGTTGCCGTGAGCCTGGTTTTAGTGGGTATGGTTCCTTACCAGCAATATTTAAATTCTGCTGAACCAGTCGGATATGCCTTGAGAAAGACCGGTTTTACTCACATAGCCACCATAGTACAATCGGTTGCTATTTTAGGAATGTTTACGGCTTTGATAGGCTTATGTATGGCAAGTTCTCGCTTGGTATATTCATTTGGCCGTGATGGTATGATTCCTAATAAACTGGGTAAATTAAATAATAATCACCGTCCCGCAAACTCATTATGGACTGTGGCAATAATTGCGATTATTATTTCAGCTTTTATTCCCTTTTCATTTTTAACACAATTAGTTTCTGCCGGTACTTTGATAGCTTTCATGTTTGTTTCAATCGGTATTTACCGTTTGAGACCACGTGAAGGAAGAGATATTGCCGATCCGGCTTTTAAAATGCCCTGGTACCCAGTTCTGCCTTTCTTAGCTTTCCTCGGCTCTTTTGCTGTTTTTTGGGGATTAGATCTGCAAGCAAAGAAATACATGCTAATCTGGTCACTAATAGGGATTGTCATTTATTTTGTTTATGGTATTCGTCATTCAGCCATGAACAAAAACTCAAAGAATTAAAATTATTTAACTTATAGCTAACAAAAAAGTCTGGAAAGTTTTTTCCAGACTTTTTAAATGTCCAAATAGCAGTTACAGTTTTTCATCCATATTAAAAGTTAATTTTGACATGTTGATTGAGTCTATCATCATTTGTGCCCAAAATTTTTCAGACCGTTTTCTGGTATAAGCAACTGTCTCTTGGTTTGCTTTGGTTAAATATGTAGTCAATTCACTACCATTTTTAGTTCCTGCTGCTTTAATAACATCATAAACCCGGCGACGATAATATTGGTTCAATTCATTTAAATAATCTGTATCCAATTGCACAAATTGCGGATAGTGGGTTTCTACCAAGGCTGCAAGTGATTTATAGTACCACCAAGCATCAGTGAGATTATATTCCATTGAAGTATTATTGTATGAAGGATCCGTGTCCTTCATATTAGCAAAAAATGGTACAAACGGGGTGAAAGTTGGACCACCAATGCACAACCACATAATTGCAGCTTTATCATGATCAACATCATTTCTAATTTGCAAGATATGAGAATTTTGGGTTCTGTTTAATCCAATTGGCCGAAAACGGTGTTTTTGCTCCTCTGTTCCTTTACCAAATGGATCATAAGGTGTGTTTTGGTAATGACTGCCGAGGACAAATTCAATATCCTCTCTGGTTATTTTCTTCGCCGCACGCCGAATAAATGGTAAATCACCGTCAGTGGGTTCTTGTTCAATTTCAGGGTTAAAATATTTTTGGCCGTACCATACGCGGTTAGTATTATAAAATCGATCTTGCTGACTATAGGTACCAAAAATATGACGGAAATTCCAACCTTGATGATCAACGTTTAAATGATGTTGCGCCACAAACTCTTGAATGCCTTCGCTCCACATAAAGTTGTCCGAATCATCAAAATCCACTTGTTCAATTGAAACCCGATTGGCTGCTATCGCATAGGCATCATCTGGAATACGCTGAGCAACCCAATGATGGCCCGTAACTATTTCCATGTACCATATTTCATCTTTATCACTAAAGAGAACTGAATTACCTGCTGGCGAACCGAATTTGGCAATCAGTTTTCCTAAATATTCAACTCCGTTTCTAGCAGAATCAATATATGGCAGCACAACAGATTGCATACAATCTTCGTCAAGCCCGTCCTTTACCAGGGGATCGAAAGCCAGTGCACGTTCATTGCCATATGTCGATTCAGTACAAGACATAGCAACATTTTTTTGATTAATGCCGCTCTCATCGTAATAGCCGCGATTTTTATAGTCAACGTTAGGTACAGCAGGGACTGCCTGGGCGTTTTCTGGTAGGTCTAATTTGAAATTATTCAACCAAGACTTAATTTTTCGCCCAGATTCATTTTTAGCTGCAGGTCTGATAATGAACTTTTGCGGCGTAATAGGACGAAAAGTATCGTCATTCCGAGCAATCATAGTTGAACCATCAACTGACGCATTTTTACCTACTAAAATTGTTGTACACGCACTGTATTCTTTCATTAAGTATCTTCCTTTTGCACAAATTTTATTCTTAAATTAAATCATGAAATAGTCCAACTGCATAATTTGCAGCATCAAAATCTGCCAAATCACTTGCCTTTTCACCTAGACCAACTAATTTTACCGGCAACTTCATTTCATTTCTAATTGCTAAGACTACCCCACCTTTTGAGGAACCATCTAACTTAGTGAGCACCAAACCTGTTAGTTTGGTAGTTTTATCAAAGTCTTTGGCCTGCAATAATGCATTTTGCCCCGTTGAACCATCAAGTACTAAAAGAGTTTCAGTAGGTTCCTCTGGAGCTTGCTTTTTTATTGTTCTCTCAATCTTTTCCAGCTCGTTCATTAAATTCTTTTTATTTTGCAATCTACCAGCTGTATCAACAAGTAAAAAATCATAATTTTCTTGCAGAGCCTTTGTCGTGGCGTCATAAACAACAGAAGCCGGATCGGCTTGTTCCTTGCCAGTTACAACAGAAACACCAACTCTTTCTCCCCATTCAGACAGTTGTTCAACTGCACCAGCTCTAAATGTATCAGCTGCAGCTAAAAGAACAGACTTACCTTGGTCCTTAAAGCGTTTTGCCAATTTGCCAATTGTAGTGGTTTTACCGGCGCCATTGACTCCGACAAAGAGATAGATATTTGGTTTACCGTCATTATGAACAGTTAGCTTTTCATTTTCTGAATTACCACTTTCATCATAAAGGTCAACTAATTTTTCTACTATCACCCTTTTTAGGTCATCTCGTGATTTGGCTTTTTGCAATTTAGCCTCATCACGCAGTTCGTCTGTCAGTTCTTCGGCTGTTTCATAGCCAACATCAGACTCAATTAGTAGCTCCTCCAAATCGTCAAAGAAATCTTCGTCAACTGTTCTAAACTGTGCGAAAAAGCGATTTAATCTAGCACCAAAACCTTGATTCGTTTTCTCCAAGCCTTTTTCATATAACTCAGTTTCATTCTGATCTTCGCTAGCTGTTTCGTCCTCAGCTTCTTCATTTGGAGTCTGCTCCAGCGATGAAGTAGTAGAATCTTCATTTTGCTTTTCAGATTCATCTGTCTCAGCAGAATCTTTTTCTACTGCAGCTGACTCGTTACTACCGTCTTTAGTAATTTTTGTTTTTTCATCTTCTATTTGTTCAGCGGAAACGTCTTGATCCTCTTTAGGACTTTCGTTTTTAGGTTGAGCACTATTTTCGTTATTTTTGGTTTCGTCATTTTCACCAAACAATGATTTTTTTATTTTATCAAATAAACCCAATTTTATTTCACCTCATTTTTTAATTCTTTTAAAGAAACGGATAATACTTGTGAAACTCCTGATTCTTGCATTACAACCCCATAAAGCTGATCTGCTCTTTCCATTGTGCCCCTTCTATGTGTGATTACAATAAACTGAGTATGCATGTCATATTCTTCTAAAAAATTGGCAAAGCGAGTGACATTAGAGTCATCCAACGCAGCCTCGACTTCATCCAACACGCAAAATGGTACTGGCTTAACTTTTAGCATGGCAAATAGAAGTGTGATTGCGGTCAATGCCCGTTCCCCACCAGAAAGTAAACTGAGTCTTTGCAGTTTCTTTCCTGGTGGTTGAGCTATAATTTCGATACCGGTAGCTAATAAATGATCTGGGTCAGTTAAGACTAGCTTGGCACTACCGCCCCCAAAAACAACTGGGAATAGTTCACTGAAGCTTTTAGCTACAGCAGTGAAAGTTGTTTTAAACCGATTACAAACTTCTTGATCAAGTTCTGACATTGATTCTTCTAAATTATCTCGCCCTTTTAGCAAGTCATTTTGTTGAGCATTAAGAAAATCATACCGTTTCTTAACATTATCATACTCTTCAATTGCTTTTAGATTAACTGGCCCGATATCAGCAATAGACATACGATGCAATTTCACATCTTTTTGCAGTTGGGCACGATTTGCTTCGGTATTTTCCTTTTCTGCTTGATTCAAAGCTGCTTCATATGTTAACGAGTAATCAGAACTCAGGGTATCTAAACGCTGGTCTATCTGGCTATTTAATTGCGCTATTTTGACAGAATATTCTTTTTGCTCGGCAGCCGCATCTTTACGCAGATCATAATTTCGGCTTGCCACCTGATCAAGCTGGTTAATTTGTGCATCATACTGGCCCAGTTTAGAACTTAGACTATTAAGCTGCTTTTGTAATTTCTGCTTCTTAACGGCGCCATCATTTTTTTCCTGCTCAAAAGCTGTCTTTTTTTTATGATCAAGAAGATTATTCTGCTTAAGTTCATTTAATTTTTGCTCTAAAGTGGCAATTTGTTTTTGCTGCTGGTTTGCATCCCGCCTTTTTTCAGATATTTGTTTTGTAATATTTTCCAACTTGTTGGCATAAACAGCAATCTGCGGATCAAGCTCGTTCAACTTGGACTGAATAGCATGATTTAGTTCAGTAAAGTTTTTAATCCGCAGTTGCAGATCACTAATTTTTTGCTTTTGCTGAGAGATTTCTGTTTGAAATCTCTTCTTTTCTTTTTCCGCTTGCATAATCTTTTGCTTAGTGGAATCAATTTCCTGATTGCGTTCTTCTTTTTGCTGTTCAAATAAACTATTAGCAGCCTTTAACCTGTTAACTTCTTTTTCCTGATTTTGATACGAAAGTGCTGTCTCACCTAAATTCTGTTTCAGATTTTGGAGCTTTGCTTGTGCATCTTTTACTTTTTTTAGCAAAACATTATTTTTCTTATTGACAACAGCTAAATCTGCTTCGCTATTTTTTATTTTCAGCTGTAATTTGCCAATTTTTTTCTTTAGTTCACCAAGTTCTGCTGTAGTTTGAAGCGGAGAATTACTTTTTTGATTACGCACTCCTCCTGTCATTGAACCACCAGGTGAAATAACATCGCCATCAAGCGTAACAATACGATAGCGAGAAACGCGTTGCCTAATTTTCAGCGCATTGTTAATGGTATCAACTATTATGGTATTACCAAGCAAATAGTTAATTGCAGGCGTAATATTTTGACCAGGCAAACTTTTTACTATTTCACTTGCAATACCCTGAAAGCCAGAGAAAGAAGAAATCGTATTAATCGTCGAGGAAGGGATTGAATACTCCCGCAAGCTATCAAGGGGTAAAAAAGTAGCTCGTCCAGCACGATTTTCTTTTAACTGGTTAATGGCATCCCGAGCATCCAGTTTTGTTGCAGTTACTAAATTTTGAACTCCATTACCCAGAGCCGTAGCCATGGCAACTTCATATTTTGCAGGAAAAGTAATTAATTCACCCACAGCCCCTATAACACCATGGTAATCTGCTAAATTATTTAGCACATTTTTAACACCATAAAAATACCCTTCGTGACGTTTACGGATATTTTCCAGTGCATCATGGCGTGCCCTTAATTGACTGAATTGTTGGCTTTCTGTAGAAAGAGAATTTTGCAAAGTCAATAAATTATTTTGCGTTAGTTCTTGCTCTTCAGATAGCTCCTTTACCTGTTGTTTCTTATTTTGATAATCTTGTTTAAGCCTTTTGCCTTCGACCTGAAGTCTATTAAGTTCAGCTTTTTCTGTTTTTAGTTCGTCAGAAACATTTTCTGTTTGCAGTTGGGTATTATCACTAAGCTTTTTTAGTTCAGAATTAAGATAAACAATTTCATTATTATTAGAAGTTTGATCTTGTAACAACTGAATATAATTTGATCGCAGCTGCTCTAAATTTTGGTTCAGTTGTTCCGGGTTTTCTTTAAGCTGTGCCGTTAACCCTATTCTCTTATTATTCAGTTCCTCTTGTTCTTTTTTTAGATAGCTTTCTTCTTCAAGCAGATTAGTTGTTTCCTTTCTGGTACTCACTATCTGCTCTTTTAAGTCGCTTAATTTGGACTGATATTCTTTTTTAGTAGCTTCATTATACTGTTTGCTCTGCTCCGAAACTTGCAAATGTGTATTTATTTCGGAAAGTTTTTTTGTCAACGAAAATAAATCATTTTGGACTTGATCTTTTTGAGCATTTAAAGTTTGAAATTCTTTTCTTTTGTCAGTTACCGCTCTCTGAGATGCTTTAACTTCTTGGTCCAACTTTGCTAACAGATTTTGATTTTGGTCAGCTTTTTCTTGCACCGCCTGTTTTTGTTTATCTAAGTCTTGAATTTCAAAAGCTAATAAAGTTTTTAGTTCATGATCCAGACCTTTTTTCTGAAATTGATATTCCTTTGCGAGAGAACTTTGTTCATGAAGTGGCTCAATTCTCTGCTCCAGTTCTTTGACTAAATCATTGATGCGCACTAAGTTATCGGTGGTCTGTTGTAATTGAACTTTTGCTTCTTCTTTTTGCTTTTTAAAATGTAACACTCCAGCTGCTTCCTCAAATAGTGAGCGCCGCTCTTCAGGACGAGAATTTAATACTTGATCAACCCGTCCCTGTGAAATGATGGCTAAGCTTTCTTGTGAAATGCCAGAATCCAGAAATAAGGCTCGGACATCACGTTGTCTAACACTTTTTTGATTTATTAAGTATTCGTTGTCTCCCGACCGTAAAATTCGCCGAGTTACAATTACCTGGTCATCTTTAAAATTTAGTTCACCTTTTTTATTGTCAAAAATAAGGGAAACTTCAGCGTGATTAGCTGGCTTACGAAATTCACTGCCCGCAAATATCACGTCTTTCATGTTTGAGCCCCGCAAAGACTTGGCGCTTGCCTCTCCCATGACCCATCTTATTGCTTCGGTAATATTGCTTTTACCACTACCATTAGGACCAACTATGCCAGTAATACCAGTATCGAATTCTATTTTTGTTTTTTCGGCAAAAGATTTAAAGCCGTCAATTATTAGTTCAGTTAGTGGCACACACTCATCTCCCTAATTAAGCTTGTTTAAAGCAGTTTTCGCAGCCTCTTGTTCTGCAGCTTTTTTATTATGACCTTGCCCTTGAGACAATACTTTGCCATTGACAACTAACTGTACAGTAAAACTAGACGGCAGCTGTTCTTCTTTCAAAACTTCGTATTCAATCTTTACTGGTCCATTTTGCTGCAATAATTCTTGTAAATCAGTCTTATAATCACGTGAAGCATCAAATTTCCCAGCATCAATTAACGGATACACTGTTAAACTCAAAAAATGTTCGACTGCTTCCATGCCCTGATCAAGAAAAAGCGCTCCGTTAAATGCTTCAAAAACATCCTCTAGCAGTGTCTTACGAGAACGCGCACCAGCTTTTTCCTCACCATGACCTAGATTAATTTCAGCCGGAAAGCCAAATTTCTGAGCAAATTCCGCAAAGCCTTCAGTATCAACAATATTAGAACGCATCCTGGTTAATTCACCCTCATTAAGACTCGAAAAATTACGATAAAGGTAATCAGATATTGCTAATTCTAAAACTGCATCCCCCAAAAATTCCAACTTTTCATAATCACGAATGCCGTCTCCAGGATGCTCATTGGCATATGAAGAGTGGGTAAAGGCTTCTTCTAATAACTTCTGATCGTTAAATTTAATTTTATATTTCTTATCTAATCGATTAATAAACTTGGTACTAACCATTCTATCATCTCCTTAATAACCTAAATTATACCAGTTTTTAAGTATAAAAAAGAAAACTATTGTTTCAAAAAAACAATAGCCTTCTAATTTTTATTCTATATTAATTTTTATTTTGTATAAGCAACCTTGTACCAAAGTGGATGCCCATTATTTTGCTTGGATGGTTTTTGTGAATAACCGGTAAGTTTGCTATTAACGGCATCAATTTGATATGCATTGTAAAGTGGAACAACATAAGCCTGATCAAACATGTATTTTTGCCATTCATGGAATTTTTCTACACGATACTTATGGTTAAACGCCTTTTGAGAATCCATCTCTTTGATTAGTTTCGTATTTTCTGGAGTGACAAAACGTGAATAGTTGGACATTGTCCCTTCACTGTACATTTGTTCTTGAGAAGGTTCAGACGAAAGACCCCATGCAGCCATAAACATGTCAACGTCAGGTGAATCATGTTGAACTTTATCATAAAATGAATTAAATTCTGTCAAGCGGCCACCAACTAATTTAACATTTAAACCAATCTTATTCCATTGTTGAATGAAGTTTTGCATGATTGGTTGTTGAACGGAATTGCCAGACATAGCCATGAAGTGAATAGTTAATGGCTTGCCATTAGGTTGTACACGCCATTTACCTTTTTTCTTGTAGCCAGCTTTGTCTAAGATTTGATTGGCCTTCTTAATGTTATAAGTATAGCCTTTTACGCTTTTATCAAAATAATCACCAAATTGTGCTGGAATCAAAGTTGGAACTTGGAAGCTTAAGCCGTCAGTATAATGTTTATAAACAGCATCAGTATTCATTGCATAAGCTATAGCTTGGCGTAATGCTTTGTTATTCATTTTGGCATTCGGATTCATCACATTCTTTGATTTTTTACTATCCCATTTACCAACCTTAAAAGCTAAATAACTGTAATATAGAGGAATTTTAGCTACAAACGTGACATCCTTAGTATCCTTAACTTGTTTCCACTGACTGTTAGTAACCCTGATAATATCAAATTTATGATTTTTAATTGCTTGTGAAGCAGAGTTTGGAGAAACAACTTGGTAAACAATTTTGTCTAGTTTTGGCTGACCACGCCAATAATACTTATTTGGTATCCAAGTAACAGATTGACCACGTACAATTTTATCAAGCTTGTAAGGACCAAAGAACAAAGGATTCTTTCTCAACTTATCTGAAGATTCTAGTTTATCAAACGGAACATCTTTTAAATAGTGATATGGTGCGGCTGCTTCCCAAATATAGCCGTTACCACTATAATACATACCAGGCTTTAATTCTTTGCAGTGCAGCACTACAACTCGTCCATCTGGACCGTCAGGCATTTCTATTCCTGAAATTGTTTTGGCCTTACCTTCATGATATTCCTTCAAGCCATTGATAATATTGAGTTGATTGGCATATCTTTGCGATTTAGTTGCTTTGTTTGCAATAATCTCATATGCGAATTCTATATCCTTGGCAGTAACCTGTTTGCCGTCAGACCATTTAACACCCTTTTTAACTGTAATAGTTGCAGTTTTTGCTTTACGATCAAGTTTAAGAGTAGCTGGACCCTTATCGTTTATCTTGTATTCATCATCTGTTTCAAATAATGATTCTTGACCAGGACTTGCGACATCAGCACTCGGCTGATCCATTTGCAGTTCTTCGTTAAAGACGCCGGTGAATGGTGTATCAGTTATTTCAGCTACTTTAATTGTTCCACCCTTCTTGGCAGTCTTAACTGGGGTTTCAACTGGGAATTTGCTAGCAGTCTTAGCTCCCTCATTGCTGGCGGTCTTATTGCTCTTGCCACAAGCTACCAAAGTTAACGCAGCTGCGGTTACAACTCCGACTGAGCCTATAATTTTTCTTGTTCTCATCATACATGTCTCCTTTATATGCAAAGTTAATAGTATTTTGGAAACAAGCTAACAGATAAATGTTAACATTAATCATTAAAAAAGCAAGGCAAATCTAGAAATTTATACTGTCTATAAATAGTAAAGTAATTAAAAAAACATATTATTCAAATAATAAAAATTCTTTCAAATGTTTTGAGTAATAAATATCATAAAGAATTAAATTTATATTTTAAAAGATATAAATGATTCATCTATATCAGTATGACACTACAAGTATTAAGGAAAAATTTTAAAAAGTAAAAATAAAAAATATCAAACTATTTTGCTAGTTTGATATTTTCATTTAAATTTTGTTATTTAACATAACCAACTTGGTACCATAACTGGTGACCATTGTTATTTTGTGATGGTTTCAATGAGTATCCAGTAATCTTATCATTTACAGCATCGATACCATAAGCATTTGATGTTGGAACTACATAAGCTTGATCAAACATGTATTTTTGCCATTCGTGGAACTTTTGAACACGGTATTTATGATCAAAAGCCTTTTGAGAATCAATTTCATCAAGTAATTTACTGTTTTCTGGAGTGACAAAGCGTGAGTAATTGGATGGTGTTGCTTCTTTGTAAAGGTCAGCTGGAGATGGTTCACTTGAAAGGTTCCAACCTGCTGTAAACATATCAACAGAAGGATCATCGTGTTGCACTTTATCATAGAATGAATTGAATTCTGTCAGACGGCCACCAACCAAAGAAACATTTAAACCAATTTTATGCCATTGTTGTAAATAATTCTGTGCAATAGGCTCAGCCGTAGCATTTCCAGACATTGCCATATAATGAATCTTCAATGGCTTACCATTTGGTTGAGTACGCCATTTACCCTTCTTCTTATAGCCGGCTTTATCCAAAATCTCGTTCGCCTTTTTCAGATTGTAGGTATAACCCTTAAGATCCTTATTATAATAATCACCAAATTGCGCTGGAATCAGGGTAGGTACTTGGAAAGAAAGTCCTTTAGTATAGTGCTTATCAACTTCTGCAATATTCATCGCATATGCAATAGCTTGCCGCAATGGCTTATGATTCATCTTGGCATTTGGATCCATAACGTTTTTGCCCTTTTTGGCATCCCATTTACCAACTTTAAATGCTAAATAACTATATGACAAAGGAATATTGGCAATAAAATTAACATTCTTAGTCTTTTTAACTTGATCCCATTGTGAATTTATAACTCCAATGATATCAAATTTGTGACTCTTAATGGCCTGACTGGCTGAATTAGGATTAATAACCTGGTAAATGACCTTATCTAGTTTTGGCTTACCACGCCAGTAATATTTATTTGGTGTCCACGTTACTGATTGACCACGAACAAGTTTGCTAACCTTAAATGGGCCAAAGTACAAAGGCTTTTTCCTAATCTGATCAGATTCCTTTAGCTTACTAAAAGGAACATTCTTTAAGTAATGATATGGAGCCGCAGATTCCCAGAAATAACCGTTACCACTGTTGCTCATACCTGGTTTTAATTCAGGATAGTGAATTACAATTGTTCTACCATTAGGGCCATCAGGCATTTCAATACCTGAAATTGTTTTAGCCTTGCCATCATGATATGCTTGTAAACCTTTAATAGTGGCTAACTGGCTAGTATATCTTTCTGATTGTGTGGCCTTGTTAGCGAATATTTCATAGGAATATTCCATGTCTTTAGCAGTAACCTGCTTGCCATCTGACCACTTAACACCTTTCTTGATAGTGATTGTGACAGTCTTATTTTTATGATCCAACTTCATGGTAGCTGGACCCTTATCGTTAATCTTGTAGTTGTCATCAGTATCAAAAAGTGATTCTTCACCAGGAGAAGCAACTGAACTGTCAATTGCACTCATAGCTAACTCATCAGAAAAAATTCCTGTGAATGGCGTATCAGTTTCCAAGGCAACTTTAACAGTTCCACCCTGCTTAGCTTCCTTCTTAGGCACTGCTTCTGGGAACTTCTTAGCTGTTTTAGCATTAGAATTGTCATTGGCCGTATTATTAGATTTACCACAAGCTACCAGCGTTAAAGCAGCTGCTGTTACTACCCCCAATGATTTATATAAATTAGATTTTTTCATCTCTACATAACTCCTTTTTATTATCAGGAAAATTTAATTTTCAAAACAAGTTAATAATTAAATATTACCACATAAAATTAAAAAAGCAACGGTTTATTCATTTTTATTTAATAGATATTTATTTCAAAAAGAGCAATTTCTGATATTAATTGTTGCCGTAAATACCTAATACTTACTTTTTTCAGTCTTTATGGGGTAAAAATTAAACAGTTTAATGTTGAAAATTTTGCTATAAAAATTAGTGATAGAGAAATTAGAGAAAAAACTGCTAATAAATAATATAGCAAACTCACGATATTATCTATTAGCAGAGATTTTAAAATATAATTGTTAAAAATTCAGTTTTAATTTTCCCTTTGCCGGGCGTCACCAGCTCTTTGTAAAGCACGACCAACATAATTGATACTTAAGGAAATAGCTAGTAACAATATTGTAGCCGGCAACCATAGCCAAGGCCTGTTGACAACGTTAACCGGATCGTTGGCAAAACCAATTAAAGTACCCAAGGAAGGAACTGTAGGCGGTAAGCCGTAGCCAATAAATGACAAGCTGGTTTCAATACCGATGTTACCGGCAATTGTTAGTACGACATCGATAATCAGCATAGAGCCAATGTTTGGTAGAACTTCTCTAAACATTATTTTCAAGTCTGATGAACCAGAAGTTTTTGATGCCAGAACATAGTCTCTTTCTCTTTGAGAAAGAACAAATGCTCTAAAGTACCTTGCCGTACCTGTCCAGCCAAAAATCGAAATAATCCAAACTAAAGTAACAGGACTGTAATGCGGTACAACAGTTACCAAGACAATTTCTATAGGCGTTGCAGGCAAAACCTGCACAAAGTCCACTATTCTCATAATGACTGCATCAATATAGCCACCATAATATCCTGAAACGAGACCGACAATTAAACCAACAGTCTCACAAACAGCAGTAACCCCTAATCCAATAAGGATAGAATTACGACCACCCATAATTAATAGATTGAGAACATCTCGTCCACCATCATCCGTTCCCAGAATATGACCATCAGTGAACCAGCCTGTATAAGCTTCAATTATGTTTGCCTCAGTGACTTTATCAGAATTCAGAAATAATGAACCGCCAAAAGTTAATAACAAAATTAAGACTATCACTATGAAGGCAGTTAAAGCTTTCTTGTCCTTTACAACTTCTCGTACAACTACTCTAAAACTTGAAGCAGGAGGAGAAACTTGCACTTTCTTGGCTTTATCAGTCGAAGTGGTTTTATTTTTTTTCAACATTTGTCTCCCCTTCTTTATTTTATCCTAATTCTTGGATCTACTATACTCATTATAATATCTGATAATAAATTACCGAGTAGAGTAAGAAAACCAAAGATTAAAATTAATGCAGTTAGCGTAGTATAGTCACGCTGTTGTATTGAGTCTAAGAACAATTTTCCCATACCAGGATAACTGAAGACAGTTTCAATAATCATTGAACCACTTAACAGACCAGTTATAACTGTACCAAATGAAGAAGCTATTGGTAACAATGAATTACGCAAAATGTGTTTATTAAACACAACCTTTTCAGGAACCCCTTTACTGTGAGCCGTTCTAACATAATCTTCAACTTTATTATCAACAATTCCCGTTCTTAAATATTGTACGATTCCAGTAGTTGTTATCAACGCACTCAAGATAGCTGGAAAAATGATATGGTAAAGCTGACTACCCAATGTACCCCAGAAACCAGAAGCATTAGGAGAAACCGAACCTGAAATAGGAAACCAGCCTAGGAGAAAGCCAAACAGCCATATACCTAAAATGTAAAATACAAAAGCAGGAATAGCAAAAGTAACATAATTAAAAATTTGTACAGCTTGGTCTTGCCATTCATCCTGGTGTTTACCAGCAATCACACCAAGAGGTATTGAAATACTGTAACTAATTATTGTTGTTAACAGCGAAAGCCAAAATGTATTTACAGCTCTATCGGCAATTAAAGAGGTCACCGGAACGTGCTGTATATAACTGGTACCTAAATCGCCTTTAAAAATATTACCTACCCAACGAGCATATTGAACAGGGGCCGGATCATATAGTCCGGCAGCTCTTTTCAGAGCTTCTAGTTGCCTAGGGTCAGTATTAGGATTAATTTGTCCCGTGAATGGGTCTCCCGGCATCATTTTTGCCAAGAAAAAGACTAAGATGCTTAAAATGATCAATTGTGGGATCATAATTAAAACACGTCTTAAAACAGTTTTCCACATGATTATGCTCCCTCCTTATCATTTGTTTCTTCTTCGACTATTTCTTTTTCAGGTAAAGCAACTAAATGATTATCTGATACATGCTTAAGTGGAAAAACACGGCCATCTTTGTCATACCACTTACTTTGATCATTCTGAAATTCTTGTTCAACTTCTTGACGATGCTTCTTATGTTCATCTCGATGTTCAACATCGACTTGCGGAATAGCGGAAAGCAGCCTTTTCGTATAGATGTGCATTGGATGCTGATAAATATCTTCTCTTGAACCAATTTCAACCAAACGACCACGATGCATAATAGCCAAATTCTCAGACATATGCTTAACGACACCTAAGTCATGAGAAATAAAGAGGTAAGCAATATTGTACTGCTGCTGAATATGCTTCATAAAGTTCAGCACCTGTGCTTGAACTGATAAATCTAAGGCACTGGTTGGCTCATCAGCGACAACCAGACGTGGATTAGTAGCAACCGCTCTGGCTACGCCAATTCTTTGTCTTTGACCGCCTGAAAATTCGTGCGGATATTTATATATTGAGTCACTAGGCATTCCAACGATATCAAGTAATTCTTGCACACGATCACGCTCTTGATCAGTTGTTAAATTTTCAAAATTGCGTATTGGCTCTGCAATAATATCCTCAATTCGTTTTCTCGGATTTAAACTTGACAGAGAGTCCTGAAAAATCATTTGGACATCTTTATTGTAATTGAGTCTGCGGCGATTTTTGGATTTGGTAATATCGACACCCTTATACATAATACTGCCGCTGGTAACAGGTTCAACCCCAACAATAGCCTTGCCTGTAGTCGACTTGCCTGAACCTGATTCACCTATAAGTCCGTAGGTTTCTCCTTCATTGATAGTAATACTAATATCATCAACGGCACGAACATAATCGGTAATACGATTCCAAAAACCAGATCTGATAGGATAATGAACTTTTAAGTTTTTTACTTCAATAATTTCTTTAGCCATAAACTACTCCCCACTCACTTCATCTTGAAAGTGGAACGTCTTCCAGCAAGTACATCTAACCCAATGCCCTGGTTCAACTTCATGCATCACTGGATTTTCCTCATGGGCACTTGCAGGTATCCATGGTATTCTAGCAGCAAACCTGTCACCTTTTCTAGGCATATTTTGCAATGATGGAACTGTTCCTTGAATAACATGTAAATCTTCTTCTTCATCTTCAGATTGAGGCATTGAATTTAACAAAGATCGGGTATAAGGATGAAGTGGATGTTCAAAAATTGTCTTGACATCAGCTTTTTCAACTATTTGACCACCATACATAACAGCAACTTCGTCAGCTGTTTCAGCAACTACTCCCAAGTCATGAGTTATTAAAATAATACCAGATTGAGACTGCTTTTGGATGTCTTCCAGCAAGTCCAAAATTTGTGCTTGAATAGTAACATCAAGGGCAGTTGTAGGCTCATCAGCAATTATAATTTCGGGTTTACATGCAACAGCCATGGCAATAACAACACGTTGCCTTAATCCACCAGATAGTTCAAACGGATACATGGCATATGTTTCTTCAGGTTTCGGCATACCCACTTGATTAAAAAGCTCAATTACACGTGCATGACGTTCTTTCTCATCCATATCCGTATGGTAATACAAAGTTTCTGCTACTTGATCACCAACTCTCATTAGTGGATTTAAACTGGCTAAAGGATCCTGAAAAATCATTCCGATTTTATTCCCACGAATTTTATCGAACAGTGACTCATTTAGGCCTACTAAGTTCAATTCATTATAAAGAATATCACCTGTTACTTTAGTGTTTTTATGGTCGTACAAACCGATAATACTAGATGCGATTGTACTCTTACCACAACCAGATTCACCTACAATTGATAAAATTTCATTCCTTTTCAAAGTTAAATTAATATCATCTGCAGCATCATAAAATTTCCCATTTAAACGATATGCTGTATGTAAATGCTGGATATCTAGCAAGAGATCACTTTGTTTTTCCAAAGGTCATTTCCCCTCTCAAATCTTCAATGAATTTATTAAAGATATTTAATAAATTTATTTAATTTCTAATTATAACCGTGAAACAAATTGTATGCAAACTAATAATTGAATTTTTTTAAATTAGTTTTGATGATTTGCAACGTAATTTACAGCATCACCAACAGTTTTAATTTTTTCTGCATCTTCATCAGAAATCTCGGCGCCGAATTCATCTTCTAATTGTAAAATGAATTCCACTAAGTCAATGGAATCAGCGTCCAAATCACTAGTGAAATTAGTTTCATCAGTTATTTTGTCTTTATCAACTTCAAAATTATCTGCTAAAATATCCCTGATTTTATTAAAAATTTCTTCTTTGCTCATGTTGCTACTCCTTGTTGTTACTTGCTTTCGTTAGCGAATTCTGCTTTAAAATTATCAATTATTTTTTCCTGTAAAATTTTATCAATTTGCTTAATTGTAAAATATACAGCACGCTGATCTGAACGACCGTGTGTTTTAACTACAGGAGCACTAACTCCGAGTAAAACAGCACCACCATATTTAGCTACATCAAATTTTGAAATTAAACTTTTTAGTGCCTTTTTAATCATCAATGCACCTAATTTAACAAAAGGTCCATTATTGAGCAAACTATCTTTTAGCAGATGGATTAAAACACCAGAAGTGCCTTCAATATTTTTTAAAACTGCATTGCCTGTAAAACCGTCAGTCGCAATTACATCAGCTTTACCGTCCAATAATTCGTTGCCCTCAATGTTACCTATAAAATTAAGCTTGCTATTCAGCAATAATTGATAGGCTTGTTGATGAACATCATCACCTTTATCATTTTCAGCCCCGTTATTAAGCAGACCAACACGGGGATTTTTTATTCCTCTGACTTTTTCAGCATAATATGATGCCATTTTAGCCCAAGCCAGCAAATATTCCGGTCTGCTTTTGGCATTCGCACCAACATCAATCATATTGAAACCGTCATCAGAATTTTTTACTGGCAAGGTCGGCATAAAACCCGGACGAGTTACTCCTTTAATTCGTCCTATTATAAATATACCACAAGCTAGAATAGCACCCGTATTTCCTAGCGAAAAAAGTGCATCTGCCTTGCCCTGCTTCACAAATTGCGCCGCCACGACAAGTGATGAATCCTTTTTAGACCTGATTGCCTTAACTGGTTCATCTTCATCATTAATTATCTGAGTAGTATTAACAACTTCTGTTTGACTTTTATCTTCACCCAATAACTGCGTTATTTTCGCTTGATCGCCAAAAAGTATAAATTTTGTCTGCGGCAGTTCTTTTTTTGCCTGCAATACTGCTTGAATAATTGCTTCAGGAGCATTTTCTCCGCCCATTGCATCAATAGCAATAGTTCTCATCATATCCTCAACCTTTACTAAGTTCTTTTTTGTTGTAATTGCTTATATTCTAACACTTGTTTTAAAGTTTTATTTTCTGATTTTTGCAAGAGAGGATCAGCTTTTATTAACTTTTTGGCCTCTTTTTGTGCCACTACCATGGTATTGTAATTGTTAACAACGTCTCCTACCTGAAATTCAGGTAAACCAGATTGTGCCTTACCAAAAAGATCACCTTCACCGCGCATCTTTAAATCTTCTTCAGCTAACTTAAATCCGTCAGTAGTGGATGCTACAATTTTCATGCGGGATTTACCGGCTTGGGTATTGGGATCAGCTAAAAAAATACAGTAACTCTGAGTTTTTCCGCGACCAATTCGTCCACGCAACTGGTGCAGTTGACTAATGCCAAAACGATCAGCATTATAAATAACCATCATATTAGCATTAGCAACATCTACTCCTACTTCAATTACGCTAGTAGTAACCAAGATGTTTATTTCGCCTGCGGCAAAAGCAGTCATAATGTCGTCTTTTTTATTTCCAGGCATTTGCCCGTGAAGTAAAGCAACCTTTTCATTAGGAAAGTCATGACTCAGCTTGTCATGGAGCTGTTCAGCATTTTTCAAATCCAAGGCTTCCGATTCTGAAATCAAAGGAGTGACAGCATATATTTGGAATCCCTGCTCTAATTGCTCATGCATTAGTTGATATACTTGATCCATTTGAGTGCTCGTTTTCCACCAGGAAACTATCTTTTTTCGTCCTGCTGGAAGGTGGTGTATTTCGGAAATAGTCATGTTGCCATACACTGTTAAAGCTAAAGTTCGCGGAATTGGTGTGGCTGTCATTGCTAAAACGTCAGGCAAATTTCCCTTATTGACTAGGGCTTGTCTTTGATTGACACCAAAACGATGCTGTTCATCAATAATAACTAATCCCAATTTTTTAAAAATCACACTAGATTGAATTAAAGCGTGAGTACCTATCACAACATTAATAGTGCCATCAGTTAGTTCATTATAAATTTCTCTGCGCTCCAGTGTTTTAGTAGAACCCGTTAAAAGAGCACAGCGAACTCCCATAGGTTTCAGCAACTCATCAATCTTTTTAAAATGTTGGGTTGCCAATATTTCCGTTGGAACCATCAGGGCAGCTTGAAAGCCGGCTGTCACTGCTGCAAAAAGTGCATATACGGCCACTATTGTTTTTCCAGAACCCACATCCCCTTGCAACAGTCGCTGCATTTGAACTGGAGAAAGCAAATCCGTAAAAATTTCGTTAATTACATGTTTTTGATCTGCAGATAGTTCAAATGGTAGTGACTTAGTAAGCTTGGCAATTTCATCTAAGTTATACTTTTTAGCAATCCCCTTATTACGCGGATTGTATTCAGTCAACTGGGCTAGTTCAGTTTGAAATATAAAAAACTCTCTAAAAACGGCACTTCTTTTAGCAACCTGAGATTCTGTAGCATTTTGTGGATGATGCATTTCTTGTACAATACTACTTTCAGGTAGCAAGTGGTATTTTTGCCTTATCTTAGTAGGGACAACATCGTCAACTTCAGCTAAATAATCATCTAAGGCAAGATTGATTAAATCTATTAGTTTTTTTTGCTTAATTTGCCGGTTTACTGAATAAATGGGTGCCATACCACTGTCATTTTCTTTTGCTGCAACGAACTTAAAGGCAGCCAGACTTTGTCTAGCAGCATTATACTTACCGTAAATTGCTACTTCTTTGCCAATTTCAATTTTTTCTTTTAACCATGGTTGATTAAAAAAATTGACCATGATGACATCATGGTCAATTCTTAACTTAAAACTAAGGCGGCTTTTTTTATCTCCAAACCTGGTTACAAAAGCATCTGTTGCAACAATTCCCTTTAGCATTACCTTTTGACCATCCATGATCTGATCAAGAGGAATCGTTTGAAGTTCATCATAACGAAATGGAAAATAATACAACAAATCATAAACGCTATAAATTCCCAAACTTCCAAGAGCAGCAGCAGTCTTTGTTCCCACACCTTTCAAATCGGTTACTGGAGCAAAAAGTTCTTTTGCTATCATAATTACTCAACAGAAATCAGGAAATTATATACTGGCTGACCACCATCATGAAGCTCAAATTCAAGGTCATCATGCTTTTTCTTTAATTCATCAACAAGCTTTTGGGCTTCTTTTTTATTAGAATCACGTCCATACATTACTGTGATAATTTCTGAATCTTCATCCAGCATTTTTTCTATCATAGAGGAGGCAGCAACAATTAGATCAGAAGCCGCTACTTTAATATCTCCATCAACTATTCCTAAAAAGTCACCTTGATGAATTGCTATATCGTTAATCGTTGTATCACGGTTAGCTTTAGTAACTTCTCCTGAAACGACTGTATCAAGTGCATCAGTCATGTTAGCAACGTTATCGGCAAGCGAATCATCCGGATCAAACGAAAGCATCGCCGTTAAACCTTGTGAAATAGTTTTAGTAGGAACTATACCAACAGGAATATCACTAACTTCTGCTGCTTGCTTAGCTGCCATAATAATATTACCGTTATTTGGCATTACAATTGCTTTTTTGGCACCAGATTTTTTGATTGAATCAATAATATCTTGCGTTGAAGGGTTCATAGTTTGTCCACCAGAAATTATCCGGTTAACCCCTTCACTTTCAAACAGCTTACGAATACCATTACCTGAAGCTACGGCAATAACAGCAAAATCAACGCTTTCCTGATTCTCTTCATTGTTATTGACAATAGTTTCATGTTGAATTCGCATATTATCAATCTTTATTTTTCCTAACTGACCAAACTGACTGCCATATGCAAAAACAGCTCCAGGTTGCTCTGTATGAATATGAACCTTTGCTACTTCTTCATCTGAAACAGCTAAAAGAGAATCACCAAGTTTAGACAAATGCTCTCTAAATTCATCTAAATTAAAGGTTTTCTTTGCCGGAACGTCAGCAGTTAAATCAACCATAATTTCAGTACAGTAACCATTAGCAATATCTTTAGTAGAAAGCTGAGATTGGACAGATTGATGATGCATTGCATTAATCATTTCATCCATTTCTCCTTCGTCAGGCTGGTAACGATCAGCAAATTCTTCGCCTAGAAGTCCTTCAAGAAATCCTTCATAAATAAATAAAAGTCCTTGTCCTCCTGAGTCGACTACTCCAACTTGTTTCAAAACCGGTAGTAAGTCAGGAGTTGATTTTAACGCTCTTTTGGCGCCTTCAACAATCGCTTTCATAACTTCTGCAACATCATCGGTTTCATTGGCTTTATTAGCACCTTCCTGTGCACCAATTCGGGCAACAGTCAAAATTGTTCCTTCAACGGGTTTCATGACACCTTTATATGCAGTGGCAACTCCATTTGAAAAAGCGTTGGCTAATTCTTGTGCATTAAGTGTTTTCATGCCCTGAGTGGCTTTATAGACCCCTCTAAATAGCTGAGAAGAAATAACTCCACTATTACCTCGAGCTCCCATTAGCATTCCTTTTGCGAGGCTTTCTGTCAAGTCTCCCACGCTGTCACTATTATTTTGAGCAACAGCCTTTGCACCACTTTCAATAGTTAAATTCATATTTGTTCCAGTGTCTCCATCAGGAACAGGGAAAACGTTCAAAGAGTTAATAAACTCTGCGTTGCGACCAAGTCTGTGCGTAGCGACGCGAACCATATCTCTAAATTTTTTACTGTCTATTTCCTTTAAAACCAATATTTCTACCCTCCGCTTGAGTTATTCATCAAGCACTTTAACACTTTGAACGATGACATTAACAGCTTTAGTTTCAATTCCAAGTTGATTTTTCAAATTGAATTTAACACTATCTTGTACGTTGCGACTTACTTCAGATATTTTTAAACCATAGCCGACTATTATATAAACATCAACCGTAATCTTATTATCCTCAGACTTAACAACAACACCGCGCTTATAATTTGCTCGATTCAATATTCCATCGAAACCATCACGGATAGCATTTTTTGAAGCCATGCCAACAACACCGTAGTTAGATGTAGCTGCGCTACCAACAACAGTTGCAATCACTCCATTTGAAACATCAATCAAACCGTTTTTTGTTTTGATTTTTACAGCCATGTTTACCTCCGAATCATTGTTCTCATATTATGAATCTATTTTATCATAGTAATCAAGTTTAAATGCAAAAATCCCTTCTTAAAAAATACTTTTGCAGTTGCAATGTTCTTAAACTTATGCTATCTTAATTTAGTATGAAAACACAATAAAGGAGGTTTAGCAAATGGCAAAAGATTATATCACTGGCAAAAAGACCACTTTTGGTAATACACGTTCACACGCACTGAATTCATCACGTCGTGCGTGGAAGCCAAACCTTCAAAAAGTTCGTATTCTTGTCGATGGCAAGCCAAAGCGTGTATGGGTTTCAACTAAGACATTAAAATCTGGTAAAGTTACCCGTGCCTAGCGTAAAATAAAAAAGTTTTTAAAGCAGAAGTTTTCTTCTGCTTTTTTATTTCCCAAAATCTGTTTAAAAGTTTATGTTTAAATAGAGATATTCTTATTGCTCTTTCAATTAATTTTCAAGTCAAAAAAAGACAAGTTATAGTCTGTAGTTTTACTTGAAGGTATTGTTTTTAGCTAACCTCATTGGCAAATCTTTCATTTCAATTTTTTATATATTCTGCTATTAATAAAAGATGATGTTGCCGATACACTTCTCATTGCAACAATTTACTTATATAAAATTTGGTAATTTTAAGTTTTATCAAACATAACAAAGGCAGTATCTCCACCAATGTAAATCTTTTTTTACTCATCAAAAAGGATACAAATCATACCAATCTTTCAATTTTTTTAATTATATAATTTGTTTTGGAGCTTGCCACTATTAGTGGAAATCATAGCAGCAAGATAATTGAGGAGATATACCAAAAATATTTATTAACTTATAACAACTTGTTCCAAGAGATATAAAAAAACAGCAGTGAATGAAGTTAACCCCCGGAATTGAAGTGCTCCATAATAGTTAGACATTAATCTGACTATTAGGAGCACTTTTTTCATGACTAAATATTCAACTACTTTGAAAATGGAAATTTGCAGTAAATACTTATCCCACCAAACCTCTTTAG
>NZ_REHO01000012.1:0-142346 GCF_003692935.1 Lactobacillus sp. ESL0260
TCAAGTAAAACTACAGACTATAACTTGTCTTTTTTTGACTTGAAAATTAATTGAAAGAGCAATAAGAATATCTCTATTTAAACATAAACTTTTAAACAGATTTTGGGAAATAAAAAAGCAGAAGAAATCTTCTGCTTTTTTTGTTGCTTAAATATTTTGAAAACGATTAATATCTTTGGACTGAATAACCGCTACTACTCCTTTTGCACATGAAAGTTCAAATGTATCTTTTTCTGGTAAAAATTCATTCGAGCTAAACGAGACGGGATTTGCACTCCTAAAATTGGCCAAATTATATTTAGCTCCATTTATATTTAAACTTAAGACCCCGGTTAAAGTTACTACTCCAAAATATTTATAACCTAGCTGTCTTTTAACTAAGTGTTTCCCAGCATTATAAAATCTAATTGAATTTTGCTGATCAATGAGCGTTATTTTTTCTGCAAAATGGTTAAACTCAGGCTTAAGAACCATAAATAAATTAGACAAAAAGTGATCTAAGCGTCCACCCGTGGCACCAAAAAGAGTTAAATGAGAAGCACGGTAATCTAAAAAGGCGCAGCGAATAGCCAGCTCAGCATCAGTCCAATCTTTTTCTGGATTCGAATATCTAATATCAGCGACATTTTTTTCGATTTCTGCCAATTCATTTCTCTTTAGTGAATCAAAATCACCCTCGGCTAGATCTACCTTAATGCCCATTTCTTGTAAAAGAAGAGCTCCGCGATCAACACCTATTACTAAATCACCGGTTCTATTAGCTTTTAGAAATTGCTCTTTGAGATCGTCAGGCCATAACTGTTTAGGCGCGCCTAGCAGTGCATAGGATTTCATTGCAGTATGCCTTCTAACTCCGTAATTTGCTTCTTAATACTATTCTGACAAAATAAATAAGAGCCAGCAACGAAGATCTTTGCTCCTGCAGCCTTAGCAATTTTAGCAGTTTGTTTGTTAATTCCCCCATCAACTTCAATTGGTACTGTTCCAGCGCTTAAACTAACGGCCTGTTTAATCCTTGAAGAAGATTCATGAATAAATTTTTGACCACCAAAACCGGGATAAACGGTCATTAGTAAAATTTGATCAACTTTCTTAAGAAATTGCTGTAAAACAGAAACTGCAGTATCTGGATTAAGAACTAAACCCGCTTTAACATTGTTTTCTTTTAAATAATCCAGCCAGTAATTGAGTTTATCCTCATTCATTGCCTCATAGTGAAGTAACACTATTTGTGCACCCGCTTTGACAAAAGCAGGTACCAAAACATCAGGGTTATTACTCATTAAGTGAACTTCAACTTCACTTGTAGGAAAAGTCTTTTTAAAATCAGATACGAGCTGCGGACCAAACGACAAATTTGGCACAAAATGTCCATCCATAATATCGATATGAAAGCGGCTGATGCCGCAATCAATCGCCGTTTGAATATCTTTTTCCAAATTTAGATTATTAATATTTAAAATTGACGGTGCAATCACTATTTTTCTCCTTATTTTAAATACTCGGGCAGCCTACCATTTTCTATTTCTTTGCGTATTAACAAATAATCATCATAGCGGCTTTTTTTAATTTCTTTCGCTTCAACTAATCTTTTTACCTCACAACCGGGTTCGTTTAAATGCTGACAACCCCTAAACTTACAATTGCTACTGGCTTTTTTAAATTCAATAAAATAATCACATAACTCTTTTACTTTAATTGGCGTAAGGTCAATTGCTGAAAAGCCTGGAGTATCTGCAAGATAACCTTTTCCTAAAGGAAAAAGGTTAACTGTTCTGGTAGTATGCTTGCCTCGATTTAAGGAATTAGAAATGGCGCCTGTTTCTTGCTTAACGTCACTTTGAAGTGAATTAATTAGAGTGGATTTACCTGCTCCTGATTGTCCAGCAAGAGTCCAGATGTTTTTATTAGCAATCTCGTGAATCAGGTTATTGGCGACCTCTTCTTTGCTATAATAAATTTGATATCCTATAGCGTTATAGTAAAGCAAGTCCTCGTGAATCTTGTTTAGCTTTGACCTACTTGGTAAGTCGCTCTTTGATAGGTAAATACTTACAGCCACACCTTGCCATGAAAAGAAAGTTAAAAAGCGGTCCAATAACTGCAGAGAAAAATCGGGTTGAACTGCTGACATTACTAATAAAACATGATTTACGTTAGCTAAAGCAGGTCGACCAATCAGATTTTTACGAGGTAAAACATCCACTAAATAATTTGTGCCTTGGTCATCAATTTGAATGTTAACGTGATCACCAACAGTTGGTTTCAATTTATTTTTACGAAAAACCCCCCTGGCACGAGTTCTTACAATATCATTAGCAGTCTGAACATCATAAAAGCCTGCAATTGAACCAATAACAATTCCTTGATCCTTTTTAATCATTTTTGACCTTCTCATTCAAAATTATTTGACCATCACGTACTACTTTTAGTTGACCCGGGCCATCCTTTAGTTCGAATGGAATTGAAAAATTCATATCTTTTTTGATATATAAATCCCGGTAAATGTTATCAATTGAATGATTATCATCTGCAATATATATTTGAACATGATTACCGCGCTTATTATCAGAATCATCTTCATCATTATCTTCGTAGCTAACCGTAAAGTTTTTAATTGCTGTTGAATTGCGCTCCTTTTTTGCTCCTTCTGAAACATTAACAGAAATTGTACTTCCACGAGGAACCTGTGTACCTGCTGCTGGACTCATGGAAATAATCATTCCCTTCTTCACTTTGCTGGAATAGGCAGAGCTAACTTGCAGTGTCAAGCCGTGTTTATGCGCAAATTCTTGTGCCTGCTTTAAAGAATAATCTTTTAAATCAGGTAATCTAATCATATGATGCTTTGAGCGCGGATTTTTTCCTTTAGATATTACTAACGTAATTGTTGTTTGTTCCGGCTTTACTTCAACATCGGCAGCAACACTCTGAGAAATGACATGATCAGGTGGAACACTGGATGAAAATTGATTTTCACGAATTACTTCAAAACCTAATTTTTCAAGTTTTTGAACAGCAATGCCATATTCATCACCAGTGACATCAGGTACTTGAACCATACCTGCTCCATCAGAAATATACAGGTCTATATAGCGACCTCGTTTTATTTCTGAGCCAGCAACAGGTGAAGTTTCAATTACTTTGCCGCGATCAATGCTATCGGAATTTCTATGCTTTATTTTGCCAACCTTTAAGCCAACATTTTCAAGTTTATTTCTTGCTTTTTTCTCACTCAGATTTGTCACATCGGGAATTCGTATATCACTATTTTTGTTATTATCGAGCACAAAAAACATTAAGCCAATTATTAAGACTGCGGCCATGCCTACAAAAAGCCACCACCATTTATATTTACGCAAAGCTTGCGTAAAGCTGGAACGATTCTTTTGATAGTCAGCAGTCTTTTCTTGAGTTCTATTTTCCGCATCAGTCTTTTCGACTACTCGATTAGGTTTGAAATTCGGCAAAATAATGGTTTCATCATCATTGTTGCCATGAGTGGGTTTAAAAACTGATTCATTAGCCCGCCCTGGTTCCAAACTGGTATCAAGGTCATCTTTCATTTCCTTAGCAGAATTATACCGGTCACGCGGATCTTTAGCTGTTGCTCTTAAAACTACATTCTCCAGTGGTTGCGGAATATTAGGATCTTGTTTTCTGATTGAAGGAATTGGCTCTTGAGCATGTTTTAAAGCAATTGAAACCGCGGAATCGCCATTAAAAGGCACATTTCCTGTAATCAATTCATATAAAATTATTCCTAAAGAATAAATATCGGATTGTTTGGTAACCAGTCCACCTCTAGTTTGCTCCGGAGACATATAATGGACAGATCCAATTGCAGAATTGGTTTGGGTGACAGAATTTTGGTTTAAGGCCACGGCAATACCAAAATCGGCAATTTTGATATTGCCATGCTTGTCCATTAAAATATTTTGCGGTTTTAGATCCCGGTGAATAACATTATGCTTATGAGCCAAAGACATTGCACTCAGTATTTGGTCCATGATTTTAATAATATTACCTAAATTCAAAGGTGAATTTGCTCTAATATACTCTTTTAAATCAGGACCATCCACATATTCCATAACCATGTACGGCAAACCATGGTCAGTGCCAACATCCAGAACCATCACTATGTTAGGATGACTTAATTCACTGGTAGCAAGTGCTTCTCTTTGAAAACGGGCCAAGGTCTGAGGTTCTTTTTGTAAATCGAGCCGCAAAATTTTAACGGCGACTTTTCGCTGCAGTATGATATCTTCAGCCAGGTAAACATTTGCCATGCCGCCTTCACCTAAAGTATCAATTATACGATACCGGTCTCCTAACAAATAGCCCTTATTGATCATTGCTTGTCACCACCCTCATTTAGAATTAAACAAGCAGTGATATTGTCCTCACCACCCAAGCGATTAGCTTCGTCAATCAGCTTTTGGCAACGACTTTTTAAAGACAAATCCTTGGTTGCAAGTATCTGTTGAATTTGGGGATCACTTAATGAATTAGTCAACCCATCAGTGCAAAGCAAAATAATATCATTATCATTTAAAGCAATCTGCTTATATTCCGGATCAATTGTGCTGGAAACTCCAAGTGATTGAGTAATGATATTTTTTTGAGGATGATTTCTAGCTTGCTGCTTAGTAATTTGCCCCAGTTTAACCAATTCATTGACCAGAGAATGATCTTCTACAAGCTGAACGAATTGGCCATCTGAATAGCCATAGGCTCTTGAATCTCCTAAATGGGCGATTAAAGCTTCATCGTTAAAAACCACAGCCAATACTATTGTTGTCCCCATGCCATTTAAATCTGGAAAACGGTCAGCAGTTCTTAAAATTGTTTCATTCTCATTACTTAGTTGAACGTTCAGCCATTTACGTGCACTGTTTGAATCGTAAAAGTCGGTGACACCAAAATTGTGACCCAAATGACTTACAGCCATAGTCGAAGCCACATCTCCACCTTGATGTCCGCCCATGCCGTCACAAACAATAGCCAACAAAGCATTTTTTTTATTTTTAAAAACCTGTACAGAATCCTGGTTGCTCTTGCGTATTCGTCCAATACTAGAAGCAAATGCTGTTTTAATCAAAATCCTAACCTCGCAATTTAAACTTAGCAATAAAAAAGCCATCGCTACCATAACTATCCGGTAAGATTTTAAGTATCCCCTTTGGGGCTTTTAGCTTACCCGCTGTAAAAGGCTGTAATTTATATTCATCATGCCTTTTTAAAAAAGCTTTAACTACGTCTTCGTCCTCTTCCTGGGAAATAGTGCATGTCGAATACACTAATTCTCCACCTTGACTGATTAAGGAACTTACATGATCTAAAATATTTAATTGAATTTGTTGCAATTTAGTTAAGTCATTTAATGTTTTAGTATACCTGATTTCCGGTTTCCGCCTAATAAGACCTAAACCAGAACAAGGTGCATCCACTAAAATTTTATTGAATTGCTCTTTTTTAAATTCTTGATCTGCTTTTCTGGCATCAAGTGGCTTGACAATTATTTTTGATTCCACATGCATTCTGCTGGCATTCTCTTTAACCAAGCGCAGCTTATTTTCATGTATATCAAGTGCGGTAACATGACCCTTCTTCAACTTTTCAGCGATCTGAACAGTTTTACCTCCTGGTGCACTACAGGCATCAAGAACTTCTTCATTACCGTTAAAAGAAAAAGCACTTACCGCCAAACTAGCAGCTTCATCTTGAATTGTCAATCTGCCTTGTTTAAATAAAGCAGTTTTAAAGATTCCTCCATGTGCTAAGACCAGTTCATCTGAAGCAATTTCAGAATCAGCAGGAAGAAATCCTAAATTTGATAGCTCTTCTTTGACCGAATTATAATCAGCCAATTTTGAAACTCTCACTGTATTTTTAGATGGTTTATTAATGCTAGCTAATATGGCAGCGGTTCTATCTTCACCCCAATGACTAATCAAGTACTGAACTAACCATTTAGGTGTGCTTTCCTTAACACTAAGATAAAGCGTCTTGTCTTTTTCATTTGGCAAAATCGAGCCTCTTCTTAACAAAGAACGTAAGATACCGTTGACAATTTTAAATCCAGCAGAATGCCTCTTACCGTATTCTTTTGCTAATTTATTAGCCTCATTTAAGACTGCCCTATTGGGAATGCTGTTCATAAACAGGATTTGATAGGAAGACATCAATAATAATGGCCAGAGGTAATCTTCCTTAAGTTCTGTCTTCAGTAAATCATGAAGTTGATATTCCAAATAGATTTTTTCCTGTATAGTGCCGTAGACAATTCTGGTTGCTAAATTCTGATCAGCTTGAGTAAGCTTAGCTTCACGCAAACTATTATTAAAACTAATATTTGAGTAGGACCCTGAACACAATACACGAATTAAAGTAGACAGGGCCACTGACCGGGCGCTTTTAGGAGCCGACAATTTTATCACCTATAGCAAAGCTTTTTCCTTGTCCGTTTAAAAAGCTTTTTACAGTCATTTTTTTCTTTCCTGCCGGCTGAACCTCAAGTAAATTTAAAACTGTATGATTGGCAAAGCTAATAGCAAAACGTTTTTTATTATCAACCACTGTTCCAGCTGATAGAGAGGTAGTTTCTGGAGTCACTTCGGCTCGCCATACTTTAAATCTTTTATTATCAACCAGCAAATAAGCTCCGGGATCGGGATTAAGACCGCGAATTAAGTTGTTGGCTTCCGTCGCAGTCATGCTTATTTTTATTTGTTCCTGCTCTTTGCTGATGTTTGGGGAAAATACTACTTTGGTTTCATCTTGAGCCGTTTTCTTCTGAGGATCTGCAATAATTTGAGGCAAAGTCTGAAGCAACAAGTCACGTCCCAAAAAAGACAATTTCTCAAAAACAGTTCCTGCTGTATCATCTTTTTGAATGTCAATTGCTTTTTGAGCATAAATGGCACCGGCATCCATTTGCTTAACCATTTCCATAATTGTTACTCCAGTTTGCTTATCTCCATTGATCAGAGCATATTGTATAGGTGCCCCACCACGATACTTTGGCAACATTGAACCGTGAACATTAACTGCAGCTATTTTAGCTGATTGCAAAAATTTACTAGGTAAAAACTGACCGTAAGCAGCTGTAATAATCAAATCTGCGTGCATAGCTATTAATGCAGCTACTTCTTCTGATTTTGCTAAATGAGCAGGTTGAAAAACTGGTAAATTTAATTTTTGTGCTAAAACCTTAACTGGAGACTCAGTAACTTCCTGCTTGCGACCAACTTTTTTGTCAGGTTGAGTAACTACTGCCTTGATTTCATATTTTTCATTTGCAAGAGCCTTTAAAATGGGCACGGCAAATTTAGGAGTTCCTAAAAAAATTATTGATGTCATTAAACATTCCCCTTTACATTATGCGTTCAGGCTCATTGTCAATATAGACAGTTAAGCCATACTTTTTCATTTTTTGGGCCGAATCTTGGATTTGATGTAACAACTGGTTAAGATTATCTTCTTTTTTATATTTTACCAGTATTTGATAATAATATTTGTTTTTTAGACGAGAAATTGCACTAGGTGTAGGGCCCAAAACTATTGTTGACTGGTGTAATTTGGGTTGTAACCATTTTTTTATCTTAAAAGCCTCTCTGGCAGCATTTTGTTCTTTTTTAGCAGCTATTGAGACCAAAACAGTATAAAAATATGGCGGGTAATTACCAGCATGTCTAACACGCATTTCGTATTGATAAAAACGTTCATAATCCTGAGTCTCAGCTAGTTTAACCGCATAATGACCCGGATTAAATGTTTGAATAATTACCTCGCCCTTTTTTTGAGCTCGACCAGCTCGGCCTGCCACTTGAGTCAGTAATTCAAAAGTGCGCTCAGAGGCATTATAATCTGGCAGCCAAAGACCCGTGTCAGCATTAACAACCCCTACCAGTGTTACATTAGGAAAATCCAGTCCCTTAGCAATCATTTGCGTGCCCAGCAATATATCAGCTTCATGATTGCCAAATGCATCTAAAATCTTTTTAAATGCACCCTTTCTTCTTGTGGTATCTACATCCATCCGTAAGACACGAGTACCTGGTAATAATTGATTTAGTTCTGTCATTACTTTTTGAGTACCAGTTCCCAAAAACCGTATTTTTTTACTTTGACAATTTGGACATTTTTCAGGAATTGCCGTCGCATAACCACAATAATGGCACTGCATTTTATTTGTATCTTTATGCATAGTCAATGACAGATCGCAATTAGGACACTTCATGACATAGCCACATTCACGACAAAGCATGAAGTTAGCAAAGCCCCGCCGATTTAACATTAAAATTACCTGCTCATTTTTAGCTATTCTTTGCTTTATTGCTTTCACCAACTCAGTAGAAAGATCGAACTGCCCACCAGTATAGTTTGCCTTTTTTAAATCCACAATGTCAACTTGGGGTAAACTTTGTTTATTAGCACGATGTGGTAACCTCAATAATTGATAAACACCCTTTTGCGCGCGTGCTCTACTTCCAAGAGACGGGGTTGCGCTGCCTAATATCAGGGGACAAGAGTGGTACTTACTGCGCCAAATTGCAACATTTCGAGCGTGATAGCGCGGATTGTCCTCTTGCTTATACGATGATTCATGCTCTTCATCAATCACTATCAAGCCAATATTTTCTAAGGGCGCAAAAACTGCACTTCTGGCACCAACAACTACACGAACTTCATTACGTAGAATGCGGCGCCACTCATCATACACTTCGCCTTCAGACAAGCCACTATGTAAAACGGCAACTTGTTGGCCAAATCTGCTCTTAACTTGGGCAACCATTTGTGGAGTTAAAGATATTTCCGGAACCATCATTAAAGCATTTCTGCCCTCTTTTAGCGTAGCGCTGATAGCGTTTAAATAGACTTCAGTTTTACCGCTGCCAGTCACACCTTCCAACAAGAAGATTCGTGACTCTTTTAACTTAACTGCTGGTACTATACGGTCAAGAGCTTCTTTTTGATCATTGTTTAGCTTGATTTTTTTAGACAAATTTTTTTTGCGGCTATAGTCTGACAATGGATCACGATATTTTTCAATCTGCTTCTTATTAAGCCAGCCCTTTTTGACAGCATTGGTTAGTGAAACTGTATTGAGATGGGTATTATTTTCTATTTGACTTTGCATTAAAGGAAAATTATTAAAATTTTCAATTAAATACATAATGAGCTGTTTTTGTTTGACAGCATTTCCCCTTAATGACTCGTAGATACTGCCATATTCGTTCTTAGTTTTGCATAGAGAATATTCGTTTTCAGTTTTAACCCGGGCTTTATTTTCAACAAGGTATTCCACTTTGGCATCATTTGAACGCAATAATTGACGTATTGTGGCAATTTGCTTGTTGTCGGTTATTTTATTTAAATCCAATGGGTCGCCCTGGAAAAGACCCATTTTTTGCGCTTTTGCAGAATTAGGAACCAAAATTTTACGGTAGTTGGCACGCATAATTCTTGGAAGCATCGTTTTTAAAATTGATATGCGATAAGAATAAATATTATCAGCTAAATCCTTTGACAGTTTTACTAATTCCAAAGTTAGCGGCGGCATTTCATCAACCACTAAAAGTAAATCTTTTAATTTACCTTGATATTGACTTGTTGTATTTAGTCCTACCACAAAACCTTGTAATTTGCGTGGACCGAATGGTACAAAGACTCTTGAGCCTATTTCAACTTTACCAAGTTCCTTTGGCACATGATATTCAAAGACTCGATCCGTTTGTTTAGCCGCAACATCAACGATGACTTGTGCGATCATTTTATCACCTTCAAAAAATGACCTCCATCTCTTTTAGGATGGAGGTCATAAATTTTATTAATTACTGATTAACCTCGCGATGACTGGGATCAACGGTAACTTTACCAGCTTCTATTTCTTCTAAAGCTTTACCAACTGGCTTTTGTGATTTGTAGCTTTTTAAAGCTTCAGGGTCGCCGTCTTCCAATTCATGTGCTCTTTTGGCCGCAAGCACTGATAAAGAATATCTTGAATCAACCTGTGCCAACAATTTATCAATAGATGGATATGTAACTCTCATTTTAGTCCTCCTTAACCATTTTGCGATAAGTATCAATGACACGTTTTACACTAACATGTTCAGCTTCAACAATCGCCTTGATATGATCAACTGCATTGGCAACTGTATCATTGACAACAGCATAATCATAATCCTGCATCACCAGAATTTCTTGACGGGCCTGCTTTATCCGACCCATAATCACATCTTCTGATTCAGTACCACGATTTTCCAACCTGGTATGTAATGTATGCAAATCAGGTGGCGTGAGGAAAATAAACACCCCATCAGGCATTTGTTGTCTAACTTTTTGGGCACCATTAACGTCAATTTCCAGCAGAACATCTTTACCTTCATCAAGCATTTTTGCAACTGGTGCCTTAGGAGTGCCATAAAAATGGTTCACATATTGATTATACTCCAAAAGTTCATTTTGACTGATTGCCTGCTTAAATCGTTCCTCAGTAACAAAAAAATAATCTTTACCATTGATCTCTCCTGGTCGTGGCTGTCTGGTGGTCATGGACACGGAATATTCAAATGGAAAAACCTTATTCTTCACAATTGCACTTTTAACGGTACCCTTACCTACTCCCGAAGGGCCCGAAAGGACAAGTAACAAACCTTTTTCTGTCATGCCAAACTCCCTTATGAAAAGCTATTGTATCTAGTTTGCACTAAAATGATAATATTTTCAAGTCACGGTATTTTTAACCAACAAAAAAATTTAAATTTAATACTTGTTTTTTAGAACAGATGTTCTTATAATATAAGTTGTCAAACAAATGTTCGGTTAAATACAAGGGATGATTTGATGAAAAATTCACTAAAAAAACTTTGTCACTATTTTTTTGATTATGACGATGAAAAATTAAGTATTTACAGCCAATATAATTATGAAATTTTAGCTGAGCTTAATAGAGCTCTACTTGGCCGCTCATATGTACTAATCAGTTATCAGGATGGAACAAGTGAAATCGGACAAATTATCAACCGTATTTCTGCAGGTCGCTTTGTTTTACGTTCAGTAAATAAAAAAATTATTAAGATTATTGATCTTGATAATATTTTCAGAATTGATCTTGAATAAACAATTTTACTAAAATACTTTATTGCCAGGAATCAATGTGATTCTTGGCTTTTTAAATACAGTGTTTCACTTAGTATTATAAAACCAGCTTTTTCATAAATGTGAATTGCCGCTTTATTTTCAACATCAGCATTTAAAGCAAAAACTCTGCTGCCTTCCTTTTGCAAAATTGCAATCATCTTTTTGATAAAAAATGTCCCAAAACCTTGTCCGCGAAATGGCTTATCAATAAACAAGCCAAAAAAGTAATCTTCGTTATCGCCATGATCAACAGCACAATAGCCGGCAACTTCATTACCTTTTAATAAAATAAAGCTTGTAGTATCCTTATCTGCCAATGCATTTTTAACATATTTAATAGATGTGGCAATTGCTTCTCCAAAAGCATTGCTGTGAGCCTTAGCAACTTGATCTACATAGTTTTCGGCTAAAATTTTGACTTCTAAAATTTGGTTTAATCTATCTGCTTTATCAAGTGGCAAAGGTTGTTCAGTCCGCATATAATAATCAGAATCTTCTTTCACTGCAGTCAACTTGCAATTGGTTAAAAATTCCGGATTCTTTGCCAAAAAAGCTTTTTCTGTTGGAAATTCCCACTTATGGTAACCAAATTGCAGCATAATTCGTTTGGCATGCTTCCACATTTTGCTAGCAACGTGGTGTCTGCGAAATTCAGGATCAACTACTAAGTTAACTTCGACTTCTTCAGCAGGACCATCATCAGCATAAAGCATTGTTAAACCGATTAACTTTTGTCCTTCATAAGCTAAGACAAATGTTGGCATATCACCAAAATAGTTGTACTTGTTGCTTAAATAAATATTAGAGTAGGTATGATCAGCTTTATTTATTCTTTTATTTAAACCAGCAGCCTGTTTAGTCTCCTCGTTATTTAAAGTAACTTTTTCAACAACTTCCATTCTTTTCCCTCTCACTATTATTATTTCTTTTTTCTTTTAAAGCTCCTCATCAAATCCTTAGCATTTTGTTTAGCTGCTTGCGTCACGTCACTACCAGCCATCATTTCTGCGATTGCAGTTATTGTTTCTTCCTGAGTTAAAGGCCCAATTTGTGTATAGGTGGCTCCATCTTTGACTTTTTTGGCAACTAAATATTTTTGATCACCTGCAGCAGCAACTTGCGGTGAATGGGTAATGGCAATAACTTGCTTATTTTCACCAATTGAATGCAATTTTTGACCAATTGCCGCGGAAACGCGGCCGGAGACGCCAGTATCAATTTCATCAAAAATCATTGTTCCCACTGGTTCAACTTTACTAAAAATTGCCTTCAAAGCCAAAATCAAACGGGATTGTTCACCCCCAGATACGATCTTAACTAAAGGCATTAATTCTTCACCCGGGTTTGGTGCAATCAAGAAGACAATATTATCTGTACCATTCTTAGTAAAAGTTTTGGTCGTTGCAAAATCTATACTAAAGCGGGCCTTAGCCATATATAAATCTGCTAATTCCTGCTTGATTTTGCTTTCCAAACTCGCAGCCACTTTTTTTCTCATGTCATGCAGACTTTTTGCTTCAGCCTGAAGCTCTTGTTCAAGATTTTTGAGCTGCTTTTGCAGTTTTTCCTCATCAAGTCCGCCAGCTTCATATTGACCCAATTCAGACTGGATTTTGTCATAAAAAGCAAAAACATCTTCTAACGAAGGACCATATTTTTTCTTGAGTGAATTAAGCAAATCTAACCTGCTGGAAACATATTGAAATCTTTCCTCATCAAAGTCCATTTCGTCAAGAACATTTGATAATTCACTGCGTGCATCACTTAAAGCAAAAACCCCATCATCAATTGTCTTGGCAATATCTTTAAATTTTGCACCATACTCTGTGAGTTCATTTGCGGCACTTTGAGCGTTACCTATTAAAGTTTCAATACCGTGATCCTCGTCATCATATAATTGCATTAAATAATTAGCAGTATCAACGATTTTTTGATAATTATTTAATTCATTATATTCTTCTTCAAGTTGATCATCTTCATGAGGATCTTTCAAGTCAGCCTTAGACAGTTCGTCATTTTGAAAGGACAAAATATCTTGTTTTTGTGCCATTTCCTGTGCATTTTTATGCAAATGACTAATTTGCGCTGTTAATTTTTGCCACTTTTTAAAATTTGATTGGTAAAGTGAGAGTTCTTGTTTAAAATCATTTGACGCGTAATTATCCACTAAATCGATTTGTCTATCCTGATCCATTAAAATCTGCTGGTCATTTTGGCCATGAATATCAACCAGATAATTACCCAGCTCTCGTAAAACATTAATTGTGGTTAATTGACCGTTTATTCGAACAATATTGCGTCCTTTAACAGCTAATTCCCTGCTGATAATCAATTGGTTGTCTGTATTGGGAATACCATATTTTTCACAAATTTCAGTAATTTTTTTAGTCACATGGTCAACTTCAAATAAGCCTGTAACAACAGCCTTTTTCTCACCACTGCGAATCATTTCTTTTTGACCACGACTGCCCATTAATAAAGAAACTGCATCGATAATAATAGATTTCCCAGCACCAGTTTCACCAATTAAGACAGTCATATTTTCTTGAAAGCGAACCTTCAATGCTTTTATAATGGCAAAATTTTTAATATCCAGTTCAACTAACATTTCTTTCTCCTAAAGATCGGCAACAGCCTGAGCAACCACTTCTTCCGGGGTCCCAGACCATAACAATTTTCCGCCATCTTTTTCTTCTTTTTGTAAATGTATTAAAAATTCAATATTACCTTTGCCACCTTTTATAGGTGAATAGTCAATATTAAGAACATTAAATCCAATTGCTCTGGCTTTTTCAATTGTATGCTTAATGACAGCGCAATGAACAGCGTGGTCGTGGACTATTCCATGTTTGCCGACATGCTGTGGACCTGCTTCAAACTGCGGTTTTATTAAACAAACTGCATCACAGCCATCTTTTAAGATCTGAAACATCGGCGGCATAATTAAATCAAGCGAAATAAAAGAAACATCTGTCATCGCAAATTCGGGCTGTCCGTGAGTGAAATCACTTAGCTGACTATAACGAAAATTTTGTTTTTCCATCACAATTACACGAGGATCATCTCGCAGCTGCCATGCAAGTTGATTATAGCCAACATCCAGTGCGTAAACGAGTTTAGCCTTATTCTGTAAAGCCACATCTGTAAAACCGCCAGTAGAAGCACCAATATCAAGGCAGATTTTATCTGTTAAATCAATCTGAAAAGATTTTAAGGCTTTGGCAAGCTTAAAACCTCCGCGAGAGACATACTTCTTATCATTTTTTTTGATATAAAATATTTCATCAACCGGAAAATTGGTACCGCTCTTATCAATTCTCTGGTGATTATGATCAGAAACTAATCCGGCCATGATAGCTCGCTGAGCCTGAGTTCGCGAATGAAATAATCCTTGCTGAACTAATAAAATATCCGCTCTCTTTTTTACCATTACAATACCTTTTTATATAAATCAAGAAATCCCACTAAAACATGTGAGTCAATATTTTTTAAAGATTGCTGAGCTTCATTAATTAGAGCAGATAACTCTTCACGGCTTTGAGCAATTCCAAGTAAAGTTAGTGTATTATTCTTACCATTTTCGGAATCTTTATGCGTTTTCTTACCTGCTTCCTCACTAGTTTCGACCACATCAACTAGATCATCATAAATTTGATATGAACGACCAAAAGCATGGGCAAATTGCAGAAGTTGTTTTCTTTGGGATATATTTGCATGTCCATAATCTGCTCCCATTTCAACACATGCTCTGAGTAAACAGCCCGTTTTTAACCATTCCATCTTATTTATAAATTCAGAATTATGAGCGACACTTTCATTATTTGTAGAGTCGATATCTAAATACTGACCGCCAACCATACCATTGGGACCCACTGCTTTAGTAATAATATTCACTAAATTTGCCGAGTTGCTTCCTTGAGCGATCCACTGAATTCCCATCGGTAATAGTGCATCCCCAGCAAGAATTGCTTCAGCTTCACCCCATTTTTTATGACTTGTTAATTTTCCTCTACGAAAATCATCATTATCCATCGCGGGTAAGTCATCATGAATTAATGAATATGTGTGAATTAATTCAATTCCACACGCGATTCTTATTTCGTTGTCACTAATTTTGGCTTTCAGTGCAGCCAAAGTTGCTAAAAATAGTAAGGGACGCAGCCTTTTACCACCAGCCATAACTGAATATGACATGATTTGACTTATTTTTTTATCTGTAACTTCACTTTCAAGATGTTCTCTTAAAAAGTTATCTATTACTGGAGTCCATGTTGCTTTGAATTCATTAAATGTCATTTTTACTCTTCTTTATTTTTCAGGTGCAGCAGCATCATTGGGGTCAAGCTTGCGTTCAGTACCATCACTCTCAATTAATTTTGCTACTGTTTCTTCAGCTTCAGTTAATTTTTTATTCAAATTGCGGCTTAATTTGACACCTGTTTGAAACTGCTCAAGAGCATCTTCTAGTGGGATATCACCGTTTTCCAAATTATTAACAATTGTCTGCAATTCTTTTAATTCTGCTTCAAAATTATTTTTCTTAGTGGCCATTTTTTTCTCTCCTAGTTGAACCAATTATTGCTGTCGCTTGTCCGTCTTTGAAATGCAGTCTGACTTCATCTTTTATTTTAACTTGAGCAATAGAACTAACAGTTTTATTTTGTTTATCAGTCACAAAAGCATAGCCTCTGTCCAAAGTTTTGAGAGGACTGTAATCATTAAGCTGCTGCGCTGTCTGACTTAGGGCATTGCGTTTTACTTGTAAACATTGCTTGGTATTAGCAACTAATCTCTGATAATAAAAATCTGTTTGTTGCAATAACGCTGCAATTTTTTTACCAGGACTGACTGCAAGCAGTCTTTGCTTTTCCAACTGGTAACTTTGTCTTCTGCGTTCTAATTGACGCACCATATTATTATGTAAATTATCTCGCAAAAGGTCTAATGTTTGTGCCTGTTCATCATACAGTCGTGTAGGTTCTCGCATGATAACAGAATTATTAATACGATTTAAAGTATCACGCCGAATTCTGATTGTATTTTGCATACTAGAAACAAGACTATTCTGCATTTGACGAATATTAATTAATTCATCTGCCAAATTAGGAGTAGCGTATTCAGCAGCTGCCGTGGGAGTGGCAGCGCGCACATCCGCAACTAAATCACATAATGTGGTGTCCGTTTCATGACCTACTGAAGAAATAACCGGCATTTTCATGGCAAACACTTGTCGTACTACCCCTTCTTCATTAAAAGGCCATAAATCTTCAAGTGAACCACCGCCACGACCAATTATCATGACATCATATTTGTCTTTAAACTGAGCTATTTGCTTCATAGCAGATATTAATGAATCTGCAGCAGAATCTCCTTGGACTTGAGCGGGGAACAAATCAACTTCTGCATGTGGAAACCTCCTGTTAACCGTCACTAAAATATCATGGATCACGGCGCCAGAAGCACTGGTTACAACGGCAATATAATCAGGAAAACGAGGTAAGGGCTTTTTATATTTTTGGTCGAATAATCCTTCATTTGCTAGTTTTCTTTGCAACTGTTTCAGTTGTTCATATAAGGCTCCTAATCCCGCCGGTTCCATCGATTCTGCGTAAAACTGGTAAGAACCTTGTGGACCATAAACACTAACGTAACCAGTTACATAGACTTTCATTCCTTCTTCAGGCTTAAACTTTACTTTAGCAAAATATGAACGAAACATTACTACATTAATTTTAGATTTTTCATCTTTTAGTGAAAAATACTGGTGAGAGTTACGGCGATAACGGAAATTAGACAATTCACCCTGAAGAAATACTTTATGTAAGTAAGGATCGTTTTTAAACTTTTGCGTTATATAGTAATTTAGGTCTGAAACTGTGAGATATTTATCACTTTCCATAATTTCTCCTTGTTAACTGGACAACCTGTTCCATAAGAGATTCAACTGTAAGAGGCCCAACTCCCCCTGGCACCGGGGTAATAAAGCTGGTTAGCGGTGCAACCTGAGCAAAATCGACATCACCGACAGTTTTTCCTTTAACACGACTGATACCCACATCTATGATAACTGCATCTTTTTTGACCATTTCAGCAGTGACTAAATTGGCTTGTCCAGTTGCTGTCACCAGAATATCAGCTCTTTTGGTATATTCTGCCAAATTCTTTGTTTTTAAATGTAAAATTGAAACTGTTGCATCCCTTTCAAGCATTAATGCAGCTAACGGTTTGCCTACAATACTACTTCTACCTATAATTACCGCATTTTTACCTTTCAAAGTAATGTGATAATAGTCTAGTAAAGCCAAAATGCCATGAGCTGTTGCAGGTTCAACAAAATGATCCCCCTGCCATAAACGTCCTATGTTTGCAGGCGTCAGGCAATCAACATCTTTTTCAGGATTAATAGCTGCTAAAACTTCATTTAAATTAATCTGCTTTGGTACAGGTAATTGAATCATGATGCCATTGACGGCTTTTTCATTATTCAAGCGTTTAATTAATTTTAATAGTTCTTGCTGCGTTATCGTACTTGGTAATTGAAACAGTTTTTGCTCTATGCCTATTTGATTTGCTCTTCTTTTTTTAGTTTTGAGGTAAATTTTACTACTGGGATCGTCACCAATATTAATTACGCAAAATAGAGGTTGCACCCCCAGCGATTTTAATTCGCAAACTTGCTTTTGCAATTTTCGAGCACGAATATCAGCCAAGCGCTTGCCATCTAAAAGCTGCCCCATTTTTGTCATTTCCTTTTCTAAAAAAATAGTCGGCCTAAAGCCGACTATAAGATATTTTTAGATAAAGTTTGCTAACATACCATTAATAAATGGTTTATCTTTGGGATCAGCAAACTCATCACACAAGTTCAAAGCCTCATTAACTGCAGCTTTTGGCTCAATTTCTTTACTGTATTTTATTTCATACAGAGCAACTTCCAAGATGGCCAGCGAAATTTGGTTAATACGGTTAATCCGCCAGTTTTTCTTTAAAAATCCGGCTAATTCACCTTTTAACTCATCCCGCTTTTCAATTACTCCTTCAATTATTTCTTTAGAATAAGCAGGAAGTTCTTTCAAATCAAGCATTGCAACGGTTTTGGCTTCAACTTCACTAGCCGTATATTTAAGATCTTGGTTTGCTAAATAAACGGCCTGCATTGCGACTCTACGACTTTCGTGTTGATTCATTTTTACCCTTTTCATCTATGTCAGAAAACAGTTGTGAAGTACCACTACCATCCTCTTCTTCCTCATCTGGGAATTCTAGACCGGTAACATGCACGTTAATTTCGCTAAGAGTTAAATCTGTCATCTGTAAAACCTGTTGTTTCAAAGACTTCTGCAAGTTCGTTGCTATTTGAGGCACATTTTTTCCTGCCTCAATGCTAACGTAGACATCCGCAGTTAAATTGTGTTCGTCATCAATGTTAACAGAGACGCCTTTGCCATGGTTTTCTCTACCTAATACGCGATTAATTCCAGATTTGACGTTACCGTGCATTTCGGCAACTCCATCCACTTTTTCGGCAGCAATCCCCATAATAACTTCAAGAACACTAGGATCAATTTCAATTTCTTCACCGTTATTTTTATCATCTAAGACAATTTTTGAACTATCTGCCATTTTTTTACCTCGAAAAATTATTTATTTGCGCGAGATACGTATGTACCATCGACCGTATTAATTACTAAAACGTCTCCTTCATTGATGAAGAAAGGTACGTTAACAACAAGACCCGTTTCCATTGTTGCGGGCTTACCACCACCTGATGAGGTATCTCCCTTAATATTAGGCTCTGTTTTGGTAACCGTCAATTCAACAGTGTTCGGTAATTGAATTCCTAATGTTTTACCATCATGCATAATTACACTGACGTTCATATTTTCCTTTAAGAATTTAGCTTCGTCTGTTACTTGTTCATTAGGAATTGCCAGCTGGTCGTAGGTTGTTGTATCCATAAAGACGTAACTTGAACCATCATTATACAAGTACTGCATAGCCTTGGTCTCTATTTCTGCAGTTTCAACTTTAGCGGTTGAGCGGAAAGTGTATTCCTGCACTGCACCAGTGTTCAAACTCTTTAGCTTTGAACGAACAAAGGCGCTACCTTTACCTGGCTTAACATGCTGAAATTCAACAATTCGCCATAAGTCATTATTATACTTAATAGTTAAACCATTCTTAAACTCATTAACTGAAATCATTGTCATATTGAGTACCTCATCTCCATAATATTATCTTACCAATTAGTAAGCGATTTTACTATAATTATTATTTATCTTTTACAAAGAAATTAAGTCGTCTTTAGGTAAAGTTGATAGTGTTTCAGGACAGTTATCGTTGATTAAGATGTCGTCTTCGATCCTGACACCACCCTTATTTGGCAAATAAATTCCTGGTTCAACTGTATGAACCATATTATTAATTAGTTCTTGTTTACCAAAAGGCAGAGCCGGCTGACAAAGTTCATGTATCTCAAGTCCTATACCATGACCTATTCCGTGGCCAAAATATTGGCCATATCCTTGTTCAGTAATATAGCTTCTGGCTGCTCGATCAACATCAGAACCGTGGTTGCCGGCAACTGCAGCTTCAATGCCCCGTCTTTGCGCTTCGTGGACGATTTTGTAAATTTTATGCATTTCCTGGTCAACTTTGCCAACCGCAACAGTCCTGGTAATGTCAGCCGCATAGCCGTGATAAAATGCACCAAAATCGATTACAACCATGTCACCATTTTCAATCATTTTGTCACTGGCAACCCCGTGAGCCCAGGCAGAACGTACACCTGAAGCAATAATGGTATCAAAACTAGGACCATCACCGCCATTGACTTTGAAATAGTAATCTAATTTAGCTCCTATTTTCCTTTCAACAGCTCCCGGTTTAATTAAAGGCAAAATTTCATTGAAACTATCCATCGAAATGTTAATGGCTGTACGTAATGTTTCTAATTCAAGGGAGTCTTTGATATTGCGAACTTGTTCGACTAATTCTTGACAAATCTCAAAATCAACTTGCGGGTTTAGTTTTTGCAATTTCGTAAATTCAACCGCTGAAACGAACTCCCCTTCGATTAAAACTTTTTGCAAGTTAGCTTTTTGCAATTGATTAGTAATTTCAACGTCTTGATCTTTCGTTTTCATTACCACGTCAATTTCGCCTGGAGCTTCAGCCTTAATCTGGTCATTAAAGCGTGAGTCCGACAGTAATATCCGCTCCCCTTTGGCAGTTAAAATTAATTGTGCTTCTTCACCGGTAAAATTAGTAAGATAACGGTAATTAGCTTGATTAAAAATCAGCAAGCCATCGGCATCACGCTCTTTAATTAGTTCGGTTACTTTCTGTATGCGCCTGTTGATTAGTGTTAATAAATCATTTTGTTCAGTCATGCTTGTATTCTCCTGTATATCAAACTTTTACCTCAATTTTAACCCCAAAGGGATATACAATACCATCACATCATTACTTTTTTAAATAAAACAGAAAAAAGACGAGAAGCATATGCTTTTCGTCTTTTGGTTTAAGAACTAAATTACTTAGCTTCTTCTTCAACCGGAATAACAGAAACTTGTTTTCTGTACTTGTCTTTCCGCTCAAATTTAACTACACCATTTACCAAAGCAAACAGAGTGTCATCTCCACCTTGGCCAACATTTTTACCAGGGTGAATCTTTGTGCCACGTTGACGATAAATGATTGAGCCAGCGTGAATAGTTTGACCATCAGCAGCCTTAGCACCTAAACGACGACCTGCTGAATTACGTCCGTTGGCAGTAGAACCTCCACCCTTGTGGTGGGCAAATAATTTAAGATTTAAAATATTCATTATTATTTCACCTCTAGTTTAATTCAATTTTCTCAACTGTAACCTTAGTATAAGGTTGACGGTGACCATATTTTGAATGTGAGTGCTTTTTAGGCTTGTACTTAAAGGTTACAACCTTTTTTTCCTTACCTTGCTTTTCAACCTTAGCAACAACTTTAGCACCTTTAACTAACGGTGTACCAACTTTAACGTCCTTGCCGTCTGAAGTAAGAACTACTTCATCAAAAGTAACTTCTTTACCTTCTGCAGCATCAAGCTTTTCAACAAAAACACTATCGCCTTCAGCAACTTTATATTGCTTTCCACCGGTTTTAATAATTGCGTACATTTACTACCCTCCAAAAATTACTTAGACTCGCCAATTGAGGTGCTCTAACCAAGACTTATGACCTCAAAATGTGCGGTTGCAGATGTGGAGGAACCCACAAATACAACTACTACATCATACTACTATCAGGTTCAATTAGCAATAAAAAATGTCTTCTTTATCTGCTAAATAAGGTTTAAATTTGCCATTTACCACCATGCACTTTAGCAATGTTTTCGGTGACGATAAATGCTTCACTATCAATTTTACGAGCTTTAGCAACTAGCTGACCATATTCGTTAGTATCAACAACAATCACTAGCTGTTGCTTATCCTGATCACTATAACCACCTACGACATTGTAAACGGTCAGCCCATCATAATCCTGCTGCAACATTTGACGAATTTTTTCTAACTTATTGTTACTCATAATGCGCACCTGATATTTTTTATCAAACCCAGTTTCTGTATAACGCATAGTCATTGTAGTAATTACCTGAGAAAAAGCGGCCAGCAGAAAAGCTTCAGTACCATCAACAAAGATATTCAAAAAAATGACAGACATATCAATAACCATTAATGATAATGCGGGATCAATATAAAAATACTTTTTTATAATCAGAGGCGGAATGGTAGTTCCTCCAGATGAAGCGTTAATGCGATATAGCATTGAAACACCAACACCCATTAAGACCCCGCCATAGATAACTGCAAGCATATTATTAGAAGTCAGTTTAAAACTAGGTGTAATTGCCATTAACACAGGTACTAAAAGGCTGCCTAAAGCCACCTTTTTTAAAGTTTCTTTACCTAAAAAAACGGCAGCTAAAATAAGCATCAGAGCATTGACCACAAATACCGAAAGAGAGCGGTTAATTCCCCAAACAGCATCAATCAATATTGAAATACCTGTAGAACCACCTGCAGCAACATTAATAGGAGCATAAAAGAAATTTATTGATATTGTAATTATTTCCAAACCAGCTAAGAAAAAAAGCCAATATTGCCAGGTATGCTTTTGCGTTTTTGTTTTCATCTCATCTTCCTTCCATAAAATTGTTATTTAATATTGTACAGGAAAAGAGCCAAATCATGCAAGAAATATGGGCTTTCCTATTTAACCTGCAGTAAAATTGCATGAGCAAAAACACAAAGCTGACCTTAATTTCTTAAATTATTAAGAAATTATAAAGAAAATCATTATGACTATCAGTCAGCAACCTGATAATTGATTGTCTGATTTCCTTCATATGCCGGTAAACCCTTTTCAGCACGGTATAAAGCTCGCTCAAACGCTTGGTAGCCTTTACTTGAACTAACTGCAAATTTGATGTGATACTTACTGGCAAATTCACTGATATTCCAAGTACTGTCATGGGCAGCAAATGCCGTTACCAGGATTACAATATCCAAATCCTTGATCTGATTTTCCATGATTTTTTTCTTACCTTGGAAAGCATCAATGGGGATAGGTATACCATTATACCTTTTGACTATCCCTTCCAACATCGCCTCATTCTGGTTATTGCCAATAGCAATGCCTACTCGTTGATAATGTAAATCCAATGCCAGTTTAGTTAAGTTATCATCTTTTTCTGCAGTAGTACTTTTTTTCTTTTTAGCCGGACTAGGCTTCTGCGGTTGCTCAAGCTCATAAATCCAGCGAATTTGAATTGCCTCTTCCGGGCTTTTTTTCAAACGAACATCGCCGTCATACCATGCCAAATCAACAATTGAACCGTCAACTAATCTAATACTTTCATCCCAATACTTACTCGAATCAACGGGAAAAAGAACCGCCTTCCCATTAACACGCAATTTTTTTCCTTGTGCATTGCGGGTAATAGATAAATGGCCTGCACGTCCTTGCACTACCGCATATTTAAATGTTGAGATTGAATCAACTTCCATAGACGGCAGTTCACGGAAACCAACAACGCGTAAAATTGTTGCTTCATAATGTGAATCTTTATCTTCTGGAACGGCCTCTACTATATCACCACTTTTTAAGTTTAAAGAATGAATTTGAGACTCTTTCATGGTGTACACTCTTCTGTTGCTGTCGTTAACTAAATCACAGCCTGACAGTAAACGAATTACTGTATAGCGTTTGCCCTTTCGATAATCTCTCTTACTCTTTTGGGGAATTTCAAGTGCTTCTTCAAAAACTTTTTTATCAATCATATCCTTAGGCGTTTGCAGCAGATTAATTGCTTGCTTTAGGTTGACTAAATTTTGGCGATATTTTTTATTAATATTTGGAGCAAGCGTTAGTTTTTGAATTGCCGAAAGTGCTGTGTTCTTACTGGCAATATCTCCAGGATTTTTAATTAACCGGGCTAAGCTGGTTAAGAGCAAATTAAGTTGCTCTAGATCAACTTCGATATTATTTTTAGCTGTTACTGTTGCAGTCTGCTCATCAGTCATGCCCAAAATTAATTTAATTGCTGCTATCCCATTCTTTAAGCTCTTATCATCTCCCGCCGTCTGATTAAGAATTCTTTTTAAATTATTGCGATAATCGAACATCATTTTACCTATCTTTTTAGAAATTTACTTAATTATAGCAAAGACAAAAGCCAAACTTCAGGCCAGGTTTTAAGTCAAATAATTAAACTAGAAAGCCCCTCCACCAGAGCCTCCACCAAAACCGCCGGATGAACCACTGGAGAAACTGCTAGAGCCAGAAGATATACCGTCACTAAAACAAGAATCAAAGTTGGAAGAAAAACTGTCTTTTCCCGTGTTTGATATAAAACCATAATAGAAGTAATTACTGTTTTGAATCTCTTCCTCACTGAATTCGATTTTCATTTCTTTCATGACTTTGTCTGCTAAACCGAAAGAAACGGCATAAGGCATAATATCTTCCCATAGTATGAGATCACCGACATCTTTCATTTTAAACTTGCCGATATCTCTTAGCATTTTCTTGAAACCGCGTATTTTTTCAGTTTCATTTTTGCCTTTTTCAGAGTATATGCCAATCTTTTTATTACTATAAACTAAAGCAAGAAGACTCAATAGCAGAATTAAAGCTTCACCTATAACTATTATCAAAAGATATTTTAAAGAACTTGTTAATGCAATTACCGCAGACGCAAAGCTCACTGCCATCGTCAAAATAATAATACCGATAACTTTAGCCCGACTATTGGTCAACGTATCAGGTAAATATATTTGTTTTTCTTTACTGTCAAAATAATTAGTTGCCCAGGTATCAAAAGAGTTTCCAAGCTTTTTACCATGGTACTTTTTCAACTCTTGCGTCGTGAATTGGTTACCATCACCAACGCTATTGAATAGAGTTTTGATTAAAATATCATTATCAAGAATACCTTTGTCTAGCAATGTTATCTGGTAATAAGTTTTACGATGAACCTTAAAATCTTCTATCTTGATCTTTTTCTTAGCCGCTAAGCTAATTAAATATGCCGTAAAGGCCTTATTATCGGGCTTTTTAGCAGTATCCAAAATTTGCGCTAATACTGGATCTACATCAGGTATTTCATAATTATGAGCTAATTCGCGACTCTTGCGCGGCTTCAAACCAGCTGCTTTTGTCCTGAAGCCTTTAATAATTCCCAGTAGTCCGACAATCAAACCTAATGCTATTAGCCAAATACTTCTTCTTTCTTTTTTCTGCCTATTTCTAATAGTTGCTTGAGCTAATTCTTTCTCTTGCTTGATAACTGCTTGGCGGTGATTCTTGTTTTTAACATTTTTATTTTTGGCTGTGATACTCACAGGGAAAATAGTATGAACTTCGATACCGGTGTCGCCAGCAAGATTCTCAGCTATCATAACAATTTTTCCTTTTTTCGGATTAACTTTAAGGTAGCCATCAAGTGGTCCGTGGGCCCAGGCTTTCAGTCCTCTAACTGGTCCAGGGAAAATAACGCTGGCCTTGACATAGTCTAAGTCAGTGTCCCAACCATTACCAATAATCTTAAAATTAAGTTCAGCAATGTCGCGATAATTAGTAATGGCGTTGGTTATGCGATAAAAATACGTCACAGTAAAATGGCTGTGATTTTTTATAGGATAAAACACTTTAAAGCGATATCCACGTTTCATTTTTTTAAGAACATAGTTATTAACTGTTTGTCTCTTTTGATTTTCATTTTTTACCTGTACTTTTACGTCTTCAATTTTTTGATTTGAATTTAAAGCTTGCCGGTAATAAACGCCATGTGCTCGACTATTGAATTGGTAGGTAATTGCCCTTTTCATCGACAAAGAACCATCAGGATTAACTTTGGCACTTGTGATATTTTTAGCAATATCATAATCAACATCGGCTTTTACTTTTTGTACAGGGCTTAAGCTAACTAGAAGCATGCCTAAGAGACAGATAAATTTTAGTAATTTATGTTTCATAATTTTTCCAATCATTTAAAATAATTATTTTAATTATACCGATTACAAACTACAATTAACATATTAATCTTATAATCTCTTCTTTGCCAACATCAATCTTGCTTTAAAATTATTTAAACAAAATCGCAATTTCTGGTTGCAATTACAAAAATTTTTCTCTATAATAGTTACTGTTCTTGCGCAGGAATACGCAAAACTGACGGTCTGGTAGCTCAGCTGGATAGAGCAACGGTCTTCTAAACCGTGGGTCGTGGGTTCGAATCTCACCCGGATCATTCTAAATGGTTTTTATTGATTTTTAATAATTATAAATCCCGTTATATCAACAATTTTATTTTTATTGATTATTATTAAGTTTAAAGTTGGCTAACATAGAAATAGCCCTAGCAATTAAGCTAGAGCTATTTTTCTATTTCTTTTATAAATATACATTATGGCATTTTTAAGATCTCCAAATGTAAAAAAGTGATCAATTATTCTGTTTTAACTCTTCTCTTCTTATCTTGATGTATTCTAATGTTTTGTCTAAATCTTCTTCATCTGCATATTTAAGAATGAAATTTTTAGAATCTGATCTTCTCCTAATATAATTCATTCTTTTTTTATGCGCATCATTCCACTTTTTATTTGCTCGCTTTTGAGCCTCAGTTAGTTTAGCCATTTGATCACTCCTAAAATTAAAACAATTACCATAACTGTAACTAATATTGTTTTACAGAATGTTTTGAGTCTTAAGTCAATCTTTGTTTTATTTGTCAAATTTCCTTTTTTTAGTTTCAAAGTTATAAATTTTATTCATTGTAACAGATACTTTTCTATAATATAATGTTTTTATAAAAAACAAAGAAGAGAAGCCTTTTCCCTGTTTTTCATCTTTTTTTTTCATCTTTTATAGATGATTTCAAAAGCTATTATCCCGAGATTTATTTTGAAGTGAAGCTCGATAGTAGCTTTTTATTTTCTCTTTTTTTCTTCATGTCTCTCACCTCCTTACATATTATGTAATACATTCTTTAGAGTGCATCGCAAATAATGTTTTGCAATTTTTTCTAAAAAAAGTTAATATTAATTTAGAAGTTACTTTCAAACTTCTTTTACTTTATAGCTCCCATTTGGGAGTTTTTTATTTAAAAAATTAAAAATAATTACAATGATCAAATTTCATTTTTTCTTTTTCAAATTTTTTGCTCTTTTTTATTTCATCAATAACATATTGATACATGTCAACTATTGGAAAATATAGAGTTGCAAATGTGGTAATAAGTTTCAAAAGAAGCAAAAAATACCATTCAAGCTGTTAGATATTTTTATTGTAGAGACCTAAGAGGAGACATCTGTCCAAGCTGCCGTAGCTAGCAAAACTTGACAAATAGTCGTAAGGATCGCTGTGATCTGTATTCCCCAAATTATGTGTTACCCAGTTGTGCGTTTTTACATCTTCTTTTTATTTTTATTTTGTGGCGATTTAATAATATCAAGGCAGAAGCTAAAAGTATAAAAAAGAACGATGAAATCATCGTTCTTTTTTCGTGGTCTGAGAACTAGTTTTTCCCAGACTCTTTTAAATAATAAGTCATTTTAATCAAAAACAGAATCTCTTCTATAATTTAACCAGCTTGCCATTAATTCTTCTTGATTTTTGATATCAGAACCCTTTGCCGTTTAGGATTCAAGCGGTAGTAACCTGAAAAGATTCCTAAAAATGTCAAGACTATGGTTCCGCCAACTAGCAGCAATATACTGTCTTCATGAAGTTCTCCGATAAATTCATATAAAGAAGATACCATCTTTAACCAGCCACCAAGAGAAACAAAATACCATGCAGTTGCTTTGTCAATAAAACTCATAGCTGTCCGTAAATCCGATTCATTTTTGATAATACTGCCTAGAATTTTGACTGCTCGTCTCTTTTCTAGGTATATTTTGACAATCGGTATAATCCAGTAAAGAGGAGAAATTTTAGGCTGTGCTTTGCTTGACTGATTAAATTCTTTTAAAAACCATTCATAGTCATAAAGCTCCATTAATCCCTGATATAGAGGAAAAGCGAATAGCAACCAGTCACCCAAAAAACTGATACAGTTAATAAACAGTGTGATAATAAACACTTCTTTCTTTTACAATAGAATAAATTTATATTTTACTTGAGAATATTCTAGTCGTTACTAAAGAGTTATTCAAAGCATTTATTTTTAATTTTTTAGTTTTCTAGCTCTAGTAATATTAAAAATATAATATCAAGTTGATTTAGTATTTTAATATAAACTTACTTGTATTACTTAAGCAGGATAATTTTAAATTGCTTAAGTAATTGCTGTATCAACTTTTTAAAATTAAATTAAATTAGGACTTGCTTTTTATTTATTATTAAGTTATGATATTGCTTAAATATTTATGAGAGGTAAAGATTATGACGGCAATTAAAAAAATTAATCAACCGCAAGTTAAATATTATTTCTGGTACTTCAGCTATTTGATCTGAGTGCCTAGTTTGTCATTGTCTTAGACACACAGTTCAATCTTCATGACAATTGTGTGTTCAAAGACTTAAGTACTTTCTTCTCTGAAGACTCACACAGTTGTCGTCATCTGTGTGAGTTTTTATTTAGGAGAGTAAAATGAATACTTTGAAAAAGATTACGCTAGATACCCTAAACGGCTTATCAACTGGTATAGTTGTAGCCTTAATTCCGGGAGCCCTAATTAACCAGCTGGTAAAAGCTCTTTTACCCAGTATGCCACAACTAAGTTTTATCTTAGCCTTAACTACCTTTGCTTCAGCGTTGTTACCAGCAATTAGTGCAGTATGCGTCGGCATGACTGGTAAATTGACACCTATTCAAACTTCATCCATCGCTTTAGCGGCAACAGCAGGCGCTGGTAATTTCATGATGAATAATGGTAAAGTCACTGTAACAGGCAGTGGTGATGTTATTAATACCGCGATTACGATTATGATTGCTTACGGACTAGTATTGTTTTTTGGTAAAAAATTAAAGGCATACACGATTTTACTGGTTCCCCTTTTAGTTTTACTAATAGCAGGTGGAATCGGCTGTCTGACGCGCATACCTGTTGGTCAACTCACCAGTTTAATCGGTTTAGGAGTCCAAAAACTCACAGACTTGCAGCCAATTATTATGGGCATGCTGATGGGAATAGTATTCGGTCTACTTATTGTTTCTCCGATTTCTTCAGTCGGTATCGCCACAGCAATCAGCATTTCCGGTATTGCTTCTGGCTCTGCTAATCTCGGTATTACTGCCGTTTCCTTTGCATTAGCAGTTTTTGGATGGAAATCCAATAATTTCGGGACATCAATTGCTCACTTCTTGGGTTCTCCTAAAATGCAAATGGCTAATTTAATGACTAATCCTAAATTACTTATTCCACTTTTAATTAATGCCGGTATCATGGGTGGTTTAGGAGCAGTCTTTCAAATTCAGGGAACACCAATGAGTGCGGGCTTTGGTTTTTCTGGTTTAATCGGTCCCATAGCGGCAATGGCTAATCGGTCCGCAAATTTGTTCAATATTCTTTTAATCGCGATTCTTTTCTTCTTTTTGCCAATTGCATTGGGCATATTGATGAACTACCTCTTTAATAGCAAAGTACATCTTTTTACAAGTAAAGACTTTGAACTAGATTTCAATTAATTTCAAAACAAACAAAAACTGATAGTTATCAATCATGATCGGTAACTATCAGTTTTTTAGTTTTAATTTACTTATCGCGCTTATAAACCAGCTTGCCATCAGAAAATGTTAGGTTAACTTTAGCAAAGCGAATTTCTTGCGGATCAATGTCAAATAAATTTCTATCTAATACGATGACATCAGCCAATTTGCCGGGTTCCAAAGTTCCCAGTTCATTTTCAAAAGATTCAGCATAGGCCGACCACTTGGTATGAGCCTGCAAAGCTTCAGTTAAAGTAATTGCATGTTCTGGGAAATAACCTCCATCTGGCTTACCTTCATTTGGTTCACAACGCGTTACAGCCGCATAAATTGTCCAAATTGGATTTACAGAGTATACAGCTGGAAAGTCTGAACCAAAAGCCAAATGGCTTCCCGCATCAAGTATTTCACGGTATGGCCACGTGTGAGACAATCTCTCTTTACCAATACATGGCAAATATCCTCCACTCATATAGTCTCCTATACAATGTTGTGGTTGAACTGCACACATCACGTTTAGACTCTTTAATCTGGCGATATCATCTTGTCTAATCATATCAATATGTTCTAATGAATTGTGCAAAGTTAACTTGCCAATTTTACTTTTTGCATATTCATATGCATTAAGGGCCATTGTACTTGCCTGATCACCAATAGTATGTATTTTGACAGGAAAGCCTTCCTTTTGGGCTGCTAGAACATATTTGTTGAGCTCATCCTGAGTTAAAGACGTATCACCAAATTTTCCAGGATCATTATCATATTCTTTACTCAAAAAGGCAGTATGAGCTTCAACTACACCGTCAAGAACTTGTTTTAATCCTGCGACTCTATGCTTATTAGTATGGTACTTTCTCTTCAGTTCTTTCGCACCAGCAATATCTGTCAAGGATGGAAATGATGTAATTCTGGTAGTTAATTCTCCAGATTGCTCTAATTCATCAAATATTTCCGGGATATTGTCATTTGTTAGTCCTGAAGGATAGACATCAGCGACTGAGGTAATACCTAATTCACGAAAATGCTTCAGACATTTCAACAAAGATTGTTTCAGTGTCGGCACATTTAAAACTTCGTCCATCATGGCTTTTGTTGCTGGTGGTTCGTATAGAATACCATTTAGTTCACCTTTCTTGTCATGACCATAAATTCCACCTTGAGGATTAGGCGTATCTTTTTTAATACCAATCTTCTCTAGAGCTATAGAATTGCACCAGACGGAGTGAAGGTCAAATGAATTTAAACATACTGGACGGTCTAAATTTAAAGCATCTAGTGATTCTTTTGAGGGAGTATGAGGATTATCCCAAACTTCTGCATACCAACCTGTACCATATATCCATGGATTATCAGGATGCGAATCAGCAAATGATTTAACCATTTGTACACATTCTTCCTCACTCTTACAATTCATCATTTGAATGCAAAAGTCCGGATCATTTTGAACAGAACCTAGCGAAATGTGCATATGAGAATCGTTAAAGCCGGGCATAATCAAATGATCACCACAATTAATCACGGTGGTTTTTTCATCAATATAACCAGTCATTCTATCTAACGGCACGATCTTCAAGATGCGATTTCCCTTGATTAAAACGCAACCAGATATTGGCTTATCACCAGCACCAGTAAAAATAGCTGATCCTTTTAAAACGAAATCTGCTTTTTCCATTTTTTCTTGCCTTTCTATTTATTTTTTGCTTTACTACCAACTTCAGGCAACGCCAATATACATAGTATCGATAATCCAAAAATTAATGACTCAATCCCCAGATTTTTAGCGTAGTCGTTTCCAGCAATCTTGGACACAATAATTGGAATAAAATATGATATCAGCATTGAAACTGTACCAACTATTCCGCCAGCACTACCAGAATATTTCTCTCCTATTTCTGGAAATTGTATTGGCATAGCTTGAACTATTGGTCCACTAATTGCAGTAAAGAAGCCATTAATTACTAACATGGCCCATAAAAAGAACCCAGCTGGTGTATACCAGGTAAAGTACATTACGATCGCACCAATTAATGTCGTTACGGTCAAAAACATCTTATAACGACCAAGCTTGTTGCACCAAGCTGGACCAATTAAAGAGCCAAAGAAACTACCGACAGTAACTACAGAAGACATAATTCCGGCTGTCGCATTATTAATATGTTGACCTAAATTAAGCGCCTGCGGTAAAAAGCCAGCATAAGCAGTTGTTGAGGCGATTCCTAAGCCAGCACAAATTGAGACAATCCAGGTATTTTTACTTTTAATAGCAACTTTTAAATATTTCATTGTCGGTTCTGCTGGCGGCAATGATTCGCCTTTAGGAGTATCACGAACAAAAACTATCCAGCAAATAGTTAAGACTAATAATGAAACAGATGAAAACATGTAAGCAGCATTAACAGACGGAAACCATGAACTAGTGATTTGAGCCAAAGTTATTCCCAAGCATGAAGCTGCGTAGAATACACCCATGGCAGCATCCGTATCTTGCTTAAACCAGGTACCCAAAACTTTAATTAAGTTGGCATTTAAAAGTGAAATAAAAATACCGCATAATAAGAGCATTATCATCATCATGGCAAAATTAGATGCAATAAACCGGCCAAATGCACCTATGATGGATAAAATGCAACCCACAGATATTACCTTTTTAGAGCCAAATTTATCTCCTAAAGAACCAGCCGGAATACTGAGCACAACGGCTACGAGCATTGGGGCCATTAAAAGAGCCGAAAACTCAGCAGTCGTAATATGTAATTGAGGCATAATAACCGTGGCCAACGCTGAAACCTGAAACTGAATATAATTAGCAATAAAACACAACAAACTAACAATCGTTAGAATCACCCAGCGATAAGCAGGCAATTTTTGTTTCTCCATAACTTTTTCTCCTTTTCTTTTTGATCCATTTATGGATTAAATTCATAGATCAAATTAAGCAAAAAAGAGTAATGATGCAATCAACTTTCGTTGTATTTTAAGCATAAAATGTGCTGCAACTAAGCAATTTTAAAAACTAAACTTTAGTAGTAGATGCCAAAACTCTAAAAAACGGTGCTATAAAATATTGGCAAAACTGAAAAAGACTGAAAAATCACTCACCAGTAACATGATTTTCCAGTCTCTATGCTTGAACTTGAGATTTAGCCAATTAGTTTTAGCTTATTTTTCTTTATATTCCATAAAAACATGCATTAGCTGACTGCGGCGATCAACAGCTAATTTTTTATAAATGCTGTAAATATGTGTTTTCACAGTTCCTACAGAAATATACAATTCATCAGCTATTTCCTGATTCTTCTTTCCCTTTAAAACTAGTCTTAATATTTCTGATTCTCTTTTTGTCATATTGTAATAATTACAGAATTCAACAACTTGACTTTCTTCGCTGGCATTTTCCTTTTCGTGAAGCATAGATTGATATTGATTCATTTTTTGCTGCACTAAAATTTCTAAGTTATTTTTATTTGCCTCTTCTTCTTCCTTTTTAGCAAACCAAATAATTAATAAAGACAGGATAATTGAAAAAAGATCTTCATTAAAACCGATAACTCTCATATAACTGGTTAAAATGACAAAACTATTTTGATTTAAATCATTCAAAAGCAAAAATAAGATTCCTTCTAAGCATGACAACGTCATAAAAATAGTAGTTAATATTACAGCACGATCGTAATATTTTTTCTTACTATTTTTTCCTTTAGCATCTGATTTAAAAGTGTTACAAAAATAAATTATGCAAAGAAATAAAATACTAGCATCCTGGGTACTCCTTTGGAGTACTCCCACATTTTGTTCATTATAAGAATTTAACACAAAAGCGACATTTAACAAGGAGACGGCAAAAATAGGGAGATAGTATAAAATTTTGGGTTTCTTATTTATCATGCTGGACATCAGTTTAACATAACAAATTCCACCTATTATAAATGCCAAAATTCTAATTAAATAAAACGCTCTGGTATCAATCTGGTAATTACTATTAGTGACTTTCAGCAAATCTGATGAAAATGCTATCGTGCTGTCAATTATTAACGTTACATAAAGCAGGCCCACATAGTAAAAAATACTATTATTAGTGGTTTTATAAGCATATTCTGAAACATTTATTACCCATAAATAAAGAACTAAAAAGGCAATATTATAAATATAAACAAATATTTCTTGCAAAATTGCAACTCCCAAATTTTATTTCAAAACTATACACTGAGTTTAACATAATACATCCTAAATTATAAAAATGTTTTTATTATTGTATTTTTGCTTGCTATCATTGCTATAATTTAAGCAAAGGAGAGCATGAAAATGATAAAATTTTACGGTTATAAGCGCTGCTCAACTTCAAGAGCAGCTCAAAAATGGTTAACAGAGCACAATGTTAAATTTGACTTTCAGGATTTGGTAGAGCAACCACCCGAGAAAGCTGACTTAATCAATTGGCTTACCCAACATCAGGATCGCGGGTTAAAGTACTTTTTCAACACTCACGGACAAGACTACCGCAAACTGCATCTCAAAGATCAGGTAGCTGATATGTCAATTGCCGCAGCAGCAGATATGATGTCCAAAAATGGTAAATTGATTAAACGACCATTGGTGGTTGAAGGTGAAAAACTGACCTGCGGTTTTAATGAAAAAACCTACCAAGAAGTTTGGCTATAGCATATCTAAAGAAAGAAGATTTTTTAAAACCTTCTTTCTTTTATTTAATAACTGGCTTTCTATTGATCTTAAGAACAGGTAAAATAATACAAAAAGGAGAATTTTATGAAATACAATCAATACGCTTATGTCAAAACTGATTACCAAACAGAAGTTAAAGAATTGCAACAAATTAAATTTTTACCAGCCGATTATGAAAAGCTTTCTTTTGCTGATCTGCTAGCTGAACTCACAGCAAATGCAGTGGCAGTAGTCGACCCCAATGATGCAAGTGCACGAAAGGCAAAATTAGCCGAGTTTGCTGTATCAGAAACACAAACACTCAAGCAATTTTTAGACGGCAATCCAGTAAAAATATTGTCTCACCAATTCTATAACGTCGCCTTGCAACTTTTAGGGTACCACGTTGGGTACGATTATCAACTGGCAGATCCTCTAAAATTCATGAAAAAGCAGGCGTTGCCCTATATTGCAGATATTAATGATCAGCAAGCACTCATCCGCGCCTTTTATCGTTTATTAAATACTCGTGCTAAAAACGGACAGCTTTTAATTGATGTGATGGCGGGTGAAGGCTATTTTTATAACCGCAAAAGCCAATTTACCAAAAATAAGTTTCTCTATTTTAATGGCAAAAGTATGCCAGTTTTTGATACCAGCAAAATAATCAGAGAAGTAGTTTACGTTGAAAGTGACCTTGACACTGATGGCGACGGCAAGAGCGATCTCCTGCAAACAACCATTTTTCGACCAGTTGAAAGTGAAAATATGCCGGTACCAGCATTATATACAGCTAGTCCCTATTTTGGCGGTATCATTGATAATGAAAAGCGTAACCATAACGTTGACGAGAATTTAAGTGATGCGACTGAATGGGAAAATCCGCAATATCAAGCTGCTGCTATTGTTAAAGCTCAAAAACCAAACACTGATGATACTGTGTCATATAAGCCGGTCGAACAAGCCGTTGGTAAATCTTCCTATGGCTTAAACGAATATATGTTAGCTCGCGGCTTCGCCAGCGTCTTTGCTGGCGCTATTGGTACCCGCGGTAGTGATGGCCTCAGAATTACCGGCGCACCAGAAGAAACCGAAAGCGCAAAAGAAATAATAGAATGGTTACATGGAGACAGAATCGCCTACACTGATAGATCTCGCCAGCACGAGACTAAAGCTACTTGGTGCAACAAAAAGATTGGGATGACAGGACGGTCTTATTTAGGAACCTTGCAAATAGCTATTGCAACTACTGGTGTTGCCGGCTTAAAAACGGTTATTTCTGAAGCTGCCATTTCTTCCTGGTATGATTATTACCGTGAGCATGGATTAGTAATAGCGCCAGAAGAATGTCAAGGAGAAGACCTAGACATGCTGGCAGAAACTTGTCAGTCCAACTTATGGGATGCAGGAGACTACTTAAAGATCAAACCTAAATTTGACGCAATGCAAAAGATTTTATTAGACAAAGCTGATCGTAAAACCGGCCAGTATTCTGATTTCTGGGAAAAACGCAATTATCGTCATCATACCAATAATATTAAGTGTTCCTGGATTAGTGTCCACGGTCTCAATGATTGGAATGTCAAGCCGAAAAATGTTTACAAAATTTGGCAAAAAGTCAAAAATCTTCCTGTAGAACATCATCTTTTCTTGCATCAAGGTCCCCACTATAACATGAACAATTTAGTTTCAATTGATTTTACCGACCTGATGAATTTGTGGCTGGTTCATGAACTATTAGGTCTTGAAAACAACGCATATCAGCAATGGCCAACTGTCTTAGTTCAGGATAATCTAAAAGCAGATAAGTGGCATGAAGAAGAGGATTGGAGCAATGATAGCGGAAAAGAAACAGTTTATTTCCCAGCTGATGACAATGAATTAGCAACGGACACAAGTAGCGAAAAGAAAGTTTCCTTCACAGATGTAGGCGGAACCGAATTTAAAAAAGCCAAAATTTCTGAAAATGACTGGCAATACCAGTTTATTTGTGGCAACAAGAAATGGGCTCAAGCAAGTTTGCGCTTCACGACCGATGAATTTATTCATCCAGTAACAATAGTTGGTCGACCAGAAATAAGAATGCGGGTAGCATCCAGTCTTAACAGAGGTCAAATTTCTGTAGCTTTAGTCGAAATCGGCGATCGTAAACGGTTGACAGCTACTCCCAGAATCTTAATGCCAGGAGGCCAAGAATTAGGCTTTCATTTTCAATTAGACTCCCTGCAAGAATTTATGCCAGATAAGCTGACTCATGCTAAATTAATTACCAAGGCTCATATGAATTTGCAAAATTACGCGGATATGAAAAAGCCAAGTAGTATTAAAGTCGGTGAATTTTACGACTTACAATTTAAGCTGCAGCCAACATACTACACAATGCCTGTTGGCAGCAAACTTTGCTTAATTATTTATTCAACCGATCAGGGAATGACCAAGAGACCCCTTGAAAATACGACTTATACAATAGATCTGTCTGAATCCGCTATTAAATTTAGTATTAAATAAAATTTAACTGTACTTAATTTTTTAAGTACAAAAAGAGCAACTGTTGTTTACGCAGTTGCTCTTTTGCTTATTAAATTTTATTTTATGCTTATTGTAGAAAACGAGCGGTTTTCTAAGGCAGTTAGAAGTGCACGGGCAGTGTCCAAGCTAGTAATTAAAGGAATATTTTGCTGGATGGCAGCTTGACGAATAATAAAGCCGTCAGAAGTTTTCGCCAAATCATGTCCCATAGTGTTTATAACCAAATCAATTTTCCCATTTTTAAACTCATTTAAAATATTAGCCTCACTGTGCTGATGAATCTTATCAACCAGAGTAATAGGTAAATGATTTTGTTTTAGGAAACTGGCCGTACCACTGGTAGCAAAAATACGATAACCAATTTGAGCAAATCTTTGAGCAATAGGTAATATTTCCTGCTTATCGCGGTCTTCAATGGTTAACAAAATGTTGCCACTGTCTGGTATTTGCATGTTGGCTCCTGAAAAAGCCTTATAAAGTGCTTTTGGAAAACTCAAGTCGCTGCCCATGACTTCGCCAGTTGATTTCATTTCCGGCCCCAAGTAGCTATCAACATCTGAAAGTTTACTAAACGAGAAGACTGGTGCTTTAACACTAATCATTTTTGTTTCTGGTGCCAGACCATCTTTATAGCCTTGCTCCTTTAGACTTTCACCCATAATTACCCGAGTAGCAACCTGAGCCATTTCAATACTGGTAATTTTACTTAAAAATGGCACCGTACGACTGGCACGGGGATTAACTTCAATAATATAAATTTCTCCACCGCGCTCAATTAACTGCAAATTCATTATTCCACGGCAATTAAGCTTTAAAGCCAGTTTTTTGGTAATGTCAGCGATTTTTTGCTTAATGGCAGGTGAAAATGTTTGAGCCGGGTAGACGGCCATAGAATCTCCAGAGTGAACGCCAGCATGTTCAATATGCTCCATTATTCCAGGAATAAGTACTTCTTCTCCATCACAAATAGCATCAACATCACACTCTCGACCATCGAGGTAATCATCTACCAAAATTGGATGACTGCTGGCAATGTCAACATGGTTGTGCAAGTAGTCTTCAAGTTCAGGTTGATTGTAAACAATTTCCATTGCCTTTCCACCTAATACATAACTTGGTCTGACTAAAACTGGGTAGCCCAGCTTCTCAGCTGCTTTAATAACGCCAGCATGTGTGGTAGTGGTGATTCCTTGCGGCTGCTTCAAACCTAATTCTTTTACTACTTGGTCAAATAATTCTCGATCTTCAGCTCGATTAAGATCTTCTACACTAGTTCCTAAAATCTTGACACCATGTTTTTCCAAACCAGCGGCCAGATTGATTGAAGTTTGACCACCAAACTGAATAATTACACCTTCTGGTTGCTCTAAATCACAAACATTTAACACATCTTCTAAAGTTAAAGGCTCAAAATATAATTTGTCAGAAACAGAAAAATCAGTTGAAACAGTTTCGGGATTTGAATTAATGACAATAGCTTCATAACCCATCTTTTGCAAGGCTTTAACGCAGTGAACTGTGGCATAATCAAATTCTACACCCTGGCCAATGCGAATTGGACCTGAACCAACTACCAACACTGACTTCTTGGAAGTTCTCTGACTCTCATTTTCGGTATCATAAGTAGAATAAAAATAAGGAGTTTGAGAAACAAATTCACCTGCACATGTATCAACCATTTTATATACTGGTAGCAAATGATTTTGCTTGCGCAAAGTTCTTACTTTGTCTTCATCTTCATGCCACAAATTAGCGACTGTATGATCACTAAAGCCATACTTTTTAGCATTTTTAAGGACCTCTAGATCATCAGGATTTGCGGCAATATCTTTTTCTAAATCGACAATATGCTTAACAATATCTAAAAAGTAAAAATTAATTTTAGTTAATTCATGCAAGTCCGACATTGAATAACCCCGCCGGAAGGCTTCAGCTAAGTAGAAAAGACGATCATCCTGCGCTCTAACCAGTTTATTTTCGAGGTCTTCATCACTGGCTTTATGGGCTTCAACTGAATAAAAATCTTTTTGATCGATTTCCAGGGAACGAACGGCTTTTTGAAAGGCTTCTTCAGCCGTTCTTCCTATTGCCATAACCTCCCCAGTTGCTTTCATCTGCGTACCCAGTTCGCGATTAGCTTTGGCAAATTTATCAAAAGGCCAGCGTGGTATCTTGCAGACAACATAGTCCAATGCTGGTTCAAACTCTGCAAAAGTAGTACCAGTGACTGGGTTTTTAATTTCATCTAAAGTCAGACCCACAGCAATTTTGGCTGCCATCTTGGCAATCGGATAGCCAGTAGCTTTGGAAGCCAAGGCAGATGAACGCGAAACTCTGGGGTTAACTTCAATGACATCATAATTAAAACTATTTGGATCTAAGGCTAATTGAACATTGCAGCCGCCCTCAATCTTTAGTGCCCGAATAAGCTTTAAGGAGCAATCACGCAACATCTGATATTCTTTGTCAGATAATGTCTGTGACGGTGAGAAAACAATTGAATCCCCGGTATGAATACCGACAGGATCAAAGTTTTCCATACAGCAGACAATCATAGCATTATCGTCATGATCTCTCATTACTTCAAATTCAATCTCTTTATAGCCTGCAATCGACCGTTCAATTAAACATTCGGTAACCGGAGACAGTTCCAAGCCATTTTTGGCAATTTTTGCAAGTTCAGCGCGATCATTACAAATTCCACCACCGGTTCCTCCCATAGTGAAGGCGGGACGGACAATAATGGGATATCCAATCTTATCTCCGAAATCTAAAGCTTCTTGGACTGTTTTAACACTGGTTGAAGGCGGAACTGGTTCACCCAGTTTTTGACAAAGTTCCTTGAATTTTTCTCTGTCTTCGGCTTGTTCAATTGAATCAAGTTTTGTTCCTAACAGTTCAATATTTAATTCGTCTAGAATGCCGCTTTTAGCTAAAGACAAAGCCATATTCAAACCAACTTGACCACCTAAAGTAGGCAATATTGCATCAGGGTATTCCTTACGAATAATGCGGGAAACTGATTCAACAGTTAACGGCTCAATATAAACCTTGTCAGCAATCGTAGTATCAGTCATGATAGTAGCAGGATTAGAATTAACCAGAACCACTTCATAGCCTTCTTCACGTAAAGCCAAACATGCTTGTGTTCCAGAATAATCGAATTCTGCTGCTTGACCAATAATAATTGGACCTGAACCTATTACCATTATCTTTTTTATATCAGTTCTTTTAGGCATGACTTTCATTGTCCTTTCTTTGATCAATCATTTGCATAAAGTAATCAAAAATCCCTTCCTCGTCGTGTGGACCAGGGGTACTGTCAGGGTGAAATTGAACTGAAAAAGCGGGATATTTTTTATGCCGTAGACCCTCAATGGTCCCATCATTAACTTCTACATGAGTTACCATTAAATTTTCAGGATCAATTGAATCACGACTAACAGCATAACCATGATTTTGAGAGGTAAATCCAATATTCCCAGTAGCAATTTCACGTACAGGATGATTAAAGCCGCGGTGACCGAACTTCATTTTATAAGTTTTAGCACCATTGGCTAAAGCAAAAACCTGATGCCCCATACAAATACCCATGAGTGGTATTTTCTGCTCAACTTCCTGCACCATTTTAGCTGCATCCTTCATTTCAAGTGGATCGCCTGGGCCATTTGACAATAACACTCCATCTGGCTGCAAAGATAAAATTTTTGCAGCTGAAGTCGTGTAAGGCAGAACTATACAATTGCAGTCTCGCTTACTAAGTTCACGTAAAATACTGTTTTTCAAGCCAAAGTCGACAACAACAATATTCCGTTTTGAACCCGGCACAGGATATGATTTTGCAGTTGAAACGCGCTTAACTACTCCTTCAGTAATTTTATTTGCTCTTAAATCAGCAGCAATTGCAGCAGCATTTTCCTTAGAATCGCAGATTTGACCCTTCATTGTGCCGTGCGCGCGCAGTTTTTTAACCAATTTTCTGGTGTCAATTCCCTGAATTCCCGGAATATTTAAGCTCTCCATAAAAGCGGGCAGAGTAGTCTGCATGCGCCAGTTGTCGGGATAGCGCGCAACTTGGTGACAAATCACCCCTTTTATTCCCGGTTCGAGTGATTCATAATCAGCTAGCGTAATGCCATAATTACCAATTAATGGGTTTGTAAATACCAGAATTTGATCGGCATAAGACTGGTCCGTGATTGCTTCTTGATAGCCGGTCATACCAGTGGTAAAAACGACTTCACCTTTGGTTACCCGATCTCCGCCAAAACCTTCACCTGCAAAAATGCTGCCATCTTCCAAAATTAAATATCTCATTTACTTTCCTCCCTTTGAAAAACAATTTTGCCATCAACCATTGTTAATTCCGTTTGACCGAATACTAAATCTTGATTAAAAGGAGTGTTACTTGCTTTGGATTTGAAGTCAGAACTATTGATAGCCGCTTTTTGCTCAAGATTAAAAATGGCAATATCAGCTGGTTGATTTATTGCTATTCTTCCTGCCTTTTTAAGACCAAAGGCCTTGGCTGGAGCGAATGTCAACCAATTTAATAACTGCTGTAATGTGAAAGTACCAGTTTTGACAAATTTGGTGTAAAGCTCACTAAAGGCTGTTTCGCTGCCTACAATACCAAACGCAGCATTTTTGAAGCCACCTTGTTTATCCTTTGCAGTATGTGGTGCATGATCAGTCGCAATCATGTCAATCGTACCGTCCAGTAATCCCGCTATTAGTGCTTTTTGATCTTCCCTGGTTCTTAAAGGTGGGTTCATCTTGAAATTGCTATTATCTTTACCAATATTTTCTTCCCCCAATAAAAGATGATGAGGTGCCACTTCACAGGTAACATTAATACCATGACTTTTAGCAATTCTAATTAATTCAACACTTGTTTTAGTGGAAACGTGACAAACGTGGTAGTGAACCCCAGTCTTTTCTGCCAATAAAAGATCACGCGCAATTTGAGTAGTCTCTGCCAGCTCAGTAATTGGCTCCTGTTTAAGTAGCCGCGCTGTTGGCCCATCATTCATAACGCCATGATTAAAAAGAGAATCATCCTGAGCGTGCTCAGCTATCAGCAAATTATTTTTTCTAGCTTTTTGCATTGCCAAAAACATAGTTTGCGCATCCTGCACTCCTTTACCATCATTACTTAGCGCAACACAACCAGCCTTTTTTAACCCAGCATAATCAGGAATTTCTTTACTATCCTCATCAACTGTGATGGGTGCGTATTGCAAAATATGGACTAAACCAGCTTTGTGATTATTCTGGATCATTTTTGCCAGTAAATCAGGAGTATTAGGAACGGGGTCTACATTAGGCATTGCACAGACTGTAGTAAAACCGCCATGTGCTGCTGCCAATGAGCCAGTTCGGACGTCTTCTTTTTCAGTTTGGCCAGGATCCCGATAATGAACGTGAACATCAACTAGACCAGGGCTAACCAGTTTTTCTTGTGCATTAATCTCTTTTTCAGCTGTTAAATTTTTGCCAATTGCGGCAATCATACCATTTTTGATTAAAAGGTCGCTATGGACTATTTCTCCGCCAGTGTATATGTAACCATTTTTAATAACTGTTGCCATTAGGATAATCCTCCTAAATTGCGTCCCCGCATAACAGCTTCAATCATTGCCATTCTCATAAAGACCCCATTTTCCATTTGACGCACGAACCTACACTTTGGAGCTTCGACCAAATTGCCACTAAGCTCAACATCATGGTTAATTGGACCTGGATGCATAATAATGGCATCATCTTTCATAGCGTTATAGCGTTTCTGATTAATTCCGTATTTGTCATGATATTTTTTAGCATCAAATTTGGCTTCGTTAGGATCTCCTGCATGTCTTTCATGCTGCACCCGCAACAACATCATTACATCCATTTGAGCGACTAATTCATCTATCGGCAGATATTCACCATATTTGTCATATTGTTTGTCATACCAATAATCAGGACCTGAGAAATATACCTTTGCTCCTAACCTGGTTAAAAGTTCCATGTTACTTTTAGCTACTCTTGAATTAGTAATATCTCCTACTATGGCTACCTTGAGATCTTTAAAATGACCAAAATGTTCGTGGATTGTCATCATATCAAGTAAACACTGTGAAGGATGCTGACCGCTACCATCACCAGCATTTATCACACCAATATTAAGGTGTTGGTTTTTATTTGGATATATTAATTTCTCATAATATTCATTTTCCGAATGTCTGATAACCTCAAGGTCAATTCCCAGTGCTGCCATAATTAAAGAAGTATCATACAGAGTTTCACCCTTTTGGGTTGAACTATGAGCAGCATCAAAGGGAATGACTGTCAAACCTAATTTTCTTTCCGCCATTTCAAAACTGGTATGTGTTCTACTCGAATTTTCGAAAAACATATTAGTAACATAAACCGGTTGAGTTAAATGCGGGCGCGCTCCACCATTTTTAAAATATTCTGCGCGCTCGATAAGCGCCCCTACTTCTGCTACAGTTAAATTTTCGACACTGACAAATGATTTTAAGGTTACAAAATTGCTATTTTTCATTTTTTACTCTTTCCACAAAAATAAACCTGAAGCTTTTTAGCTCCAGGTTTACAAAAGGGTCTCTAGTTCAGTCGATGACTCAACAAAATAAACTCAAACCCTTCTGACCCTCTCTGGAGCCAATTAAACGGTTGAATTGATTTCTTATTGCGGCAATGGTTTTAATTCTACATTGTCTTTATTATCAATTTCTTCTACATGGACTGCAATTTCTTCATGTGAAGAAGTTGGAACATTTTTACCAACAAAGTCTGCTCGAATTGGCAGTTCACGGTGACCGCGATCAACCAAAGCAGCAACAGCAATGGAACTAGGTCTGCCTTTGTCCATCAAAGCATCCATCGCTGCTCTAATCGTTCGACCGGTAAAAATCACGTCATCAACTAAAATTACGTGCTTATTACTAATTTCAACACCTAATTCTTTAGAATTAACAACAGGATCCAGCTTCAATGATGCATCATGACGATCATCACGATATAAGGTAATATCAAGCTGACCTAGCGGTACATCAACACCTTCAAGTTTTTCAATTCGATCATGAATTCGTTGAGCTAAATAAACACCACGAGTTTTAATTCCTATAAGAACTAAATTCTCAGTACCTTTATTGCGCTCAATAATTTCATAAGTAATTCTGGTTAGCGCTCTTTTCATTGCAGATGCGTCCCAAATTTCTTTTGTCATCTTTTTTCTCCTACTAGTGCTTTGCCCATAAAAAAACACTTAATCTGCCTGAGACTAAGCGTTTCGTAAAAGTCAATACTTAATTGAGCTTTCCTTACTAGCCTCTCGGGACTAACTTAAAAGGACATCTATTTAAATATACTTGCTAAAGCAATAGTTGTCAATAGTAAAGCTGCATATTGACAAGTCGGGTTTATTAATTAAATTCAACCTGTCCTACCAGTTCATTGATATCTTTGACTCCGAGTTTCTCTAAAAGCTGCGGCAATTGGTGTGCAATATGCGGGCAAGCCAAAGGGTCTTTAAAATGCGCACTACCTACTTCGACTGCGTTAGCACCAGCCAGCATAAATTCCACTACATCTTCGGCTGAGCTAATGCCACCCATACCAATGATGGGCAACTGGGAATTTTTTCTTACCTGATTAATCTGGTATAAGGCAATTGGTTTAACAGCGGGACCAGAATAACCGCCATAATTATTTCCCAAAAGAGGTTTACGCGTTTCAATGTTAATGCGCATTCCGGTTATCGTATTGATCAGTGATAAGCCATCCGCGCCGCCTGCTTCAGCAGCTTGTGCAATTGCGGTTATATCCGTTACATTGGGTGTTAACTTGACAAAAATAGGCAAGTTAACAACCTGTTTTATAGCAGCAGTTAATTCTTCAACTAATTCGGGATGAACTCCAAAGGTCATTCCACCCTGAGCAACATTAGGACAAGAGACATTAATTTCCAGGGCATCAACCATTTTGGACTGCGATAGTTTTTGCGCAACTTCAATATAGCCTTCTTTACTTTCACCACCGACACTGGCAATCAAAGGAAGTTGGGGATATTGTTTTTTGATTGCCGGTAATTTATTACCAATAACATTATCTACTCCTGGATTGGTCAATCCAACCGAATTTAAAACTCCCTTATCTACAACCGCGATCTGCGGTTGCGGATTACCTAAACGAGCTTTCGGGGTAGTCGTTTTAATAACTAGCGCCCCTAACTCATTCAAGTCAAAGTTTTTTGCTGCTGGTACGTCACCAAATCCGAATGTGCCACTTGCCGGCATTACCGGGTTCTTTAAGTTAAGACCGGGTAATTTAACACTAATATTGGTCATTTTATCCTCCCAAAATGTAAGCTCTCTGTCAGTACAATTATTTTGGCTATATTTTACACAATTTTTTAACCTTTTAAAATAAAATTTGGTTGTATTTTTTAAATAAAAATGGTAATCTCAATGATGATAAACTTTAAACGGTACAGAGAGACCGCAAGTTGAAAACATGACTCAAATTTTAGCTAGTCTATTTTGATGCACTCTCGTACCAAAATAGGCTTTTTTTCGTGGAGGTTTTTAATGAAAAAAGCAGTATTTGTGGCTTTGGACTATGATAACCAAAAAGAAGTGCAAAAATTACTGGCAAATCTGGGTCGGCCCGAGGAAACGTACCTAAAAATCGGCATGGAACTTTACTATCATTATGGCGCAGGTTTAGTTACCAAACTGGTTAAACAAGGTTACCATATTTTTTTAGACCTTAAATTACATGATATTCCAAACACGGTATATCGAGCTGCAAGACAGATAGCGCATTTGGGTGTCTACTGCACAACCATTCATGCTTTAGGGGGCAGTGAAATGATCACTGCCGCCAAGAACGGTTTAAAGGATGGCACAGCTCAAGGTAGTGAAGTGCCAAAGTTACTAGCAGTAACAGAACTAACTTCAATTACTGCAAAAGTCCTGTCTACTGAGCAAAATTGTTCTTTGTCAATGCCCGAACAAGTTGTCAGCTTAGCCCAAACCGCCAAAAAAGCCGGAGCTGATGGCGTGATCTGTTCACCGCTTGAAGTGAAAAATCTGAGAAAGAAAATTGGCTCTGATTTTTTATACGTTACACCAGGAATTAGATTAACTAATAAATCTAATGATGATCAAAAGCGGATTGCAACTCCACAGAAAGCCAAAGAATTTGGCTCCAGCGCAATTGTAGTTGGTCGTCCGATTACCCAAGCAAAAAATCCTGCTCAAATATATCATGAAATTAAAAAGGAGTTTGAATAATGTATCAAGATCAAATCATTAACAAATTAGTTGAAAAGAAGATTATTACAATATCCCCTAACAAGCCATACACTTATGCAAGTGGAATGCTATCACCTGTTTATACAGATTTAAGATTAACGGTTTCTTATCCAGATTTACGCGACTGGATTGCCTCAGATTTAGCAGCTCTTATTAAAGAAAAGTATCCAGATGTAAGTATCATTGGCGGGGTTGCGACGGCTGGCATTCCTCATGCTGCATGGGTTGCTGCTAAATTAAAATTACCAATGATTTATGTACGGCCAAAGCCCAAAGATCACGGTAAGGGTAAGCAAATCGAAGGTCTTTTTACTGAAAATGATCGGATTGTTCTAATTGATGATTTAATTACCACCGGTGGATCAGTTATTAACGCAGTGAAAGCCACTGAAAAAGAGGGCGGTCATGTGATCGGGGTAAGCTCAATATTCACCTATTATTTAAAGGATACCACAGCTAATTTTGCTCAAGCCGGTGTTGATTATAGTCCGCTATTAACATACCCAGAACTGCTGCAAAAAGAAAAAGAAATGAATTATATAAATGCCAAAGAATATGAAGCTTTAAAAACTTGGCATGAAGACCCGTGGGCATGGGGTGAAAAGTTTCAGTAAAAAGTAGTTTCAATATTTTAACATGCATTAAAACTGGCTAAGTTTGCACAAAAAACAAGCTTAGTCAGTTTCTTTTTATTCAAAATTTAACTTAATGATGCCTAATTGCACTGTTTAGACGAGTACGGTAATGTAAATAGATCAATATCATAAATGGTACTAAGATTAATTGCACCAAATAAAAATATTTAGCCGGTAACAAATCATTCACAAAGCCCATGATTATCGGTCCAAAAGCCATACCAATATCTAGCCCCAAGTAAAATGTACTACTTGCTAGGCCCTGCTCACTAATTGGTGCCAAAAGCATTGCAGTTGACTGCAAAACAGAATACATTAAACCGTATCCTACTGCCATAAAAGCGGCCGCCAGACCCATTAAAAAATTATTTTTCATTGTGGCCAATAAAATAAGATATATCAAGGTAGCTGCAACACTCACCCAAAACCAGGTACCGAATTTGACAGTATCAAACAGATTTTTAAGTGTAGTTCTAATAAGCAATAATACTACGGCATATATTAAAAAGTACGAGCCCACATTTATATTAAGATGCTGCTCTTCAGCATAAGTTACAAGGTCTGCCTGAGTGGAGAAATAAGGAAAAGCAAATAAGGTAGTAAGCATTGCTATGGGCAATACATTTTTTTGAATAATTTTAATGTGCAGTAATGAATTCTGTGCTTGAGATTTATTAATATTTTGCGGTTTTGCTTTATTTCCTACAAACTGAATCATAATGACCATCAAACAGGCAGAAATGCCGGAAGCAATAATCGCTAACCTGTACCCGGTTTTTTGATAAATATTAATTGCTAACGCTGGAGCGATAGCCATAGCCAGAGCATTCATCAAGCCGTAAAATCCCATTGCTTGACCGACATGAGCACGCGGTACCAAAAAAGCAAGCCAGGTAGTCATACAAACGGTGCAAAGAACGTAGCCCGAACCATTAATTAAACGAAAAAGAAGTAGCCAACTGCTTGTAGGCGCCAACACATAGCCAATTACTCCGACTACAATTAAAACTCCCCCAACAAAGGATAAACGATATTTGGAAAATCTATCCGTTAAATTACCAGCAATCGGGCGCAAAAACATCGCAGCAATACTCATAATTCCCACAATTATCCCCGCAAAAGCACTACTAGCACCTAAACTTTTGGCGTAACCATTGATTAAAGGATTTACAAACATCGTACTAAACATAAAAAAGAACGAAGCTGCCATAACTAATATTACGTCTTTAGTATATATTCTTTTTCTTTTTACCATTTTTACCTCTTATACTTAAAACCCAACTCATTTATTTTATCACTTAAATTCATTTGATTTTTCCAACAGTTTATAATGAATATATTATTTTGCGTTTAATGCTAGTTTATTAGCTTTTTTTCATCCGCTAAGCAGGTTGCTTATAAAAACTGTCAAAACAAAAATGCCAAGCTAACCATAGCTTGACATAAAGATCTTTAATTAATTTATTACCCAGATTCAGAAATAGTTTCTATACTAGAGCAAGTTAGTTTAGTAACCCATATAACGATTTCTTTCCCAGTCAGAAACCGTTTGAGTATATTGGGACCATTCCAATTCTTTAGAATCAATAAAGCTTTGAGTTAAATGTTCTCCTAAAGCGTCTTGAATTAACTTGTCTTTCTTAAATGCTTTAAGGGCATTATGCAAAGTCGAAGGCAATGGTTTAATCCCCATTTCATTACGTTGCTTTTCACTTAAAGTAAATAAGTTGCAAGTAATTGGTTCCATCGGCATTTTTTCTTCCTTAATTCCTGCCATACCAGCACTTAAGCAAGCAGCCAAAAGCAAATATGGGTTGGCAGTAGGATCAGCTGAACGCATTTCAAGACGAGTATTCAATTCACCAGCAGCCGGTACTCGAACCATTGGTGAACGATTCTTTGAAGCCCAAGAAATATATACCGGTGCCTCAAAACCAGGAATTAAACGTTTATAAGAATTAACAGTGGGGTTACCGACAGCTGTAATTGCACGAGCATGTTCCAAAATACCATTTAAGAAGTACAAAGCCGTTTTTGACAAATGATACTCGTTGTTTTCATCATAAAAGGCGTTTTTATTACCCTTAAATAATGACATATTAGTGTGCATGCCATTTCCTGCTTGGCCTTGTAAAGGCTTAGCCATAAATGTCGCAAACAAGCCATGCCGCTTAGCAATCTCTCGTACAATCATTTTAAAAGTTTGAACACGGTCGGCCGTTGTTAAAGCATCATCAAACCTAAAGTCAATTTCCTGCTGACCGTCTCCAACTTCATGGTGAGCAGCTTCTACTTCAAAGCCGATACTCTCTAAAGTTTCAACAATATCTCGACGGCAGCTCGCACTTTCATCATTTGAAGTTAAATCAAAATATGAGGCATGGTCAGGAACTTCTGTCGTCCAATTGCCGTTTTGATCAAGTTTAAGTAAATGAAATTCCGCTTCAAACCCGATGTCAAAAGCCGTAAAACCCATTTCCTTCATCTGGCCAATGATTCTTTTGAGATTATTACGTGGATCTCCAGCAAAAGGTTTACCATCTGTGGTATGAACTGAACATGTTAAACAGCCAATTTTACCACCTGCGCTGTCATCCCAAGGTAAAACGGACCAAGTGGAAAAATCAGGATATAATATCATATCACTTTCTTCCAAACGAACAAATCCGTCGATTGAAGAACCATCAAAGCGGACATCATTACTCAAAACTTTGTCTAGCTGACTATTTGGAACTTCAACTGCTTTAAGAGTTCCGTTAATATCTGTAAAAGCTAGTCTAATAAATCTGACATCTTCTTCTGCTACACTTTTTCTGATGTCATCTGCTGAAATTTTCTTTGTCATGCTTCTCCACCTAAAAAATCATACAATAATTGGTATAGTCTTAATCGGAATTATATTCCTCATTTAAAACTAGATATAAGATTAGCAAATGATTAAAACATTGTAAAGTGGTCTAACACAAAATATTAAAACTTTACCAAAGTTTTACTTTACATTTATGATTATCTATTATTTGTTTTGAAAAATAATTCGTTAACTGCATTAGTAATCGCTATTTTCACATGGGCATAGGTCAATCCACCCTGCATGTATAAAGCATATGGTGGCCTGATTGGGCCATCTCCAGAAAATTCAATGCTGGCACCCTCAACAAAGGAACCATCTGCCATGATCACTTGATCCTCATATCCGGTGTCATTACTTGGTATCGGATCCACAAATGAATTAATGGGCGAGTTTTCCTGTAAAGCTTTAGCGAACCTGATCATTTTATCTTTATTATGAAAAATAACGGTCTGAATTAAGTCGGTTCTGTCTTCATTCCATTTAGGAGAAACTTCTAACCCCATCTTTTCTAAAAGTGCAGACGCATAAATTGCACCCTTAATGGCATTGCCAGTAACGCTCGGAGATATAAACAAGCCTTCAAAATAATCTAAATTGTTATTTAAGCTGGCACCTTCTTCTCTACCTATTCCGCCAGCTGTAAGACGGACCGCTGTGTTTTCAATTAACTCATGTTTACCAACAACATAACCACCAATTTTGGCTAAACCACCACCAGCATTTTTGATTAAAGAGCCTGCCATTAAATCAGCACCATATTCTGTAGGTTCATGTTTTTCTGAAAATTCCCCATAACAATTATCAACAAAAATAATGCTCTTAGGTGAAACCTCCCTAATCATAGCAATCATCGGCTTAATCTTACTTACAGTGAAGCTAGGCCTAGTATTATAACCACGTGAACGCTGGATGACTACCATTTTAGGTTGATGATCTGCAAGCAATTTGCGGGCAGAAGCAAAATCAACACTGCCATCGGGTAATAAATCAACGTGAGAGAATTTTACTCCATATGCTTTTAAACTGCCCCTGCCATTACCGGCAATTCCGATAACTTGTTGCAAAGTGTCATAAGGCATACCGGTTAAGTACGTTAATTCATCACCTGGCAATAAATTACCAGCCATGGCTGTAGCCAAAGTGTGAGTGCCAGAAACAAATTGTGAACGTACTAAAGCATCTTCTGTGTGAAAAATTTGGGCGTAAATACGATCAAGTTTATCTCGTCCACTGTCATCGGAGCCATAACCGGTACTGCCAATCAAATCCGATTCAGCTACAGCCTTGTCTTTAAACGCCTGTAAAACTTTATTTTGATTAAAAAGAATGTTTTGCTCAATTTTTGCCAGCTGCGGCTCAATCTTTTTATCAATATCACTTACAATTTCTTGTAATTCTTTTGGCCAATTATTCATTTAACCATTCCTCAACTTTCTGTAAAATCTCTTGCACACAATTTGAATCAGCTAAAGGATCAAACCAGTAAACGGGTAACTGGTGGTGAAAATATGTCAGCTGTCTTTTAGCATATCTTCTTGAAGCTCTTTTTAAATTTTTAATACAATTTTCCAGTTTATCCTGACCAGCAAAATAAGGAAAAAATTCTTTATAGCCAATAGCCTGTAAAATAGTATATTCTTGGTCACGATTTTGATAGACAAAACGGGCCTCGTCAAGTAAGCCCTCGTCCATCATTTGATCAACACGTTTATTAATCCTAGAGTAAATTTCTGGACGTGCAGAATTTAATCCAATAATAAAATACTGGTATCGCGGTTCAATTTTATCCTGTTGTTCTGAAAATTTATGTCCTGTACGATCAATTACCGTTAAAGCTCTTAAAACTCTACGTGAATTGTTTAACGGAATTTTTTGAGCAGCTACCGGATCGCGTTTTTTTAGTTCTTGCCAAAGCGCCGTCTTATCGTTTTTATTTAAATAATCCTGCCATTTATCTGATACAGCTGCATTTTCTTTATTCGGCTCACCTAATTGCAATTTATTAAGCAAAGCATTAACGTAAAAGCCAGTGCCACCGACCAACAAAGGCACTTTATTTTTCTGCACTATTTGCTCAATGGCTTTTTCTGCCTGGGTAACAAAATCAACTACTGAATAAGGTTTAAAAATTGTTTGAGTGTCGACCAAATAATGTGGTACTAATTTTTGTTCTGTAGGAGTTGCCTTAGCGGTTCCAATTGCGACCTCTCTGTAGACCTGCATGGAATCACCTGAAATTATTTCAGCATTAATTTTCTGAGCAAGCTCAATTGCCAAAGCAGTTTTACCAATAGCTGTCGGCCCGACGAGAGCTAAAACTTTTTGCATAATCACATTCTCATTCATGAATAACATAGAAAAAACACGTTTGATCAGTGCAACAAACATGTTTTTTATTTAATATTTAGATTTCTTGGTGCGTCCATCCCACTCATCAAAACCATTCTTCAACCATTTAATTGAAGAAAAATGCTTTTTTTGTAAAAATCTGGCAGCACGTAAAGTAACTGATAAAGAGTCGGAGTACAAATAAACAGGTAAATCTGCTCTCAATTCAGTATATTGGTATTTAAGCATTGTGTAAGGCAAGTTTCTGGCTCCATCAATATGTTTTCGTTTAAAAGGAGCTTTTTCACGTAAATCTACCACTTGCGCTTTACGCATTCCCTTATTAAATTCTTCGTTGGTTAAATCTCCATTACCCAAGCGTTTAGTTTGTATTTTATTCCATAGCCAAACTGCCACAAAAGCTAATATGATAACAATTAAAACTACGTCTAGAATAAGTAAAAAAGATGACATAAGTTGTATTTCTCCCACTAAAATTTTAAAAACTGCTGCACATAAACAATCTAATATTTATGCTTATCTTTATTGTGGCGCTCTTCATACTCATATTCACGTCGCAATATTAATTTAGCGACTAAATAATCATGCTGGTCAATTAAGTGTGAATGGTTAATGTTGTCAAGTTCAAGTGCCATCAACTCAATGTCCCAGATTCTTTTGCCTACATGAACAAAAATACCATATTTTTCAAGAAGTTGCTGCACATCATACAAAGTTTTCATTATAAATTGATTACCATGCCCATCCTGACAGTTGCTACACAATAAATAATTAGTAAACAAAGAGCGATAACACGTTTTTTAACTGAGTATTGCCTTAACGTTTTTTCACCCAGGATTATTGCAACTAAAAATCCCATAGCGAATCCGCCAATGTGACCAGGTATATCAATATTAGGTGCAAACAAATCAATTACTATATTGATTAAAGCCAGCCAAAATGATTGTTTTCCAAGGTAAACCAATATAGGGTTGGCGCGATTTTGCAAAGCAATTGCCGTCATAGCACCAAATAATCCAAATAAGGCCGTCGAAGCGCCAGCACTAATAGCATTATCATTGCCCCAGGCTAAGCTTAATAAGTTACCCCCTATACCAGAAAGAAGATATATTATTAAAAAGCGCCAATGACCAATAATGGTTTCCATGTACATTCCAAGATAATAGATCATAACCGCGTTAGAAACCAGATGCATAATTCCCATATGCAAAAATTGGGCCGTAAACAGACGCCACCACTGATTGCCTATGACAACGGCATCATTCTTCATGGCTCCCATTTTCATGAGGACATAAATATTTTCTGAACCACCAATGGCCGTTTCAATTAAAAATACTAGTAAAAGGACGGCTAATATACTGACGGTTATGTAACAACTTTTCAGGTTTTGTCGCTGATTCATTATAGCCTCAATTAATTCGTTAGAATGGATTCCGGAGTAATAATTGTTTGAATAGCTATATCGGTCGCTTCCACTTTCCAGGAGGCTGTCTTAAAAATCATCTGGGAATTGGCCAAAGCTACCGTTTTAGAATTAGGATGCTTTGACAAAAAACGGTCATAGTAACCTCCGCCAAATCCCAAACGTTGATGTGAATCCAATGCAAAGGCTAGTCCAGGAACAATAATCAAATCTAAATCATTGTTGATTTGAGCATTCGGCTCATTTACTTCTTCAACACCAAATTTTGACTTGGTTAATTTCGTCATATAACTATAATAGATAAAATCTTGAGTACGTTCAGCATTATCATTTGCACGTGCTAAGTAAACGTCCTTACCTTGATCCCATAACTGAGCAATCAAACCTGAAGTGTCAACTTCATAACTCAAGGAGGAGGTTATGCCAATGCTTTGACAATTACTAATGATCTCAGAGTTCATAATACTTTTAAGCAAAACCTGATCTTCAGCATCTTTTTCTGCCGTTTCAGCAAATTTGCTCAAATTTTCAATTTGTTGTTGTCTTATTTCTTTTTTTGTCATGATTCTTCCATATAAAAAATAGCAGGAGCATAGGCTCCTACTATATTAGTTTATTACTTAGTTTCACGATGAAGAGTAGTATGTCTTTCTACTGGGCAATACTTCTTCAAACTTAAACGTTCCGGATGCTTACGCTTGTTTTTCTTAGATAAGTAACTTCTATCGCCACATTCGGTGCATTCCAAAATGATGTTATCTGCCATTTCTTTCACCACCTACGCTTTTATTCTGACTGTATTATCTTAGCATTTTTCTATTATTATTACCAGTAATATTAACAAAATTCTATTTTTTATGTAATTTAAAGTAGTCCTGGACCATCGCTTTAGTCATTTGTAATGTATAGGACCCTTCCAATTTGGGATCCAGCCCGGGAAAAATCACAGCTGTAGCAATTTCAGGGTTATTTGACGGTGCATAACCAACAAAAGTAGCATTGACTAGTTCTGGTGGATTTTTCTGATTAGGATTATCAGGATCGTAATAAAATGTTTGGGCTGTTCCCGATTTTCCCGAAATAGATGGTTTTACTTTTTTCAGTTTATGAGCGGTACCCCAAGAATTTGTACCATGAACAACACGCCAGAAGCCCTGCCTGATGATGTTAAGCTCATCTTGAGTCCAAGGTATGCGTAATTGTACCTGCGGTTTTTTGTTATAGTCAATATAAACTTTTTTGCCATTATTTGCGGTTCTACCAACCGACTGCACGACATAAGGCTGCATGCGATAGCCCCCATTGGCTATCGTTGAAACATATTGTGCCATTTGGATAAGTGTATAAGCATCATAGTTACCATATGATAAGTCAAGTACAGAACCTGAAAGAACTAATCCCTGATCGTTGAAAGATCTACCTTGAATACCCGATATTTCCCCTGGTAAATCAATTCCAGTCTTTTGACCCAAACCAAACATATTAAAATTATGGCGCAAAGTTTCAAAGGCTGTTTGAGGCATAGTGATCTTTATTTTAGGAACATAAGACGCATTAACCCATTTCATTGCCAAATGCATCATGTAAATATTACTGGAAACTTCTAGGGCAGTTTCAGCGTCTAAAGCGCTAAAAGTACCAATTGGATATACTGACTTTTTGACCGGCGTACTAGGTAAATAAACAGGGGTATCAGGCATTACATTATTGGTAGGAGTAATTACTTTATTTATTAATCCGCCACTTACCATTGCGCCTTTAACTGCCGAACCCATGACAAACGATTGATTAATAACGCCTAGTGCATTATTGGTAGTTTTATTTTTCTTAGGGTCACGACTGATTCCCGCCATAGCCAAAATTGCGCCAGTTTTAGGATTCATAGCAATGGCATATGCACCATTTGAATAGTGAGCGGCACCTGACCCAATGGCAGAAGCATAGATTTTTTCTAATGAACTTTGAACCTGTTTTTGATATTGAGCATCAAGGGTCAAAACTAAACTTGCCCCAGCCTGCCCGGAATAAACCGCTTTTGACTGTTCAATATCTCCTGAATTCTTAGTCCAAACTTTGCTGGTTGATTTAGTTCCTTTGAGCAGGGGTTCATATTTTTCTTCCAAATACGATGTGCCTACCCGATCATTGCGCGAATAACCATTTGTTAAGTAATATTGTAAGTTATCACTAGGCAAGCCGGCTTTTTCTGTTGATACAGAACCAATAATACTGCGAATAGACGAACCATTAGGATAAGATCTTTGCCAGTCAGTTCCAATACCCACACCAGGAAGCTCTGAAAGGTGCTCACCCACCTCAGCAATTTCTTTATCTGTTAAATGATTATTTTTAATATAGATTGTAGAAAGAGTATAAGCACCAGAAATTTTATTATAAATTAATGCCGCTGTTTTCTCACGTGCATTCAGCTTAATGTGTTCTGCACTAACCTGTTCTTGGATTTTTTGATTAATTAAATTGTCATCCTGAGTAGCTCTGACAGATTTAGGAACTTTGGCAGATTCTTTTGCACTATTTTCCTTATTTGCCAAATAATAATCAATTACTTGTTGTTCAGTCGGCTGCTCATCCTTGATAGAAATATAATGACTAAGAGAGTTGGAAATTGTATAGATATCCTCAGTTGTAGTTGAAACGCTTTTGGTATACGTAATGGCATTTTTAGCCTTATTTCCTACCAGTACACGGCCTTTATTGTCATACATAACACCGCGGGGAACTTGACTGGAAACTATAGCCGAATTAGATTTTTGTACTTCAGCTTTAAAGCGTGAGCCATAACCTATTTGTAAATAAGCCAGCTGTCCAATCAAAGCCGCAAAAAGAACAAAAATGATACCCAAAATTATCTTCATTCTGATTGGAGTAGAAGCTTGTTTTTTGGCATTATTATTTTTAGTTTTCAGTTTTTTCTTGAAAAAATTCACTTAGCCTCAACCTCACTAAACTAGTGTAATTTTAACAAAAACTAGAGTACAAATCTATTGAGATGGTAACGTTTTGGAAAAACTTTAAGATAGAATACTTATTGACCAGAAAAGCCAAAACTGCACACAAATACTTTTGCGAAAAATCTTCAGTATTTTTTCTAAATGTAATAAAATAAAAGTGGGATAAAATATAGAAAGAAGATCAAACTATGACACTTAAATATCTTATTGGAGTTGATGCTGGAGGAACGCACACTACAGCAATAGCTTATGACTTAAAAGGGCAAAAACTGGCAGAGGCTCAAGCCGGTCCTGGACAAGTAAATACAGACTATAATAATGCCATTACTAACATCACAAAAGCAATCAACGAATTAGTTGATGAAATTGATGGAGATTGTCAACGGATTCTCTGTGGAATGGCTGGTTTATCAGTTATCGGTCACGCGCCAGAAGTAGCCGCTGAAATCTCTGCCAAGGTTGATAACCTGCCAACCAGAGCAGTTACCGACTCTCTCCTGGCTCTTTATAATGGCCTTGAAGGAGAAGATGGTGGTCTGGTTATTGCTGGTACTGGTTCCGTTTTCAATGGCTTACAGCATGGCAGCATTATCACCACTGGTGGCTATGGTTCCATTTTAGGTGATGAAGGCTCAGGCTATGCTATCTCTCTAAGTGCTTTAAAATCTGCTTTACTTAGTTGGGATAAACGAGAAGACAACGAATTAATTGGCATGTTTAATAAACTGTTTAAAGTCGATAATTTAAATGATGCTACTGCCAAGTTTTATAAAACCAGCAATTCTGATTTTGCCTCAATGGCTGTGAGCGTGGCACAATTAGCTGATAAAGGTGATCCTTTCGCTTCAGCTGTAATAAAGGAGCAGGCTGAATTGCTTGCAAGAGATATTACAATCGGAATGGACCGGTATGAAGAGCCTAAGCCAATGAAAATTGCGCTGACTGGTTCTGTACTAGCCAATAACCAAATGTTGCGTAACTTCTTAGAAGACAAAGTTCATGAAAAATATCCACAAGCCCAATTTTCAATTTCTAACGGTGAAAATGCTCGTGGTGTTATCTTTGATAAAAGCAAGGACTACCGCTACTTTACTAGTCATTAAATTTAAAAATAAAAAAGACCGGACGATTACCGCTTCTCTTGTGGAAGGCTAACTGTTCTGGTCTTTTTGTTTTTATAAGCCTTAGCTAAAATAACTCTGTCAAACTAGTTATTTTTCTTCAACTTTATTGATTACTACATCAAATTTGCCACCAGGTGTTGAAATAGTTACTGTTTCACCTTTTTTCTTACCCAAAATTGCTTGTGCAATCGGTGAATCATTAGAAATCTTACCATTCATTGGATCAGATTCGTCACTACCAACAATTGTATATGTCTCCGGTTCATCTTCACCAACTTCAGTATAGGTAACAGTTTTACCTACAGCAACTTCATCAGGATCACTGGCATTAGCATCTACAACATGAGCGTACTTAAGCATGTCTTCAACAACACTAATGCGGTCTTCAAGATGGCTTTGCTCGTCTTTGGCTGCATCATATTCCGAGTTTTCGGATAAATCGCCATAAGAACGGGCAACCTTGATTCTTTCAATTACTTCTGGCCGCTTTACTACTTTTAAATTTTTTAATTCTGCTTCAAGTTTTTCTTTACCTTCAGCAGTCATCGGATATGATTTTTCAGGCATAAAACTTTCTACTCCTTAAAGTTAAAATTCTTTTTGCATTGGTCTATGATATTCACTTAAACGTTTAATGTCAATAATTAACGTATTTCTACTTTAAGTTGTTTTTCGAGGCTAGCATCAATAGAATTCATTGCTTTATTAACGATTTCATCAGTTAATGTGTCATTTTCATTGAGAAATGTTAAACGATAAGCAAAGCTCTTTTTATCTTCAGCAATGTGAGAACCGCGATAGACATCAATAATACGGAGGTTATAGAGATATTTTCCACCATTTGCTTTAATAACATCCTCAACAGCTTGATTGGTTACGTCTTTATCTACTAAAATTGACAGATCGCGTTCAACTGCAGGAAACTTAGGAGCGCTTTGAGCAGTAGTCTGCGGATTAAGAATTAACGGAATAATGTCATCAAGATTCAATTCGTAGCCGTAAATTTCGCTATCTTTCATTGCCTTATTAGATTGGGTCACTGGACGATCCAGCATACCAATCATGCCCACATATTTGTTTTTAATGTAAATGCCGGCTGTTCTAGTAGGATGCATGTACATGATTACTTCAGCCCGGTATTCAACATCATTCAAATTAATTCCCAGAGCTAAGAACAGATTAGTCAATTGACCTTTAACATAAAAGAAATCAATTTTTTCATTATCATTCTGCCAGTTTTCAAAATAAACGCTACCGCTATACAGTGCAGCTAAATGTTCATGCTCATTATATTTGTTATTTTCAAAATCATAGACACGTCCTTGTTCAAAAATTGCTAACTGATTTTGCTTACGTGCCATATTGTAGCTTGCGGCATCGACCAAACCCGTCATTAAGTTTTGTCTTAAAGTTGAACGATTGGAATTTAAAGGCATTTGGACTTCAACGGGCTTTTTAGGTTCCTTGGAAAAGCCAATTGCTTTTTCAAGCGAGGTTAATGAATAGGAAATAGCTTCAATTAAGCCTTGACCTTGAACTACATTTTTAATACGTCTAATAGTTTCTTCTTTTTTAGAATAGCCGCCATGTGTTTCTGCTAGGACTGGTTGGGTAGACTTAATATTATCATAGCCGTATAAACGTCCTACTTCCTCAACCAGATCAGCAGGAATAGCAATATCCCAGCGCCTTGCGGGTACGTCGACAACTAAATTGTCACCGTTAATTTCAATTTTAAAATTCAAGCGGGCAAAAATGGCAGCAATTTCTGCAGAGGAGATCTCAGTACCCAACACTTTATTGATATAGGAGATTGTTGTAGTAATTTTTGTTGCTTGACGTTTTTCAGAACTGCCTGTAATGACGCCTTCATTAATTGTTCCAGAAGCATCATTGCGTAAAAGAAGCGCAGCCATATCTAACGCCCTGGTAGTGGCATCCCAATTAACGCCTTTTTCATAACGACTAGAGGCTTCTGTTCTATTGGCATGGCGCAGAGCGGCTTTCCTAATTAAAGTAGGATCAAAAATAGCAGATTCTAATAATACATCTGTAGTGTCTGGTTCAATTTCTGAATTAAGACCTCCCATTACACCTGCCATCATTACCACATCTTCACCATTGGTGATGACAATGTCGTTAGGATCAAGATCAACTTCTTTGTTATTTAACAAAGTTAGTTTTTCATCTTTGTTAGCTTTTCTAACTACTAGTTTGTTTGTTTTAAAAGCGCGCGCATCATAACTATGCATCGGTTGACCGGTTAAAAGCATAATATAGTTGGTCACATCAACAACATTGTTAATAGGTCTTATTCCAGCATTCCAAAGTCGTCTTTGGAGCCATAGAGGGCTATCAGCAATTTTGACATTACTAATTTTGCGCAAGTAAAATTTAGGTGCAAGCTGGGAATCAACATCGACAGTAAAATCGTTGGTCCAATGTGGGCCATCTTCTTTAACAACTACGTCTTCAACTTTAACCGGTACATCAGTGATGGCGCCAACTTCATACGCCGAGCCTTCCATTGACAATGTGTCCGCACGGTTAGGAGTAATGTCAAAGTCAAAAATATAGTCATCCATTCCCAGTAGTTCAAAAGCTGAATCTCCGGGTTTTATTTCTGCATCCTGAGGAAAAACATAGATACCATCCGTGTACTTTTCTGGTACCAAATTATCTGGAAAACCTATTTCTTGTAAGCCACAAATCATACCGTTTGATTCATTGCCCCGCAATTTAGTTTTCTTGATTTTAACATTATCGGCAATTCTAGCTCCCGGTAAAGCTACCACAACGTCTTCTCCGGCAGCCACATTAGGAGCTCCGCAAACAATTTGGTATGGTTCTGCTTCTCCTACATCAACGTGAGTTAAATTTAAGTGCGTACCAGAAATTGGTTTGCAGTCAATAATATGACCTACTACCAACTTCTTCATCCCATCTTCAGGGTGTTTAACTTCTGCTACTTCAACACCTGTCCGAGTTATTTTTTCAGCCAAATCATTAGGATCCTGGTCCAACTTAATAAAATCCTTTAGCCAATTGTATGAAACTAGCATTATCTTTCCTCCCTACTGAACTGTTCCAAGAAGCGGACATCATTTGTGTAAAAATCACGAATGTCATCAATACCATATTTAAGAATAGCGAAACGATCCAATCCTACACCAAAAGCAAAACCGCCATATACATTGGAATCAATTCCAGCATTTTCTATCACATTAGGGTGAACCATTCCGGCACCTAATACTTCAATCCAACCTGTATATTTACAAATTGAACAGCCTTTGCCATTGCAATTGAAGCAGGAAACGTCCATTTCTACAGAAGGTTCAGTAAAAGGAAAGTAACTAGGACGAAGGCGGGTTTCGCGATCTTGACCAAAAACATGCTTGGCCATGAGTTCTAGAGTTCCCTTTAAGTCCCCCATCGTAATGTTCTTATCAACTACTAAGCCTTCCATCTGCATAAACTGATGGGAGTGAGTGGCATCATCATCATCGCGACGATACACTTTACCGGGCCCCACCATTTTTAAAGGACCTTTAGCAAAATCATGTTTTTCTAGAACTCGTGCCTGATCACCTGAAGTTTGTGAACGCAATAAGTTATCAGAATCAATGTAGAAAGTTTCCTGCATGTCCCTTGCTGGATGGTCTTTAGGCAAGTTCATCATTTCGAAGCAGTAGTGGTCAGTTTCTATTTCTGGTCCCTGCACGACTTCATAACCCATACCAATAAAGTATTTTTCCAAGTCATCCAAAATAATATTAATTGGGTGCTTAGCGCCAAGGTGCATTTCTCTTCCGGGTAACGTAACGTCTATTTTTTCTTTGTTTAACTGCTCTTCTACTAATGCCTCTACTATCTCTGTTTTAGCATCATCCAGCTTGCTGTTAAAAAGATCACGTAATTTATTAACACGTTGTCCTACTTCACGTCTATCACTGGGATCAATATCTTTCATTGAATGGAGGATTTCAGTTAATTCACTTTTGCGACCAGTTAATTTAACGCGAACATCATTTAACATTTCCTCGTTCTTAGCCTTATCGATCTCTACCAGACCTTTTTCACGCAGCTCTTTTAACCTGTCAAACAAGTCCATAAAAATTTTCCTTTCAAATCAAACAAAAAAGCTTCATCCCAAAAGGGACGAAGCTTCGCGGTACCACCCTAGTTTGGACAACAAAAATGTCCACACTTTCAATTTCGCTAACGGTGAATACCGGAATGGATTAGATTCTACTAGTAAGATGAAATTCACAGTTCCGTTTAAACTTTTCTTTCAGCTCAATAAAAAAGTTTCTCTGACTAAATGATTGCTGCTACTAGTCTTACTCTTTGTAATTAGTTAATAGAATATAACTTTTTGGAAAAACATGCAAGCGAATATGCGAAATTAAACCCATTTATCAGCCCAACCATGAATCTGATCGAAAACAGGTTTTAATTCAGCCCCTTTTTTGGTCAGACTATAAGAGATAATCTTTGTTTTGCTATCAACGGAGCGATTAACAATATTTTCCTTTTCCAGCTCCTTCAGTCTTTCAACCAAAACACGATCAGAGCAAGGCAATACACATTGAGCCAAGTCTTTAAAGCGCATATAATCACCAGCACATAAAGAACTAATGATTAGTCCATTCCACTTTTTGCCAATAATTTTGAATGCGTTAATAAAATGTTCGCAGTATTCGTAATTAGGAGCACCACAATCCGCACAGCGTTTGTCCTTAATACCTTGAGTCATGATATCGTCCTCCCACAAGAAAGCTTAACTTTGTCTTTTATTATATTAAATATACTTACTAAAAACAAGTGTTAGCAGTTAAGCAAAATAATAGATTATAATACCCGCAGCTACGGCTGCATTTAAAGATTCAGCTTTGCCCTTAATAGGAATATATAACTTTTCATCACTCATTTCTGCTATTTCTGAAGTAACACCATGAGCTTCGTTGCCAATAACCAAACCTAATTGGGGCACCTTATTAAACTGAGACAATTGCTTAGCATTTTTATCCAGCATACTAGAATATACAGGTATCGAATTATCTTGCATTTCTTTAATAACCTCTGTTAGATCCTGCATAATTAATTTAACATGAAACTGACTTCCTTGCATTGCCCTTTGAGTTTTAGGATTGTAGATATCAACACTTGCAGGAGAAAAAACAACACCATCAAAGCCAGCAGCATCTGCCGTCCTGATAATGGTACCTACATTACCAGGATCAGCCAAATGGTCTAAAAGAACCCACTTGCCAAAATTAACCTGATAGTCATGAGGTTGGGTAATTTTTAAGACCATAAAAATATCCTGCGAATTTTTGGTACTAGAAAGGTGATGAGCAATAGCCGAATTTATTATAAAAGTTTTCTTACTGGTTATTACTTCAGGAAAATTTTCTTTAATTTTAGTGATTGCCGCAGCACTTCCTAGCAGATAAAGGTATTTTTCTCCTGCTTTGAGTGCTTCTTCAATTAGGTGAAAACCTTCAATTAAGTATAAATTGTTTTTCTGGCGATACTTTTTTTGTTTTAATTTAGATAAATCTTTTATTAAATTATTGTTTACCGAACTTATTTGTTCTAGCATCTGGAAATCTTCTTTCGTTTTTATCAATATATTTTTTAATTTGAAGCTGCTAAAATGTTAAAATCAAGGAAGCAGTATAGGAAGGATTATTATGGGATTTTTTAACAAACATAAAATTAAAAGAGATAGCAATCCTACCAATGAAACAAGAGAAACCTGGCAATTAACTATCTCAGGTATCGTTCAAGGAGTTGGCTTTCGCTGGAGCGTTTTAAACCTTGCTAAAAAGATGGGATTAGATGGAAACGTGTGCAATAACAGCGATGAAACAGTCACAATTACTTTACAAGCTGAACTGGACAGAGTCAATCAGTTTTGCTCTGAATTACCCAAAAATATTTCGCAATTTGCCCGAATTTCAACTATCAAGAAAGAAAAACTGATAAAAGTGGGCAAAATAACTGGTTTTCATGTATTATATTAGTTATTGGCAAAAAAATAATAATTGGGTGAGTTGAATGAAAAAATTTCGTAAATATATCGGATTAATTGCTATTTGTTTGGCAGTCATGCTAATTGTCACCGCTTGTGCACAGAGTGGCGGAGCTAATAAGCCACCGACGGGCTTTATATATGGGTCGATTTATAAGTTTATTGGCAAGCCTATGCAAAATATCATGCTCTACTTTTCCAATATCATAGGTGGAGCAAATGGAGCCGGTTGGGCCATTATCTTAATGACCCTTGTAGTTAGAATGATTCTTTTGCCTCTAATGCTTAATCAACAAAAGAAATCAACTACACAACAAGAGAAAATGTCTCGTTTACAACCGCAGATGAAATTAATTCAGGATACTATGAAACGTAAGGATCTGAATCAGGACCAGCAAATGACCTTGGCCGGTTGGCAACGAGAACTCTACTCTAAAAACCATTTATCTCTGACCGGTGGGATGGGTTGTTTGCCACTGATTATTCAGTTCCCTATTATGATTGGTATTTATGATGCCGTAATGTACTCCAAGAGCTTGGCTAGTTCGTCATTTTTCGGGATCTCCTTAAGTAGCAGATCAATTTCGGTCACTATTTTGGCTACCATTTTTGCTTTTGCACAAGGATATCTTTCATTGGTGGGAATTCCCCAAGAACAAAAGAAGCAGATGCAGTCAATGATGCTCATGAACCCTATTATGACACTCTTTATCTGTCTTTCCGTTTCAGGTTCCGTTGCCCTCTATTGGGCTGCCGGCAACTTTTTCTCTATTATTCAGCAATTGCTGGTAACATATATCATCACGCCAAAAGTTAAGAAAGAAGTAGATGAAGAATTAAAGCGGGAACCTATTACTGAAGTAGTAACTGAAGAAAAGATTAAGGAATTGATTAATTCACAAGTAAGTTCTCCAGTGCAAACTGAAGAAACCAAAGAATTGCATGAATCTTTACGTAATCGCAACAAAGGTAAGCAACAAAAACGGCCTTAACTGATAAAAGGTATTAAAAAAGACCTGTAGATGTCATAGCATGTTTGTAACTCGCCAAGCATACTAACTGACATACAGGCCTTTTTTATTTATTTTATTTTTTGCTTTTTTCAGCTTCTTCACGCTTGCGCAGCCTTTCAGCCTGAGATTGCGAAAGAGCCTGGAAGTCCATCATAAACTGACTACCTTGTCCCTCAACAGAATCGACGCTAATTTTACCATGATAACTAGTAACTAATTTTTGAGCAATTGATAAACCTAAACCATTACCGCCTTTTTCTCTGGTTCTAGCTTTATCCACTCTATAAAAGCGGTTAAAGATTTTACTTTGTTCTTTTTTGGAAATTCCTTCACCATAGTCTTGCACTATAATGTGAACTTCATCCTGTGACAAGCCAGCTGACACATTCATTTCTTTACGATCCGTAGAGTATTTAACACCGTTGTCAATTAATATGACAAGGAGTTGTTCCAAGTGCCCTTGGTAAATCTGAATTTCTGTATCTTGAGGCAGATCATCCATATCTAACCTGATAGTAAAATCCTTGTGTACCAATGACATATCACCAACCACTCGTTTTAACACCTCTGAGACCTTGGTAACTGCATTAGGATATTGAACATTAATTTGCTCGGCACGAGTTAAGTCCAACATTTCCTGGATAAGATGCTGCATTCTTTTGGCTTCCTGCAGAGAAGCGTCGATAGATTCTGCTAAAATTTGGGGATCATCTTTACCCCAACGCTTGAGCATATTTAAATGTCCTTCAATAACAGCAACCGGTGTGCGTAATTCGTGAGAAACATCTCCCACAAACTCCTTTTGCTGATCAATATAGCGTTGCATACGATCAAGCATTTGGTTGAATGAAACCGCCAGTTCCTGCAATTCATCATGACGGTGAAAATCCCTGATCCTAGCAGTACTATTAGGATCATCATTTACTTCCAAAGCAACATGGGACATTTCCTTAACAGGTTTGACAATATCGCGCACTATTATGTAGGCAACCAATGTGAACAATACAACGGCTATCAATGAAATCCGTACCATCCACTTTAACAAATCCTTCATTAGGCCGTTATAGTATGACATTTTATTTTCAACAATAATATAGCCTGTGATTTTACCAGATTTAGCTGATCTCACTTTTTGATAAGTTAGTAGTTCCTGTTTGCGACTTTTAGTGACACGTGACATTTTATAATCATCCCGAAACTTTTTAAAAGTCGGGATTTTACCGCCATTATCAAAAACATCTTCTCCGTGTAAATTATAAACTACTACATTTAAATCAGGATTAGTCAATGAAGATAGTAGGTCATCATTAAAGGCTCTATTGCCCTGTTGGTCAGATCTAATTGGCGGATTACCTCTCATTACTTCTCTAGCTGACGGTGTGAGAGCAAAAGAAACATTAGCAATCTGCAGTTCAGTTGGAATCCGTGTCAAAGTACTATTAAGTTTAGATATCATTTCATTTGAAGTCTGCTTTTGTTGCACCATGGATTGCTGGCCCACAAATGAGTATATTATTACAGAAAACACCACAAAAGAGACCATAATTGTCAAAGCCACGACAGTTACCCATCTCACGACCAGAGATGAGTGTTTGGTCTCCTTTTTCTTTTGGTTTTTATTCCTTTTCATCGTCCTCATCTCTTACCATGTATCCAGTTCCCCGAACTGTTTTGATATATGATTGCTTACCGGGAACGTCAATTTTATTGCGCAGATAACGCACATAAACTTCTACCACATTAGTTTCAATATTTGAACCGGGGCCCCAAATCTTAGCGAGCAATTGGTCACGGCTGACAACATTATTCTTATTCTTAATTAAAGTCATTAATAAGTTATATTCACGCTTAGTTAGGTCCACTGCTTTGCCATCACCACGGCGAACAATTCTATTTGCGGTCTCAATTGTAAGATCTTTAAACTTTACAACCTTTTTCTCTATTGAATCGTCCGAAGCATCTTTTTCGATTTTTACTCGGCGTAAAACTGCACGCAGACGAGCTAAAAGCTCTTCAATCGCAAATGGCTTAACAATATAATCATCAGCGCCATGATCAAGACCCGAAACGCGATCAATGACGGAATCACGGGCGGTCATCATTATGATAGGAGTACTCTTTACCTGACGCACTCTGCGAGCTATTTCCAAGCCATTAAGGTCAGGCAGCATCAAGTCTAACAAAATCGCATCAAAGTCTTCTTTTAACGCTAAGTCCAAAGCTTTGCGTCCGTTGCCTTCAACAACTGTGTCATACTTTTCGTGTTTTAGCTCAAGTTCAACGAAACGTGCCAAATTCTTTTCATCTTCAACAATTAAGATTCTTGCCATTTTTATTCATCCTTTTTAAAATTTAATTTTGATTAATTTAATTTATATTGTTATTAACAAGTAAAGCATACTTTAAAAGTGCTTTTAAAACAAGATTAAAAACCAGCATTTTGCTAATACTGATTTTTTAACTAATTTAATTATCATTATTTCCGTTATGAATCTTTTCATTATTTTCTTTAAAAAGATCTTTTAATTTAGCAAAAGCAGGATTGATTTGATCATCTTTCTTTTTATTAAAATCTTTTTCCGAAATGACTCTCCAACCTTTTCCTTCAGGATAAATGCCCTGTTCTTGCTCATTGGTAGTTAAAATTGTTGTTGGGATATTTAGTAAAATGTTATCCTCAATTGCTTTTTGCAGATCAATAACTTCGTGCTCGACTTTGACAATCGGAATATCACTCTCATCAATCTCTTCTTTAGCTATCTCAACATCTGTATAATTTTCACTAAAATGAAAATCTTCTTTAAACTTAACAGGATCTAAGCTGCGACTGGATGGTACTATAAGATCTGCTTGTACCTGAAAATTGCCAGTGACAAATGGTTGATTATAAAATAAATCTCCTGTCACTAAAACTCTATCAACTCGATAGACTAAACCATGACTTCGCTTAATAAAATCATCTGCTACCTGCAAATCGCATTCAATATGAGTTACAGGTTCCTTACTATATTTGATCTGCGAATAATTCAGTTTTAACATTTAGACCTCCAATGGACGACGGCCAAAGTTTTGATCCACTTGCAGCAGTTGTTCAAAAAAGCGGTCAACTCGAAGTTGCAGCCTCATTGAGCCACTTTGAGTATTTTTTTGATCAACTTTAGAAATGATATCTGCAGGGGTTTCTTTTCTAATCCGTTTAAGATATTTCCTACCTACTTTACTGTATCCCAATAGCAAAAGTGATTCATGATTAAAACTGTCAATCATATCCTCTTGGGTCACATTCATCAAAGTATATAAACTTAGTCGACGCAAGCGTGAATACGTATACCGTTTCGATTTTACTCTACGTAAAAATTCGGTAAACGTTTGTGCAGTATGTATCTCCTGCTTCATTTTATATTCCAGGCCTTCACTCATCTGATATATATTCTGCAATTCTGAAATTGAAGAGGATTCTAACCTGTATTTTAAAAATGGAAACAGCAGATTCCAATTGGGATAATTTTTTTGTTTAAAAAGTAATTTTACTTCTTTTTTAGGCATCCATTCTTCTAATGTAGAACTAACTTCATTATGCAAAATCATATTGCGAATTGCACTTGCGCTTTGAACTACCTTATTACTTTGTAAAACATCGTCATGACCTGCTCCAATGCGGTTAATTGGATGTAAAACTAGAGGAGTACCTAAATTATGGTTGGCTACTGCATAAGCTAAAGCCAAAATCGCATTAGGTTCACTAACTTCATGACCAACTTCACGTGCTACCATCTGATTATATTGAGTTGAATAAGTCTGACTGTAATCATTAAAGTCCATGTGACTTTGAGGAATTTCCGCAATTTTACTACCCAAATAAGCATAATTTTGAGTAGCATCTTCAACTCCAAAAATTAAATCAGTAACGCCCACTTTTACCAATTGGTCGATGCTGCCGAGTGCAAATAAATCTGCAGGCTCAACTGAAGTGGAAAATGGCAGTTCAAATACCAAGTCAGCGCCACTAGCAAGTGCTGTCTGGGCGCGAGTCCACTTATCCATTATTGCCATTTCGCCGCGTTGAACGTAATTTCCAGACATGACGACAATGATCGGGTCTTTGCTTCCAGCTATATAACGAGCCTGATTCATTAAGAATTCATGCCCACTGTGAAAGGGATTATATTCTGCAATGATCCCAACTACACTCATGGTTAGCTAATCTTCCTTTAATTCTAATTTTTTACCATTGACCCATAATTTTTCAACATTATAAAAATCACGAGCATCTTCAGTAAAAACATTTACGACAACATCGCCCAAGTCAAGTAAAAGCCAGTTGGATTCACTCGTACCTTCAACACGGTAATCATAATAATTATGTTTGTGAGCTTCGTCAATAATTGCATTGGCTATTGCGTGCAACTGTCTGTTTGAGCCCGCACTAGTAACTACGTAATAATCTGCTAAAATACTATGTCCTTGCATATCGTAAGCTACTGTATCTTCTCCATGACGGTCGCCAATTGCTTTTAACGTAAAAGTCAATAATTCTTTGCTAGTCATTTTTCTCCTTATTCATTAATACCCCAAACGTTATATGCGTCTAAAGTACGGGGATAGATTTTATTCCTTTTGTCAATTAAAAATTTAAGAGTGTGTGCTAACTGGTAGCCAACTCCCTGGTTAATATTAGCATAAGTTATTTTACGCGCTTCTTCAACACCTGGAAATGATCTGCCTGGTTCAATATAATCAGCCATGAACACAATTTTATCTAAAGTTGTCATTTCAACGTCAGCAGTAGTATGTTTGCGGACTGCAGTTAGTATTTCCGGATCATTAATCTTTAAATCTCTTTGGATAAAATAGGTACCAACAATACCGTGCCAAATGCTCCGATTCCAATTTAACAGGTCCTGATCGAAGCCTTGTGTTTTAATCACTTCACGATATTCATCAACTGCAACTTGTTTAGCATAATCATGAATAAACCCGGCTAAAGCTGCCTTATCTACATCATAGTGGTTAAGCTCGGCCAATTTACGAGCAGTTTTACTGACTCCTATACAGTGTTCAAAGCGGTCAGCAGTCATATTGCTCTTTTCCTTAGCAATAATTTCAGAACTTGATAAAGAAGAATATGTTTTCTTAAATACTAAATCAGTCATGATATAAACCCTTTTTATGAATATAATTTCTAACTGTATCAGGTACCAGATATCTGATTGAACCTCCAATTGCAATCGTTTGTCTAATCAAAGTCGAACTAATATCTATAGCTGGAGAATCAACCCAAATCATCGGCAATTTTGCTTTCTGAGGATAACCAGCCCTTTGAACACCCACTAAGGTTGCTAATTGGGCCAGCTTTGTTGGTTCCTTCCATTCATTTAAATTATTGACTTGGTCACTACCCATGATCAAGTAATAATGGTTTTCAGGCTGAGTTTCACGTAAATATCTTAATGTGTCTACAGTATAAGATACTCCTCCACGATATAATTCAAACAGTTTTACCTGAAAACGGGGATTGTCTTGAGTACCTAACTCCAACATATTTGCCCTATCTTGAGCAGAAACACTGGGTTCATTTTTTAGCGGGGGCACATTAGTAGGAATAAACCAAATTTCATCTAAGTGTAATTTAGTCAATACCTGTTCAGCCACTATCAAATGGCCGATATGAATAGGATTAAAAGTTCCACCAAAAATTCCGATCTGGCGACCCTTTTTAGGTGTCAATTTTTCTTCCGCTACAGCCACAGTAGGTGTTTTTTGATAATTTTTTGCAATAGCAATCATTATATCCTCTAAATTAAAGCTCGTCTAATACCCAGTCCGATTTTACCAGGTGTATAAATTTTAACTAAACAATCTGCAGGAACTGTAATAAAACCAATTCCGCCAAAAAGCAAGTCGCTTTTACTACCAGTATGATATTCCTGACCCTTTAAAAGAGGCAGCTTATCACTTTTTGCAGGTGGGCTAAGTAATTCACCAATATGCTTTTCGTAAAAGCTGTCTGCGTTTTCGGTTTTAGTTCTGTGAATATACAATCCGCGTGCTGCATAAACTGTAAAACTTGCTTTTTTTCCTTTTAAATAGTCAACTCTGCCCAGACCAGCCAAAAATAAACTGTTTCCCGGACTAAGCTGAAAAGTAACCGGCTTAAGCTGTTTTTGAGGCGATATTAACTCCAGTTCCTGGGTGTTTAAGTGCGTGGCCAACTGATTCTTAGTCAAAATACCTGGTGTATCAACTAAAAAGTGACCATTCGTTAGCGGAATTTCAATCTTATCAAGCGTGGTCCCTGGAAAACGTGAAGTAGTAATCAAATTTTGAATATCACCCATTTGCTCAATAATAGCATTAAGAAGAGTTGACTTTCCAACATTAGTCGTTCCGACAAAGTAGACATCTTGATCTCGGGAATTATGATCTAGGTAACTTATTAATTCCGGCAAGTTCTTTTTATTTTTAGCACTGACCAAAAAGATTTTTTTAGGGTATAATCCCATCCTATTAGCCTCTTGCCTCATCCAATCTTTAATTTTGCTTTGACGAGAATTCTGGGGAAAGAGATCAAATTTATTGCCCACTAAAATAAAATCATTATTACCTATAAAGCGCTTGAGAGCCGAAAGCAAAGAGTTAGTAAAATCAAACAGATCTACCACATTAACGACCAAAGCTTTTTTTTCTGCTAACGAATTCAATAACTTTAAAAAGTCATCATTGTCCGCTTTGACTGGCATAATCTCATTATAATGACGCAAACGAAAGCAACGTTGACAATAAACGTCATTATCCTCATCTTTGCTTTCTCTTGCCTGCTTTAAACGTGCAGCCGGAAGATAACCGGCTTCTTCTACATTATCAGATTGAAGAACAGCACCACAACCAATACATATAATTTGGTCATCCATTTTTGATAGTCTCCTTAAATTTAACGGGATGTGATAAGCCCAAAAGGAAAAAAATAATTTTTTCAAAAAAACGATTAATACGGGTATTCCATTTATCTGTTTCAATAAGAGGTTTTACTAACACCGATTCTACCCCAGCTAGATTTCCTGCCTGAATATCAGTAATTAGCTGATCTCCTACCATCATGACCTGTTCTTTTTTTAAACCCATACTTTGCCTTTTGCGGGTGATCGCAAAAGGCAGTGGCTTTTTGGATTTAGCAACAAAGTCTATATTATAAGGATTCAATACTTTACCCACTCTTTCAGCATTGTTATTAGAAATCACAACAAGCTTAATTTTAGCATGCTCTAACTTCTTATTGAAACTATTCATTTTTTCTGCAGTTTCAAACTCGTTCCAAGCCAAAAGAGTATTATCTAAATCTGAAAAAACAGCTTTGATGCCCATTTTATGCAGCTCAGCAGTATTTAAATGATAAATTGTATCAATCGTATAGCGTGGTCTGAATAACATGCAAAATTCCCTTCATCATATCCATTGCACTAGTTTAATATACCAAATTATCAGCTGCAAGTGCTAAATTTTGACATAAAAAAACAGCGCCATAAGCGCTATTTTGGTTAATTTAAAGCCTTCTTAGCAGTTTCTGCTAATTTTGCAAAGGTCTTTGAATCGTTATAAGCAATATCAGCTAACATCTTACGGTTAATATCAACACCAGCTAATTTCAAGCCGTGCATTAACTTAGAATATGAAATATCATTTTGTCTTGCTGCAGCATTGATTCTGGCAATCCATAACTTTCTGAAGTCGCTCTTACGTCTTCTTCTGTCACGAAATGCATATCTGTAAGATACAAATAACTGTGTACTTGCAGCCTTAAATTGCATATGCTTTGCGCCACGGTAACCCTTGGCAAGCTTCATAATCTTTTTACGACGTTTACGTGTAACTGTTCCACCCTTAACTCTTGGCATCTAAAATTCCTCCTAAATATCGTTTGATTGATGTAATTAACGCATTTGAGAGAGCATCTGTTTGATGCGCTTCAAGTCGCTGCGTGAAACCATTGCAGCCTTTCTCAAATGACGACGTTGTTTCTTAGTCTTGCCGTGGAAACGGTGGCCGGTAAAAGCGTGATGACGCTTTAATTGACCAGAAGCAGTTCTCTTAAAACGCTTAGCAGAAGCGCGGTGGGTTTTCATTTTTGGCATTTTCTAATTCCTCCAAATTAACTAATTATTTTTGTCACTCTTCGGAGCGAGCATTAAGAACATTGAACGGCCTTCCATCTTAGGTTTGCTAACTACAGTAGCAATATCGGATGTAGCTTCAGCCATTTTTTCCAATACTTCACGACCTAGTTCCTTATGAGTGATTGCTCGACCTCTGAACCTGATCGAAACGCGTACTTTAGCACCTTCTTTAGTGATAAATTTACGCGCATGTTTTAACTTAGTGTTAAAATCGTTACCCTCAATCGTTGGACTTAAACGGATTTCTTTAACACTGACCGTTTTAGACTTTTTACGGGACTCTTTAACCTTCTTTTGTTGCTGGAAACGGTACTTACCATAGTCCATGATACGAGCAACAGGTGGCTTGGCATTAGGCGAAATTAGAACTAAATCTAAATTTGCAACACTTGCTTGGCGTAAAGCCTCAGTTTTAGTAACAACACCAACTTGTTCACCATCTTCATTAATTAAACGAACTTCGCGAGCGCGAATTTGATCGTTCAATATCAAATTTCTTGGAATAATTCTTCACCTCCGTGTTAATCTGAGGACAAGAAAAAGACGGGTAAACTTTACCCGCCCTTAATCAACAGAAAATATCGATCAGCCTAGAGGTCAACTTAACTTAGGCGAGAAGCGGGAAGCTTCTTCTTGTTCTCAACTAAAATGATTATACTCGTCTTCAGTATACGTGTCAATAAGATAAACTTTAAAATATTTGTTTCATTATACTAAACGCTTATTAAGTTTATTACCAACTACAGATAATGTAAAGCAGATGATAAAATATAAAAACGTTAAAGTCGCAAACATTGGCACAATATAATTAGCATTTTGACCATAGATGACTTGCGCATGTTGCATAAGTTCCGGGACAACAATAATAGTTGCTAGGGAAGTATCCTTAATTAAAGAAACAAACTGTCCAATAATAGTAGGTATCATGTGCCGATAGGCCTGTGGTAAAACCACATGCCATAATGACTGCACAAATGTCATCCCGGTTGATCTGGCTCCTTCAATTTGGCCAATTGCTACTGATTGAATACCAGAGCGGACAATTTCTGCAATCATGCTGGACTCAAAGATTGTCATAGCAATAATTGCTGATAAAATTGCCCCTGGCCTGAGGCCAATATTTGGTAGGCCAAAATATGTAAAAAAGATAATTAATAATAAAGGCAGATTTCTAACTAAATCAATAATAAAACCTACAATTGCCGAAACAAATTTAATCTTAGCATAGCGAATTATTCCTAGGACTGAACCTAAAATGAAACTCAATACAATTGCAAAAACCGAAATAAATAGTGTAACAGCCAGACCTTTTAACAAAAAGCCAAAGTTTAACCATGATAGAGCATCAATCCATGTTTGCATTTTAAGTCGCCTCCCTACGCCATTTTCTTTTCCAAGTGCCGCATGTAATAACTTAGTGGCATAGTAATTATCAGATATAATATGCCGATTACAAAGTAGCTGTTAAATGTATCAAAAGTTACAGATGCAATTGCATTGGCTTGATACATTAAATCAAAACCTGCGACAAAAGCCAGTATTGAAGAATCTTTAATTAAATTAACAAATTGATTACCAAGCGGTGGAATAACAATCTTAAGTGCTTGAGGTAAGATTACATAACGCATAGCCTGACTATAAGTCATACCGGTTGACCTGGCACCTTCCATTTGACCTTGAGATACCGACTGAATACCTGAACGAATAATTTCCGCAATAAAAGCTGAGGTATATAGGAACAACCCAATAGTCCCAGCGGTGAAACCGTCAATTTGAACAAAATATATAGGTACTATTAGATAAAAGAACATTACGATAATCAATAATGGAATATTACGAAAGATTTCAACGTAAATCCTGCCAATCCTATTAGCTATTTTATTCGGAATAACTTCTAATAGAGCTAATAAAACACCAAAAATCAGACTAAATACTAATGTTAACAAGCTTGATAAAATAGTCCAGCCGAACCCTGCGAATAGTTGACTACTAAAATCATTGAAGATCCGAATCATTTAATATACATCTCCTTATAGTTAAAACCAGGAACTTGACCGAACCACTTTTTGATTAAGCGATTGTATTCTCCACTTTTCTGAATCTTATCAATGGCTCGATTTATTGCTCTATGAAAAGGTTCTTGATTTTTATTTACTGCAATACCATAAGGTTCTTTAGTATAAGTTCCTCCAGTTACTTCAAGGCTATCAGGACTTTGTGCTGCTAGACCATATAAAATACCATTATCACTGGTCAAAGCGTCGCCTTGATGAGATTTCAAAGCTGATACTGCTTGACCATAATCTTGCATAGCGACCACTTTTGCTCTGGGGGCAATTTTCTTTACAGCCTCAACTGAGTTATCGCCAACGATCCCGATTACAGTTTTGCCATTAAGATCACTGGGCTTTTTAATATCTGATCCTTTAGGAACAAGAAAAGATTTACCGGCCTGAAAATATGATTTAGAAAAACTGATTACTTGGGCTCTTTCTGGAGTAATTGTTAGGGTGGCAATTACCGCATCAACATTACCGTTTTTCAACAAGGGAATTCTTGATTGTGAAGTGGCAAGAGTAAAGCGAGCTTGTCCTTTAGGACCTAAAATTTCTTTGGTAATAGCTTTAGCCATATCAATATCAAAACCTTTTTCTTTATCATCTCTGATATCAATTAAACTAAATAGCTTTTTATCACCCTCAACAGCCCAAGTAATAGTATTGGCTGAACGAACATTTTTTAAAGCTGATTGATCGGCAACTTTATTACCGCAACCAGATAAAAAGAACATTCCTATTAATAGTGAGATTGAGCAAATTATTTTTTTCATGATAATGCCCTCCATCTTAATGCGCTATTATTTTGCTTAAGAACTGTTGAGCACGATCTGTTTTAGGCTGCTTAAAAAAGGAAGTACTGTCATCATCTTCTACAATCTGACCCTGATCCATAAAGATAACGCGATTAGCTACTTCTTTAGCAAAGCCCATTTCGTGAGTCACAATCAAGGAAGTCATATCGCTGGCTGATGTTACCTTTTTAATTACTTGTAGCACTTCATCAATCATTTCCGGATCAAGTGCTGATGTTGGTTCATCAAATAGTAATAATTTGGGATGCATTGCTAAAGACCGAGCAATAGCGACACGTTGCTTTTGTCCACCGGATATTTGCGCCGGCATATTTTGGGCCTTATCTGCCATGCCAACCATATCAAGCAGATGCATTGCTTGCTTTTTATTTTCGTCTTCCGGTAAATGACTTACAATTCTGGGCGCCAACATGACGTTTTCCAAAACATTTTTATTTTTATAGAGATTAAAATGCTGAAAAACCATTCCCACATCTTGGCGCAATCTGTTTGAATCAGTCTTGGGATTGGATAAATCCTGATTGTTGACTATCAGTTTGCCACCCTGAATTGATTCTAACCGATTTATTGTTCTAATAAGTGTACTTTTACCAGAACCAGAAGGTCCAATTAAAACAACAGTTTCACCTTTATCGATTTGTAAATTGATATTATGCAACGCGTGAAATTTGCCATAAAATTTCTGCACGTCATGAAATTCTACCATTGACATAATTAATGCTCCTTTTAGCAGTTTTAATTTAACTATCCAACCTATTTCTTATCAATTGATTAATTAATCAAAAGTGCATCCCGTCAACACTACATTTTGTTACTCGACGTGCAAATTTTAGCGGTTTTATATTATGGTTTAAGTTTTCAAATTATTTCTGCCATCTATATAAATTATTTTTGTTAGCTTTTACTCTTTTATTCATTGCGTGAATATGATTTAACATCTTGTTCAATTTCACGAATAAATTCGTCAAAACTCTTTGCTACTTCTTCTTCAGTACCATAGCGGCGAACGTTAACACTGTTGTCCTTGAGTTCTTTGTCACCTAAAACAAGAGTATACGGTACTTTTTGTGTTTGTGATTCACGAATCTTGTAGCCCAATTTTTCATTACGTAAGTCGGCTTCAGCTCTAAAACCTCTCTTATTGAGCTCATCACGGACTTTCTTAGCGTAATCTGAATGAGCATCCAGGTTAACAGGGATTACTTCAACTTGAACTGGAGCTAACCAGGTTGGGAAAGCACCCTTGTATATTTCAATCAAGTAAGCAATGAAACGCTCCATAGTTCCAACAATACCACGGTGGATCATAACTGGACGATGCTCTTCACCATCTTGACCAACATAAGTTAAGTTAAAGCGTTCAGGGAGCATGAAGTCCAGTTGGATAGTTGACATGGTTTCGTCAGCACCTAAAGCAGTCTTAGTCTGAATATCAAGTTTAGGACCGTAGAATGCAGCCTCACCTTCAGCTTCGACATAATCAAGGCCCATATCATCCATTGCCTTTTTCAGCATTGACTGACTTCTCTCCCACATTTCATCATTGGCAAAATACTTCTTAGTATTCTTCGGATCACGATAAGAAAGTCTGAAGTAGTAATCGGTGATGTCAAAGTCTTTGTATACATCCAGAATTAAAGTCAAAATCTTAGAGAATTCACTTTGAACCTGGTCTAAGGTTACAAATGTATGACCATCATTTAAAGTCATTTCTCTTACGCGTTGCAAACCTGACAAAGCACCAGATTTTTCATATCTGTGCATCATACCCAGTTCTGCAATGCGAATTGGCAACTCACGGTATGAACGAATATGATGCTTATAGATTTGAATGTGTGACGGACAATTCATTGGACGCAATTCAAGCATTTCCCCGTCACCCATATCCATCGGTGGGAACATGTCATCACGATAGTGTGCCCAGTGGCCTGATGTTTTATAAGCGTCAACGTTCATAAGCACTGGGGTATAAACGTGTTGGTAACCGTCAGCGACCTCTTTATCAATGATGTAACGTTCAACTACTCGGCGAATCGTGGCACCTTTTGGCATCCAGTAAGGTAAACCAGCTCCAACTTTGGGATCTACAAAGAATAAATCAAGATCTCGACCAATTGTTCTGTGATCGCGTTCTTTAATTTCTTCACGCCGCTTAATATCGGCATCTAAGTCAGCTTTTTTAAAGAAGGCTGTACCGGAAATTCTTTGAAGCATTGGGTTAGAAGATTGGCCCTTCCAATAAGCACCAGCAACAGATAATAATTTAAACTGCTTAATCTTTCCTGTATTAGGCAGTAACGCGTCGAAGCCAAAGTCGATGAAGTCTCCCAGCTTGTATACATGAATTTGGTCATCTTTTTCTGTTTTTAGCAATTCACTCTTATACGGATCATCTTTAAAAATTTCAGATAATTCCGCTTTTGACATGGAAGAAGATGCAATTTTATTTCCAGCCTTAATAACTTTTTTGATTGCTTTCTCTAATTCCGGAAGTTCGTTAACTTTAATCTGATTTTCCTTGTCAGTATCAACCAAAAAGCCATCTTCATTCGCCGCATGTTCACCAAAATGAATCTCAGGATAAGCTTTTTTAGCAACTGCTTCAAATACAAAAGCTACCGTAGCCCGTAAAATATTTAAGCCTGCTTCATCCCTGTCTGTAATAATTGCAACTTCGGCATCTTTATTTAATTTGTAATCCAAAGAAACAACTTGACCGTTTACTTTTGCTCCAATAGCAGCCTTACCTAAGGATGTACCTATGTCATGTGCTAAAACAGAAACTGATACTGCATCTTCATATTCCTTTTTAGAACCATCCGGCAAAGTAATTGCAAAACTCATTTTTTCCTCCAAAATCAAATAAATAAAAAATCCCAGTGCAGTTAAGCACTGGGACGTTAATTAACGTGGTTCCACCCAAAATTTAGTCTGGACTCCAGACTATCTCGTTCAAGATTATAACGGATCTAACCCATTTTTTAATTTCAGGTACGAATGAGTGGATTGTAACACTAATGGAAGCTTCCAGAATAATGCTTCTCTCTCTGAATCGTATTACAACATGTTCATTCATTGCAGTTAATTATAACCCAATAATTTTTTAATGCAAGTATATTTTCATTAAAAAAATTCAAACTAGACTTTTTAGTCACTAATGCCGCCGGTTGTGCCCAGAAATTACAATTTCAGTGGCTAGAGAATGTATTCTTTCCATTAATCTGGCAGCCTTTACTGGTTCAATGGCATTTTTAGTCTCTTTGAAATGATCTTCTAAGTCATTCATAGCAAAGTTAGACGAAAAGAAGGTTGGCAAAACATTATCCATTCTTGCTTGTAAAATTACTGCTAAAACTTCATCGCGTGACCACTGACTCAAATTTTCCGCACCAATATCATCAAGTATTAATAAATCGCAATTTGCAATTTTTTGAACTTCATCTTGCAAACTATTATCATTAAAATGACTTGCCAGACTGGCAATGAAAGTAGGAACATGTAAAAAAACAACATATTTGTTCATAGCAGCAACCTGATTTGCCAGTCCCGCCAATATATAGGTTTTACCAATACCAAAATTACCTGATAAATATAACCCCTTTTGATGAATATCTCGCGCATAATGATATAAAAACTTTTGAATAGCTGTCATTACTTCTTTTCTTTCAGGAGTCAGTTCTATTTGACTCAAACGAATATCCTGCAATCCCTCAGGTAAATTAATTAAGCGCAAGTGTTTCTTGATACTAATTTCTCTATCATGAATCAGCTTACTGTCCTCAGGAACAAACTTGAGGCTAATTGCATTTTTATTCATGATTAAATCAGGATAATATCCTTGAGTTACCGGGTCTTTTTTATGTTGACTAAGATAAAATTCAAACAGGCTAGGCAAACTTTTATCAATTATGCTTTCATTAAGCTGCTCTTGGTGCTGGCTGATAAATTGCTGCACTTTGGGCTCAGCCAAAACTTTTTGCTTTATTTTAGCTGTACTTTCCTCATCTGCTTTAGCTGTTTGTCCTTTAACCATAAGTTTTTTGATGGGTTGCATTTTATTTCACCTACTTCATGCCGTTTTGATCTTCAAAATTCTTGAAAAATTCTTTTAATTCTGCACTGGAAACATCCGATTTTACCTTTGGCTTTTGCTTGTTCCAATCAGTGCCCTTTTCAACCGTTTTTCTGGCAGTATAAGCATGATATCGATTGCCTCTTTGCTTTTGTGCCCTTTTTCTCTTGTCCATGTATTCCAAGGCTTGACTAGCAGTTTTAACCCCGTGTTGCAGCCAATCATGAAGTATTTTATTTGCCAAGCGAAAAGAGATATTAGGACCACTTTTTAAACAAGCATAAGTCAAAACGTTAAGCAATTCTGCCGGCATTCCCTTATCGTTATATAAATTATCAAGCACTTGATATTCACTGGCATCAACAAAATCATTCCGCTCAGTTTTTAAATGATACAAAAACTGGGCTGGAGTATCAGATTGAGCTTTCTGCAATAGCTGTTGTTCATCTTCATTTAAGTGACTAGTATTGACAAGCTTGTCTGTTAGTTCTTCTTTTTTTGGCAAATGCTGGCGCGTATCACTGCCATGAATACTGTTAGCGATAGATTGCTTAATTTGACGCATATTTAAATGATAATCACCATGTAAGCAAGGTATTGCTTCATCAACAAATTCTTGCTCGGAAAGTCCGTACATGCGCATAACAGCTCGAATAGCTTCTTCATTCTGATCAATTTCGCTGCCCGCGATTTGATAAATTTCAAATTGCTGTTTCATAAAATCCCAGTCAATATGCTCTTGCTCATTGACGGTAGCAAAAGCTTTAGAAACAGAACTGTTTTCTTTAGCAGCTTTTTTCACATCAATAGAAGGATCAATTGCTTCTTGGTCAGGTAAATGAAAAACTTCCATAAAGGATGCAGATACGTTAGGTGCTTCCTTAATTCCACTGATACTGCTTTGACTTTGCTTAGTTTCTCTAGCAAACTCATGGCTCAATTTATTAAAGGCTGTAACACCCACTTTTTCTTTTAATAAACTTGCTAAAAGTGCGGTGGTAAAAAACTCACTGCTGGAAGGAACACTTTTAAGTTTAAAACATAAAACCTGACCCATAATTTGGTTAGCAAGCAAATGGCTTTCAATTAAACCGACAGCTTCAAGTTTATGCAACGCGGGAAATAATTTTTTGATATCGCAGTCGGCTTGCTCCTGCAAAAAATAGAGACCTTTGGCATCAGAGAGCATCGCTTGCGGATTGTAGTCTTCATTTAAGCTTAAATAAACTGCCAGCGCCAGAGATCCAATGAGCGGCTGGTATAATTTGATTAAAACCCGTAAATCCTTCGGAAAAATGTCCACCCTGTTAGCAATGAAAAATGGTTGTTTGGGATCATTTGTCTCAAACATAATTAATTACCTTTCTCCCTTTTTGCAATCATATCTTCCATGGTTTTCATGAAGCTGGACATATCTTTGAATTCACGATAAATAGAGGCAAAACGAATATAAGCGACATCATCAATTTTAGCCAGTTCATCCATTACTAATTGACCAATCTTTTTGGAAGAAATCTCACTAACTCCTTGCTGACGGACTTTGTTTTCTACATGATCAACTAATTCTTCAAATTGTGAACTAGATATTGGGCGCTTTTGACCCGCAGCCATAACACCGTGTAAAATTTTTTTCCGGTTAAAAGGTTCACGAGTGCCATCATTTTTGATTACCAGTAGTGGTGTCGTCTCGACTCTTTCAAACGTAGTAAAACGAAAGCCACAGTTTTCACACTCACGCCGCCGTCTGATTGCACGATTTTCATCACTGGGGCGAGAATCTATTACTTTTGATGCATTTTTATGACAATTAGGACATTCCATATTAATACTCCTCTTTTATTTTAAGAAGCAACTGCTCAAGTTGATATTTCAGATCTTGCTTTGTACCAACATTATTAATTACAAAGTCAGCTAGTTTTTCTTTCTGAGACAAGGACATCTGACTGCGAATACGTTTCAAAGCAGCATCTTTACTTAAATGATCCCTTAACATCAGCCGCTTTAACTGCAAAGATTCAGGTATGGCAATTAATAAAGTGCAGTCACAATATTTTTGACCATTTGCTTCAAACAAAACTGGTGCATCTACAATAATTAAAGGCTTTTTAGCAACCTTGTTTAGCGCAATTTTAGCTTGTATTTCTTTAAAAATCAACGGATGGGTAATTTTATTAAGAATGTCAAGCTGCTTTGCGTCATTAAAAACTATTTGGCCTAAAACTGATCGGTTGATTGATTGATCTTCATTGATTATTTGTGCACCAAATTGCTTTTTGACTAATTCATAGCCTTTATTACCAACATTTAAAATATCATGAGCTATTTGGTCACAGTCTATCACGGGTATGTGCTTTTCTTTAAAAAAGATATCTGCTGTGCTTTTGCCGCTGGCTATTCCACCAGTTAAGCCCAAAATAGTTGTCATTTATAAATCACCTGACATTTAGGGCAAAAAGTAGTTCCTCGGCCGTTTACTTTAATTTTTTCAAGAGGGGTTCCGCAACGTTCACAAGGTTCGCCTTTATGACCATAGACCTGCAACATTTTTTGAAAACCACCAGTCTTGCCATTAGCATCAAGATATGTATGAACAGTAGTACCCCTTTCTGCTATGGCCAATTCTATCAACGAATTAATATTATCATGCAGTTCTGCTACTTTTTTTGCTGGGATACTATTAGCCATACTTAATGGGTGAATTTTTGTTTCCCACAAAACTTCATCTACGTAAATGTTACCAAGACCGGCCACAACTGACTGATCAAGCAAGGTATTTTTGATATTTTTCTTTTTACGAGCTAGGCCTTTTTGCAAGTATGAAACTGTAAACGCCTGTGAATTTGGTTCAGCGCCTAATTTGCCAATACCGGTACTTTCTTTCTCTGTGCCCGTTGTAATCAACTGCATGCGCCCGAACTTACGCACATCATTGTAACGCAAAGCAGAATTATCGTTAAAAACAATTTGCACATGATCGTGTTTATCTTTTTTGGTATTTACTTTGACTAAACGATATTTACCTTCCATGCGTAAATGCGATACCACGGTTAAATGACCACTAAGACGAATAAGCAAATATTTGGCATAACGATCAATTGTTTCTATTCTTTTACCAGCTAACTGCTTTTTAAATTCTTTTGCATCACCAGTTATTATTTTAGGATACCAAACAGTTACTTCTTTAATCGTTTTTCCCTTAATCAGGGGAAGTAGTGTCCGCCTGACAGTTTCAACTTCTGGCATTTCGGGCATTAAAATTACTCCTTACTTAGCATCAAACCAATTGTGACCATAACCAGAATCAGCTACAAGAGGAATATCAAGTCTCACAGCAGACTGCATAACTTCTGGCACAATCTTTTTAATAGTTTCTAATTCATCTTTTGGTACGTCAAAAATTAATTCATCATGAACCTGAACCACCATCTTTGTTTTAAGATGCATCTCATCCAATTTTTTCTGCATGTTAATCATCGCGATCTTGATAATATCTGCAGCTGAACCCTGAATTGGTGAGTTAATAGCAGTTCTTTCCGCAAATGACCGCACATTATAATTCTTGGCATGAATATCAGGTAAATAGCGCCTTCTGTGCATAATTGTTTCGGCATAGCCTTTTTCACGGGCAACTTGAACTGCCTTATCCATATAATCCTTAATTTGCGGATATTGTTCAAAGTAATTATCAATAAATTCCTTAGCTTGTTTTCGACTGATATTAAGATTTTTAGATAAGCCATAATCAGAAATACCATAGACAATACCGAAGTTTACCGCTTTTGCTCTGCGACGCATTAACGGCGTAACGTCAGAAGTTGATTTCAGATGGAAAATTTTCATAGCCGTATGAGCGTGGATGTCATAACCCGTTCTGAAAGCTTCCTGCATTTGTTCGTCACCGGAAACCTGTGCCAAGACTCGTAATTCAATTTGAGAATAGTCACAAGAGAAAATGTAGCCATCTGGTTCACTTGGCACAAATGCTTTTCTAATTTGCTTTCCTTCTTCGGTTCTGGTGGGAATATTTTGTAAGTTAGGATCAACTGAGGACAAACGACCAGTAGCAGTCAATGTTTGTAAATACCTGGTATGAACCCGACCGTCTTTTTGGATAACATCCAGTAAGCCATTGACGTAAGTTGACTGGATTTTAGCAATTTGTCGGTAAGTCAAAATTTGATCAATAATTGGGTTTTCATCTTTTAACTGATTCAAAACATCAACTGAAGTCGAATAACCAGTTTTAGTCTTTTTAACAGGCTTTAAGCCCATTTTTTCAAACAAAATATGCCCTAATTGTTTAGGTGAATTAATATTAAATTCTTCACCGGCTTCATCATAAATTTGCTTTTCCATTTTCTTAAGGTCAACCGCAAATTCATCTTGGAGCTGCGTTAAGGTATCAGCTTGGACTTTGATACCGTTTATTTCCATGACAGACAGAACTCGGGCCACAGGGATTTCAATATTGGCAAAAAGATCGTCTTGCTCATGTTCTTTTAGTTTAGCCAACAGAGTATCTTTTAAGTTTGCGATTGCTTCAATTTTGCCAGCCAAATGGTTGAACAACACCTGATCGTCCTCTGGAATATGGACGCTTTTACCTTTGCCGTAAACATCATAATCGCTTTTAACCGAATTATCACCATACATCCGGCATATCTCACCCATGTCGTCAGAATTATTTTCGTTATTAATTAAATATGAAGCAAGTAGCATATCATAATCAATAGAGCGAACGTGAATACCCAATCGGTTCAAACCAACTGTAGTTCGTTTTAAATCAAAGACATTTTTGGCAATTTGCTTATTTTCTAGAATATTCTTAAGTTGCGGCTTTTTTAACAGGTCAACATTGCGACTCACATATATTTGCTTATCTATCTTAATGGCAAAGCCAACAAATTGCGCTAAATGATAATTGGCACCCAACATTCCTAAGTAAAAAGTAATAGTTTGGCCAGCTTTAACTGCAAAATTATTAATGTCATTTTCTTCAAGCTCTGTAAAAGCAACTGCTTTATTATTTTGTGCGGGTTGTTCTTTTGGCTGAGCAGCACTTTCAGGATTTAACTGACTCAAAAACTTACGGAAATTCATTTTTTCATAGAATCTGCGCAATTTTTGATAATCAACTTCACGTCTTTTGACATCAGCAATCCCAATGGTTAACGGGGTATTACGATCAATTGTCGCCAGCTTTTTACCCAGTAGAGCCTTATCTTTATCATTAATTAGGTTTTCCTTCATTTTAGAAGGCTTCATATCATCTAAATGATCATATAAATTTTCTACTGAGCCATATTCCTGGATAAGTTGCGAAGCTTTTTTGGGTCCTATTTTAGTAACACCAGGATAATTATCAGAATTATCACCCATTAATGCTTTCATATCAATGAATTCAGTTGGAGTAACACCATTAACTTCTTTCATGTGTTCAGGTGTATAAGCTTCCAAGTTTAAAACTCCTGATTTAGTAACCATAACAGTGGTTTGAGGAGATGCCAGCTGCGTCAAGTCCTTGTCACCCGTAACAACCGTGACTTTAAAGCCCTCTTTTTCTCCAATACTTACAAAAGTACCAATAATGTCATCAGCTTCATAGTTATCAAGCTCATATGTAGACAAGCCCAAATCATGCAAAAGTTCCTGAATGTACGGCAGCTGTTCAGATAATTCTGATGGGGTCTTTTGTCTGCCACCTTTGTAGTCAGCATACATCTTATTTCTAAAAGTAGTTTTACCTGCATCAAAAGCAACCAAAACATGGTCAGGTTCAACGTCATTCAGCACGACATCAAGCATATTTTTAAATGTATAAATGGCATTAGTGTGCAATCCTTCAGGATTTCTAAAATTTTCAAGTTGGCGGTACAATGCATAGAAAGCACGAAAGGCAACTGAATTACCATCAATTAAAAGTAATTTTTTATCAGCCATTTGATCTCCTTAAATTTAAACCAAGTTTCTTTATTCAACTACCATTTTACCAGTTTTTCCATTCATCTTGCATAATACCGATTTTCCTGAACCTTACGACATGTAAAATCAGTTAGATAAAGCAAAAAGATCAAGTCTTGAAACTCGATCTTAATAACTTATTTTATTTTAGTAATTTTTCAAAAGCATCTTCGTATTTCTGGATATCGCCTGCACCCATGAAAACAATGACACTGTCTTTGTTCTGGGTCAAGTCAGAAATATTATCAAGGTCAATCACTTCAGAACCAGGAATTTTAGCTACCAAGTCATTACTTGAAATGTTGCCGCTAGCCTCTCTTGCGGAAGCATAAATAGGAGTAATGTATGCTTTATCCACTCCGCGCAAAATTTCTGCAAAATCTTGCGCATATTTCTTCGTTCTTGAAAAAGTATGTGGTTGGAATACGACAACTAGTTTTTTATGAGGAAACTTTTGCCTAGCAGCTTGAATTGTCGCACGCATTTCAGTTGGATGATGGGCGTAATCATCAATGATATTAATATCTTTAAAGTCTTTTTCAGAAAAGCGTCGTTTGGCCCCCTGATAAGTAAGTAAACCCTTTTGAATATCTCTAAGAGGAATGTTTTCGGTATAAGCAACTGCTATTACGGCCGTAGCATTCAAAATATTATGATCACCAAAAAGATGAATTGTAAATTTACCTATTTCCTGACCGTGCTTCAAAACCGTAAAACTTGAGCCTGCAGTAGTCCGGTTAGCATCAACCACCTGAAAATCATCATCATTTTCAAAACCATAAGTGTATTTGGGAACGGCGGAATGCAATTGTCTTAGTCTGTCATTACCTCCCCACACAAATAGACCTTTTTGAGTTTGATCAGCTGCAGTTTGAAAGGCTGAAGTATAATCTGCCTGGTCTTTAAAATAATCCGGGTGGTCAAAATCAATGTTGGTCATGATTTGATAATCAGGATGATAAGCCAAGAAATGGCGGCGATATTCATCAGCTTCATAAACAAAAAAGCGTGACCCTTTAACTCCTTTACCCTCACCATCGCCTATCAGATAAGACGTGGGCGCTGCTTCACCTAAAACGTGAGCTAAAAGACCGGTAGTAGATGTTTTGCCATGAGTTCCTGAAACACCAATACCAGTATGCATCTTGATTATTTCTTCTACGGTATCAGGATAACTTTGCCAAGTTATATTTTTATCTTCACAAGCTTTAACTTCCACGTTATCATTTTTAAAAGCATTGCCCTTAATTATGACCTGACCCGAGTCTTTGATATTACTTGCATCAAACTCTGTTACTTTAATTCCTGCTTTTTCAAGTGGTTCTTGTGTGAAAGTATACTTTTTGATATCACTACCGGCAACATGAAAGCCTAAATCGTTTAACACTAAGGCTAAAGAAGCCATTCCCGTTCCTTTAATTCCAATAAACCAAATTTGCTTATTTTTATCTAACATTTCCCAAGCTCCATATTTTTTATCATTGTTTCTTATTTTACCATTTCTAACGGAAAAAGAGCAGAATCATTGAAAAGCCTTGAAAAATCATAATCTTACTTTGTATTACTAAAAAAGGACTCTACCAATAACTTGATAAAGTCCTTTAATCTTATAATTTAATCTGCCCGCTTGCCAAAAGTTCATCACATTTTTCAGGATCAAAGGCGTCTCCCACAGTAAAATCGTCTGGAACTACTAAAATTCCTCGTTTTTGTGGTGCGTGGGGCAAACCTAGTTCTCGTGCTGAACAGATCATCCCATAAGAATCCACATGGCGCAGCTGACCCGGCCAAATCATTTGACCATTTGGCATCAATGTGCCAGGTAAGGCAACTACTACTTTTTGTCCTTGAGCAATGTTAGGTGCACCACAAACGATTTGCTGTTCCTCACCATGACCAACATCAACAGTGGTCACATGCAAGTGATCAGAGTCAGGATGTTTTTCACAGCTTTTCACATAGCCATAAACCAGCGTTGGTTTACCATAAGCAAGTTGATCATTAAAACCAACTTCTGCCAGCTTTTTATTTAATGCTGCTAAATCGTCATTAGTCAACTTGACTTGGCCGTCTGCTAGTTTGTCATAATCAATTACCTGGTCGACATTGAAGAAATTATATCCGGTCACATTACCTTCCTCATCAGTAATACGTGTGACATCACCTTTTTCTTCATACTCACTTTTGCCCTTATCCTGACCTAAAATCACAATTAAGGTATTGGGATAGCTGCGTTTATTAATACTAGTAATCATGAATCAATTATCCTCTTTCACTTAGTCCAGTGACCGCAAAAAGCTCTCAACTTCTTCTTTAGTTTTACGGTCCTTATTAACTAGTCTACCAATTTCTTTACCATCTTGGTAGACCACAAATGAAGGAATACCCATGATATTCATTTCTTTAGCTACATCTACAGAACCGTCACGGTCAATTTGATAAAATTTACTGTCAGAAAAATCTTTTTCAATCTCCGGCATAAACGGATCCAAAAAGCGGCAATCTGGACACCAACCAGCAGAAAATTCCAAAACCACACGACCATTTTTGGTAATATCATCTAATTTTTTTTGATCTAATTCTTTTATTTGTTCCATTTTGAAAAAACCTCTCAATCCTTATTATTACTTATTTTACCCCAAAATCAGCATGCAAGGCATAAATTGGGTTACCTTGGCTGGCAAATTTGTGCTCATACTCGGTTTCAATATTTGAAGTTAAAATATCTTCTTTTTCATTATGCAGATCCACTGTAACAAAATCAAAATGCATCCCATAATTATTCATACTTTGAAGAGAATAAGCAAAAAGACCTGCATTATCTGTTTTAAACTGTATCTGACCATTTTCTTGTAAAACGGTTTGGTATTTTTGTAAAAAAGTCTTATAGGTTAACCTTCTCTTTTCGTGCCTAGTTTTAGGCCACGGGTCACTAAAATTTAGGTAAATGGTATTTGCACTATGTTTTTTAAAAAAGCAATCAATATTAGCAGCATCTGCGCATAAAATTTGTAAATTAGGCAAATTTTGAGCTAGTTTTGACCGTAAAATAATTCCAGCTGCGGTCATCTGCAGTTCAAGAGCAACGAAATTTTTTTCAGGGTGCTTTTCAGCCATTGTGGTGATAAATTTTCCTTTACCCGGACCAACTTCAATTTCTAATGGTTTTGAAATGTCAGCAAACCGCTTTGACCAATCAATCTTTTGGGTTGGATCTGGACGATCTATCACACTTTCTGGATGCTCTTGCACAAGTTTTACAGCCCACGGTTTGTTACGTAGTCTCATTTATTTACAACTTCCTTTTCTTTACTTTTGCTGGTAAGTATAACCTTAATACCGCGTAACTGAAAACAACTAAAATCCCCATTGCTTCAAACAAGTGCAAACTAATGGGCAGTGTAATCAGCCATGAAATGCTAATAATCAACCATTGTACCAACATTATTCCAGTAAGTGCAGAAACTAAGTCTAAGCCTCGTTTAGTACGCGCAATAGGATAAACACGATACATGACATTGGTGTCAAATTCATCAACCATCGGTACTAATTGGTAAATAGTTAAGAATACTACTAAGCAGGACAAGCCTAATGCCCAAGGCCAATTCTGCACTAACCACGAAATTAGAATTGCAAAAGCAGTCATTCTAACCACTAGATTAATGTTATCCGGATTGCGCAGAACTGAGCGCCGATACAAAAACTTATTAGGATTTTCCCTTGCCAAATTTTGAGGTAATAAAAAGTCCAAATATTTCCGTCTTTTAATATTAGTTTGCCTTTCCTTAACATCGGTGAACATACTAAAAGCGTTATAAACAACGTTTTTACGTTTTTCTTCTTGCTCGATGGCAAATTGCCAGTCAAAAAGTGCTGCATGTTGCGGTTTTAAAATAAAAATGATTACAATAATTAACAGCAAACCAGCAATAAATATCATACTTTTTGGTTTAAACATTCCCAAAATGAATAAAAGCAGTAAGAAAATATTCAAAATTGAGATAGAAATTTTACGGTTAAAGAATAAATTATATTCCATAATTTTCAGTTGCATCACTTTGGCCAGAAAAACAGCAAAAACCGCGAAAACATAATCTAACGGTTCAATCTTTGCCTTGATCGTGGCAAAAGGAAATATAATTCCCGCCATTAAAACTAAGCAAATTGTAGGTACAATCAAGCTGTAATTTAGCATTGGCTGCAAATATGATGCTAAATTTTCATCTTCAGGCAGTAAAAATTGTAAATCAGCTGGTTTTAGCAATGTTACCAGTTTGCCTATTAAAAGTGGCAACCACAGCAAAATACCAACTAGGGGACGGTAATACCACAGATTTTCAGGCATAGTCTTCATTGCCTGTGCATACCAGAACATGAGTGCTCCAAAAAGAAAAATCAGAGCTAGGATAAAGAAATCATTAAAAACCAATACTAGGTATTTCAAAGACTGGCGCAAGTTTTCCTGCAGCCTTCTTTTAGCCAAATCACGCATTTTGTTGCTCCTGACTTAAAATTTGGTAAATTTGGTCAAATGAATCTGTCTCCTTTAGGCCATAATGCATGCGAATTTCAGCCAAAGTACCAGCAGTTTGAATTTTGCCATTATTTAAGACCGCATAACGAGAAACTGCCTGCACACTGTCAGCTAAAATGTGTGTTGACATTAACACCATTTTGCCTTGACCAGCAGCTTCTTTAATCAATTGCACCAAATTGGCCACTGCCAACGGATCAAGTCCAGTGAACGGCTCGTCGATTACCAGCAAGTCAGTATTTGCTAAAAACGCTGAAACAATCATTACTTTTTGCTTCATACCCTTTGAAAAATGAATCGGCAGCCAATCTAACTTGTCATCCAGCCTAAACAGCTGTAACAGCTCGTGAGCCTTTGCCCAAGCCTGTTTTTCATTTAGCTGGTAACTAAGAATAGTCAGGTCAAGATGCTCTTTTAAAGTCAATTCTGAATATAAAACTGGCGTCTCGGGAATATATGCGACTTGTCTTTTAAATTTAGTAGGTTCAGCCGTTAAATCAATGCCATTTAGAGTGATTTTCCCTTTTTGCGGTCTGAGTAATCCTAAAATATGTTTAATAGTAGTAGATTTACCAGCACCATTTAGGCCAATCACTCCTAAAACTTCCCCGGGTTTTATTTCCAAGTTAATATCTTTTATGACTGGTATACCCGTGTAGCCCCCAGTCAAATGCTCAATTTTTAAAGTCATAATTCCTATCTTTCTTTTAATGAATTTACTCATTTAATATGATAGCATGATATTAAAAGAAACTAAATTTTGAAATGTAGAGGTTTTAAAATGGAAGATTTAGATAAAGATTGTTTATTTTGTAAAATTATTAAAGGGGAAGCCAGCAGCTACACTGTTTTTGAAAATGACGATGTTAAAGCATTTTTAGATTTATCCCAGGTTAATCCTGGTCATACTTTGATGGTGCCTAAAAAACACATCACAAACTTTTTTGATTATACCCAGGCAGATGCTCAACACTATTTACAATATATTCCTACAATTGCTAATGCAATTAAAAAATTTGATCCGAGAATCACCGGTATGAATATTAGCAGCAATAATGGTGCCAGTGCAAGTCAAGTAGTTATGCATTCACATATTCATTTTATTCCGCGATTTGAAGGTGATGGCTTAAAGATTGCCACCCGTAACAATGCGGAAAAATACACTGACGAAGATTATGAAAAGGTTGCTGCTGCCATTAGAGCACAATTTTAAGGTGACAAGATGAAACGTTTTAGTTTAGGATTGGCTGTAGGTGCAGGCTTTGGCGTGATCCTTTCACTGTTCAAAGATCAAAATGGCAACCGCCTGTTTCCACCTGTGCAAAAGCAAGTAAAGTCATTAAAAGAAGATATTAGTGACATTTCTGCTACAAGTAGTAAATTTAAAACTGCTCAGCAAGAATTAAAAAAATCTTTACCGCGAGCAAAGAAAGCTGTTTCTGAATTACAAAACGAAATAGAATATTATCAGATCAGCATTAATCGTATCGTTGGCAAGCTGAAAGCCAAAACTGCGACAATTAATTCCAATAACGCAAATGAAACTAATAGTTCTAAAAAATAGTAAAGAAACTCTCTTTTTTGTTTTAAAAAAATAAAAATGAAAACCAGTTTTGCCAGTTTATGTTATATTAGTTGTCGGTGACTTAATTTATTAAGGATGTGGAGAATTTATTTTATGAAAAAATATATTAAAAAAGCTGCAGCTGTGATTGCCGTAGCCGGTATGGCATTATCAACAGCTGCTTGTTCTAATGGTGGCAAAACTGTTGCTTCTTATAAAGGCGGCAAGATTACCCAGCAAGAGTATTATGATGATATGAAAAAATCTCAGGCTGGTAAAACCGCTTTGGCAAATATGATTATTAATCGTGTTTTAGAGCAACAATATGGCAATAAGGTTTCAAAAAAGCAAGTTGATAAACAATATAGCAATTATAAGAAACAATATGGTAGTCAGTTTGATGCCGTTTTGCAACAAAATGGTATGACTACTGCAAGTTTCAAGCAAAACCTAAAAACAAACTTGCTGACCGAAGCCGCCTTGAAAGATATTAAAAAGATCTCAAAGAGCCAAGAAGAAAAAGCCTGGAAAGCATATCAACCTAAAGTTACAGTGCAACACATATTAGTTTCTAAGAAATCTAAAGCCGAAGAAATTACTAAAGAATTAAAGAATGGTAAAAGCTTCAAGAGCCTAGTTAAAAAGTATTCTTTAGATACTGGAACCAAAAGTAATGAAGGTAAGCTGCCAGCATTTGATTCCACTGATACTAGTTTAGATCCTGCTTTTAAAAATGCAGCATTTAAGCTAAAGACCGGTGAAACTACGAAGAGCCCCGTTAAATCTCAATCAGGCTACCACGTAATTAGAATGATTAAACACCCTGCCAAAGGTTCTTTTGCTTCACATAAAAAAGAAATTGATGATCAAATTTATCAATCAATGTCTCAAGATCAACAAACTATGCATGATGTCCTTGCCAAGGTAATTAAAAAGGCGGGAGTCAACATAAAGGATAATGATCTAAAGGATGTTTTAGCTGCTTATGTTTCTACTTCAACAAATAAGAAGTAATTAAAATTATAACAGTCAGAACCAGTTCTTTGCTGAAAATATAATAATCCCGTTAACAGTCATTTTTATAAATGGCGGCTAACGGGATTTTTTTGCATTAATTTTAAAATATTCTGATTGAATAACTAAGTTGACACAATTTACTAACTAATTAGCAGTTAAACTACATAGATTATCTAAATCACCTTTTTGCTCAATCAATTCTTCATAAAAACCTTCTACAGTAATAGTGTTATCTTCCATGAAAAGCACGGCATCATATTTTTTAAGATTATAAAAAAGCAGTTTGATCAAAATTATTTTTACATTTATCAAAATGTTGCGTGAACGAGAAATTCTGCTTAAATTAAGGCAAATGAAAAAGCAGCTAAAAGTAATGTCGTACTTTTAGCTGCTTTCTAGCTCTCCGTTTGCAAGTATAAAGCTAATATTTTATATTTTTTGGTAACCCTCAATAAAGTTATTTGCTTCTCAGATGCTCTGAGGAACTATTCTAATTTATGTGATTTAGCTAAAGATTCATCATCTTTAGGTCTATAAAATTTCCGGCCACCCTGACTCATAATATTTTCGGTAAAATTGCCCGGTCGTGTATGTTGTAAAGCATTAGTAATAGCGTAAATTGACGCATCTAAATCATCAATGCGATGTAACAATTCTGCTTCAAGGAGTGCTGGCAATTTAGGTGAGCCATACTCAAATTTACCATGATGAGACAAAACCATATGACGCAATAAGAGCAAGTCTTCAGATTCAAGGTCAATATTTAGTTGTTGCGCCGCTAACATTATTTGCTCGTCAATTAAAACCAAGTGGCCAATCAAGTTACCTTCATTAGTATATTGAGTGGCAGCCGGACCAGTTAATTCCAATACTTTACCCATATCATGTAAAATACAGCCAGCATATAATAATGAACGATTAATTTGCGCATAATTATTTGCCAGGCCTTTAGCATCCCGCAACATTGATAATGTATGGTATGCCAGACCTCCACGTACGGCATGGTGGTTACTTTTTCCAGCTGGAAACTCAAAGAACCGCTTGTCCCATTTTTTTAATAAAAACCGTACTATCCGGTTCCAGGTTGGATTCAAAATTTCAAAAACGTACTGATTGATTTCTTCTTTCATATCAGCAACTTTTTCTGGGGCTGATTTAATAAACTGCCTGAGATCATAACCTTCTTCAGGGCCAACAACCCGTAGACTATAAATTTTTATTTGTGGCTGCCCCTGATATTCTTCCCGTTTGCCGTTAAGTTCAACAATTGTTCCTGAATTAAATGTAGAGGCATCTTGGTCATTGGCATCCCAAAAATTACCGCGAATTTCACCAGATGAATCACCAAATGACATTGCCAAATAGAGCTTACCCTTTTTGGTATGTCTTAGTTGCGAGTTCTTAATTAACACGACCAGTTCTAACTCTTCGCCATCATTATAATCCAGCAAACGTTTATACATGTTCGGTTCCTTTCTTAAAAGTTAGCGGCTGTAATTGCAGTTTATCAACAAGGCTTTTTTGAGCAGTAAAGATCAATACCTGATTGCTTTGCGCAATTGTCTGCAGCAACTTTTCAATTTCATTGATCCTTTGGTCATCAAAGTTAACAAAAGAGTCATCAATCAAAATTGGTAAATTAATTTGATCCTTTATTTGTTCAACAAAAGCCAATTTCAAAGCAAAATAAAGTTGCTCAGAGGTACCCCGAGAAAGATATTCCACCGCTAATTTTTTACCATCAAAACGAGTAACGGTTATTTTTTTACCTATTTCAATATTATTATACCGATTATTTGTTAATAGTCGCAAATATTCTTTAGCAGTAATCAGCATTTTCGGAAAACGTTCATTAGATGCAAGATCAAGTGCGCGGCTAATCCACTTGGCAGTAAATAAATTAGCCAAATACTCCGCGCTTAAATTTCTAAGTCTGGTTCTTAAGTTTGCTAATTTTTGTTTTTCCTCGAATACCGCCGTTGAACTGGCCAAATTTTCCATCTTGACTTTAGTTTCAGCCGTTTTACTTTGTAAAAGGTTAATATTTTCATTTAGTAAGGAAATTTGAGCAGCTACATCCTGTAATTTCTTGTGTCCACTACTTTTATCTTGTACATATTCTTGCAGCTGGATAAGGTCGCTTTGCAAACTGGATTTGAGAGCACTAATTTGGTTTTTAATATTATCCTGTCTCAGCTTTTGTTTTTGAATTTCTCGATATTCATCTAAGCTGCTAACTTGAGCTCTTGCCAAAATCATTTTCAATTTAACATTAACTTCTTGGAGCTCTTCATTATTTTCAGTTAAATTGTTTTTTAAACTATTTTGCTCTTCTCTGCGCTTACGATCCGTGTCTATTTTTTCAGCAAGTTGATCTAATGCAGTCAATACATCAGAAAAATTAGTACCTATTGCTTGTTTCAGTTCTTGACTTAACTCGACAGCAAACGGTGTAAGCAAATCAAATAACTCCGTTTTACGCAACTGATTTCTCTTCAAGTTTTGGGACAGAACCTGATACTGTCTCCATTCATTAATTAAATTATTGAGATCTAAATTGTTGGGATTAATGCCATATTGTTGCTCAAATAAATATCGTTGCTCTTTAACTTTTCTGCTTTTTTCAGACTGTGCTTCATTTGATTTTTGCACTTGCTTTTGCTGGTAGTAACCAAGCACTGCAAAAGCTACCCCAACACCAACAGCCAAAAAACCAAGGGCACGAGCAATGAACAATAAAATTAGTCCTAAAATGAAAATAGTTCCACCTAGCAAAAGAAATTGTTTTGGCTTATTACTTTTATCCTGGTTAATAACTGTTTCTTTTAGCGGTAATTTGTGAAAATCTTCCTGCAACTTAATTACTTGCTCTTGAGTCAATGCAGCAATTTTGTTCAAGTTGGGATCAAGAGTAATGAGCTGCTGTTGTTCGCTTTTAATTTGCGTCTCTTTTTGTAAGCAGCTATGATATTCCGCTTGCCACTGTAAAATTTCCGGCTTCTTTTGCAGCAGCTTTGTTTCACTAATATCTTCATCTTTAACTTGGGAATATTCAGTTAGCTTTTCCGTGATTTTTTGCTGTTTTTTACGCAAAGTTTCTGCTTGAATTGCTAAATTTTGTGCAGATTGATATTGCTCCGAGTCAAAATGAATTGCTTTGGTCTGACATTGTAAATCCTGCAATTTTTCGTAACTGGGTACAAGCTTTTCAACTTTTTCCAAGTTGTCATATTTTCTTTGCAGATCTAGTCTTTTTGCTTCTTCATGGTGTTGCAGCTCTTCTTGTTTTTTTAAGTCACTGTTCAGCTCTTTATACACAGAAAATTCATTTTCAGAATCACTGACTTTACTTTGCTGCTCTTGAATCTGCAGTAAAAGTTGGTTAACCGGAAGTTTTCTGCCCCTCTTTTTAAATAAACTATCAGCATTTTTGGCAAAATCATCGCGCACAGTTATCAATTTATCACTGTCGGCTGCGCCCAAGTAATATATACGTTCTAACAAGTCATTTTGCTTGATCTGGTCAACTTTTGTCAACATATCCTGGTTAAAGATAAAACTGTCGGCATAAAAGTCACCGTCAATATTCTTTATTTGGTCAAAAAAAACATTTTCGGGCACTACTTGATTATCACATTTAACCGTTAGTGTGCCCAATTTAGAACCTTTGCCGTGGGCGTATAGGCGTTCCAGTTCATAGCGCTGTCCTTTTTCATTTTCAAAAAGCAAATACCCTCCCATTGGACTAACTTGGGCCAAAGGAGTGTAGTTTTCAAAAAAAGGGGAATTGTGTGAAGCAAGATGAAAGCCAAACAAAATTTGTTTAATAAAAGCAACGATTGTGCTTTTCCCTGCTTCATTTGTACCATAAAAGACGTTAACGTCGGGATTAAGTAAATCAAAAGTGAAATTTGAAAATTGACCAAAATTAATTATTTTAAGTTTAATTAATTTCATCATTGACTCCTTTCAATTTACTGTTCAGCTTGACTTCTGCCAGTTGTTTAACTTCCTGAATAAAACTTGGGTCCTGGGCCAAATTATTGGTAACCTCAGTTTTTAAGGACCAGTCTTTACTAATTTGGGCAAATTGATCCGAGGCAAAAATCTCTTCTTCAGCCTGTGTAAAATATTTTTGATCATTAACAGCAACAGCTAATTTGCTTCCATTAAGGAAACGCACATCTACCAACTGAGAACCATGAGCAAGTTTTTCTGAAATCATTTGCCAAAAATCACTGTCTTGAATTAATTCGGCTTCTTTTTCATTTAAAAAATCTGCACCGATTATTTGTAGGCAAAAATAGCTAGTGGTAGTCGCTGGCAAACAATTAATTATCATCTTTTCCAGCTCGGTTTTTGCTATTGGCTTAGTTAATTCAAGCTGCCTTTTATCCCAAGTAATAAGATTAGTCTGAACAAAATGAATTTTGGTTTTCTTTGTTTGTTCATCAATAGTGCCTAAATAACAGCCTTTGGGACCAGTTTCGTTAATGTGACGGCCCTGAATATTACCAGGATAAACTATTAGTGGCGTTTCTGACAATATTTGCCTTAAATGGATATGACCCAGAGCAAAATAGTCATAATTAAGATTTTGTAATTCACTTAAGGTAAATGGAGCATATACATTTTGAGAACTCAAACCCGCCCTTTCTTGAGCATGCATAATACCAAAAGTGTAACGATTATTTTTAGGAGGAAATTGGGCAGCAAGATCATCTGTAATGTGATTGGCCAAATATGAAAAACCAGTCACATCATAGTCAAAACCACTTCTGGTAGTGTAAGAGGCAGTTTCAACTTTTTCGTCCTCACCTAATAATTTAAAATACGGGCTTTCAGGCACCAATAGGTCTTCTTTTGCCATATGATCATGATTACCTAAAACCATAACTACTTGTATTTCAGCTGTGATTAGCCGCTCAATTTCGCGCGCAAAAAAAATCTGGGCGCTGGGATTAGGCTTAAAACTGTCAAAAGTGTCGCCTGCAATTAAGACTAGATCAACATTTTCCCTAATAGCTAAGTCGACAATGTTAGTTAAAGATTGCATTGGAGCTTTTTGAATTTGATTAAAGCTCTTAGATGGTAAAAAAGATAGTCCCAAAAATGGACTATCTAAATGTGCGTCAGCAAAATGGATAAATTTCATCGTTATTTTTTAATTTCTAAGGCCGTCATAAAGGTCATTAATGGGTTTGGTAATTGCCTTTTGAACATCTTCAATTGTTTTAGAGACAGCCTGCTCAGCTTGCAAAAGTTGCAATATTTGATCATTCTTTTGCACTTTTTCATTCAACTTTTTATAATCTTCCTCTAAATCCTTAGGAAAGTCTCTTCCTTCAGTTTGAGAATTAATGATTTTAGTTTGCATCTCATCCATTTGCTTGAATAAAGCTGCACTTTCCTCATTATTTTTCACGGCATTGACAGCATTTTCTAAAGCCTTAAATTCATCAAGCTTTTGGAAATCTGTCGCCACCTGATTTGCTGAATCGTAAATATTTATCATATTTTTTCCTCCTAATTAGTGACCTAAAAGTCCTTTTATGTCATTATACCATTCATTAATCTTTTCACTGGCAGATCCGAGCCCTTTTTCAATTTTTTTACCAAAACCTTGCGTCCAATCAGTACCAGCACCGTTATTTTGAATAATTTGCCTTGGCGCTTGTTCTCTAAATTGATTTTGTGCTGTATACGGCAAAATACCTTCCATTTCAGCTTTATAAAGCCTTGTGATACCAGTTTCGGATACACCGTGCATGAAATGCTGCTGATTAGTGCGATCAAAGCCGACCCAAGTTGCTACAACAACATCTGGAGTATAACCAACGATCCATTGGTCCTTAGTGCCAAAACCGTATGAATTAGGAACTTCGGTAGAACCGGTTTTGCCAGCAACTCGATATCCGGCAGGTTGAGCTGAAGTTCCTGTACCGCCTGCAAATACGCCTAACAGCATTGTAGTCATCTCTTTAGCAGTATTTTCAGAGATAATTCGATGAGTACCTGTATCGTGATTTTCCGCAATCACATTGCCACTTGCATCAGTAATTTTGGTAATAAAGTAAGAATTATTCGGTAAGTTACCTTTATTAGCAAAAGCCGAATAGGCACGAGCCATTTGAATAGGTGAAACACCAGTCGATAATCCGCCTAAAGCCAAAGCTAAATTTTGATCCTCTTTTGCTACCTTCAAGCCGAAATTATTAGCAGACTGGACACCTTTAGCTACTCCAATGCGGTCTAATAGCCAAACAGCAGGCACGTTTTTACTTTGCGCCAAAGCCACATACATAGGAATTTTATCCGAATAACCGTTGTCAACATTGTGGGGCTGATAGCCATTCTTCCCGAAGCGCTGCAATTTGTTAGAAAGCTGGGAATCATAATGATATCCTTGCTGCAAGGCAGGCGCATAAGAAACAATAGGTTTAATAGAAGAACCAGGTTGTCTCTTCATTTGTGTCGCGCGATTATAGCCGCGAAAGACATGCTTGCCCCGTCCTCCTACCACAGCGCGGACTGCACCAGTAGTAGGATCCATCACTACCGTAGCACCCTGAGTTTTAGTTCCATCAGCAGCATTTTGAGGGAATAAGTAATCCTGGTTAAACCTTTCTTGCAGCTGACTCTGATAATTTTGATTAAGAGTAGTGTATATTTTCAGGCCCTTATTCATGACATCTTCTTCTTTTAAGCCATAGCGATTAATTGCTTCATCCACGACAGCGTCAAAGAAGTAAGGATAACGATAACCATCTTTATTATGATATGTATCACGTAAAGTTAAACCAATTTTTTGTTCACTTTCAGCCTGTGATTTTGATAATTTTTTATTATCAACCATCAAATTCAAAATTAAATTGCGTCGCGATAAAGCATAAGACATATGATCAATGGGATTATACTTGCTAGGATTACGCAAAATACCTGCTAACGTGGCACCTTCACCAACTGTCAGCTGACTGGCATTCTTGCCAAAATATTTTTGGCTGGCATCTTCTACGCCCCAGACGCCATTACCAAAATAGGAATTGTTAAGATACATAGTTAGTATATCTTTTTTGGAATAAACATGATTAAGTTCGATAGCAAAGAAAAGTTCCTCAACTTTACGCGAAAATGTTTGTTTTTGAGTTAATAAGGCATTTTTAGCTAATTGCTGGGTGATAGTTGAACCGCCTCCGGCAATTTGCCCGTGATTAAGCACTATACCTAGAGCGGCACGCCCCATTCCCTTAATACTAAAGCCGGGATTTTTCCAAAAAGTCCTGTCCTCGGTCGAAATTACAGCATTTTTCACGTTAGGTGAAATTTTGTTGTATTCAACATAAGTTCCCTTTTGTGAGTATAATGAGCCTGCTCGTTGGTTTTTTTGATCATAAATTCCCGTCGTAACAGGTAATGACGCTTTTAAATTTGATATATTGGATGTTTTAACTTTAACGGTATAATAAGTACAAACCAAGAGAATGACGGTAAGCAAAATCAAAATGATCCAGCGACCGATAAAAAAACGATGATCAAAACGGTACCATAAGCCACGTTTCTCGTTTTTCTTTGGTTCATTGTTTTCCATTTTATCTGCTCCTTTAGAAACAATTAAAATTGTATCATATTAGAGGATATTACTTTTATTTTCAAAAAGATTTAACAAATATTTATGAGCTATTATTTTACATTTAATTTTCCCCAAAATCTCAAACCATGCTCAGTAAACGACTTATTGCGTCTTTTGCTGATCCCACGCAAATGGCGTCATTACTTACGAACTGAACACCAGATTTTGATTAACGGCACTTATCATTATTTTAATCAAATGGTCTTTCCAGACGATAAAATTGAGCTGTGGCTAAAACACATTGAGAGTAGTCAAAATACTTATCCAGCAAGCGGACAAATGCCAGAAGTGATTTACGAAGATCAAAATCTGTTAATTATTAATAAACCCGCAGGACAAAAAACACATCCTAACTTAAATGAAACCAACACTGCCTTGAATGATTGTGCTACTTACTTAGGGTACTCTCCTTTTATTGTACATCGTTTGGATATGCTAACCAGTGGTTTACTTTTGGTTGCTAAAAATCCGGCAGTTGTTCCTATTTTAAATCGTGAATTAAGCAGTAAAATTTTTCACCGTGAATACTTGGCAGTAGTTAACATGAATAAGCCAATAGCAGATACTGGCATAATTAACCTGCCCCTTGGACGAGATCCACTTGATAAGCGCAAGCGCAAAATTGTTGCTGACGGACTTAAAGCAATCACACATTACCAAATTCTAAAGTGCTTTAGCAATAATACTGCTTTAATTAAGCTCGACTTAGAAACAGGAAGAACACACCAAATCCGTGTTCATTTAGCGGCAATAGGTTGTCCAATTGTGGGTGATCCTTTGTATAATCCCACTTTTATAAGCAAAGAATATTTACATTTAACCGCTTATCAAATTTCTTTGCTGCTGCCATTTTCATTTGAAGAATTAAAGGTCAATCTGCCTAAAGCTAAAATACCTTTGCTCAAGTAAAAAATCCTGTTGCTTTTTCCCATAATAAAACAATGGTCATCTAACCAATATCACATTTAGCACAATTATTATCTTAATTACGCGACTTCACTAGTGTAAATTACCAGATGCTCTTGTATAATTCTATTATTGAAAATTTATATAAAGAAATTGAGAGTGAACATGAATAATCAAAAAATTGCTGATTTAGCAAAAAATGTTATTGACACGTTTAATTTACCTAGTTTAGGTGTAGGCGTTTATCATAAAGGTGAAAATTACAGTCACGTCTTTGGCGATGCAGAGCAAAATAGTTTGTATCCTTTAGCATCAATTTCAAAAACCTTTTTTGCCACTGCAGTTTGCCAATTAGCTGATTCAGGTAAAATTACTTTGGATGACCCGTTAAAAAAATATTGGCCTGATTTCAAACTAAGAGATAAATATGCCGCAGACCATTTAACTTGGAGGGATGCTCTAAGTCACCAAAGTGGATTGCCAGCTCATGACTTAATGCGTTTTACTAATATGAACAAGCATGATCTTACTTTAAAAGAAAAGGCAGAACATGTTGGCTTTTTAGAGCCCAATCATGAACTGCGTTACAAAATGCAGTATAGTAACCTGGTTTTTGCTGTTGCTACATATGCTTTTGAACAAGCTATTAATCAAGATTATGGTATTTATGAACACGAGCATTTACTGAAGCCTTTGCATTTGAATAATACCTATGTTAATCATCACGAGGCACCACGTGAAAGAATAGTCAAGCCGTATATTAGAGATAATGACATTACCGAAGAAGTGCCATTTATTGCGCCTGGAAAAGTTGGTGGTGCCAGCAGCATGCTTTCAACTATATCTGATTTGCTAACTTGGGCCAAATACCAATTAAAATTGCAAAAAGAAAGCAAAAATAACGCAATGGCTGAGCATTTTCTACCTCAATCTATTATGTCTCCTAGCCGTGCATATGGCGGTGCAAATTTTGGCGCTTATGGTCTGGGCATGATGATGGAAGATTACCGGGGACATAAATATTTCTACCATAGCGGTTCATATATTGGCTATTGTTCTTTCATGGGCTTTGTTCCTGACCTTGACTTAGCTTTTGTCTCAACAACAAATATGGATTCAACTGATGCCATTTTTGCTTTAGCTTATCAAACTATTGATAATGTTCTGGATATTCACGAAACAGACTGGACCAGTAAAATTAAAAAGATAGTTGATAAAAAAGCAGCAACTCGTGAGGAAAGAATTAAAGAACAAATAGGGGAAATCCCACAAAGTGTTGAAGCAGAAGATAATCTTTTAGGTGATTATGAAAACCCAGGCTATGGTTTAATTACACTAAAAGAAAAAAATGGTGATTTATTGGTTACCATCGGTAAATGGGACTACCCGGTATTTGTAAATGAGGAAGGCAAAATGTTTGTAGAAGAAAGGCTGTACCAGCACGAACTTTTGCCAATTGAACTTCAAAAAAAACAAGTTTTATTATGGACTGACCGCGCACTTAACAAACCAACAGTATTTAAAAAGATAAACTAAAAAGCCTAACTTTTTCAAAATTAAAGCTAGGCTCAGAATATTTTCTAGGCAACCAGCTTGATTAAAAGCTGGTTTTTTTATTTAATATGTGAACTAATCCATGGCACAACTTTATTTATTACCTCATTAAGCTTGGTAAAATCGCCAGTTTCAACATTGTATGTGTGATTTGCATTTTCTATAGTAAAAAAATCTACATTAGTCATATGACAATTTTGAATAAAGTTTAAGCTAATATTGGGGTCTAAAGTTGGATCACTGGTGCATACTTCAACTAAAATCGGATTTTTAAAGTTTTTAATATTATCATTCAAAGTTGTTTTCAATTCATCAAAGAATCTGCGGTATACGAGTTCAACACCACCGCTACTAGTATGAACAATGCAGTAGCCTAAATTATCCATTTCAAATTTATCATATGCCATTTCCAATGGTTCTGAAGTATTAATCGCACCATTTAAAGAAACTATAATTTTAGCTGGTAAATCTGAGCAGGTAAATACTAAACGGCCACCAAGACTATGACCTAACAAGCCAACATTATTTTCTGCAACATACGGTAAATTTTGTAAATAGCTAAAGCTGGCCTTGACTTCTTCTGTCATTACTTTCATACCATAATTTTCTCTAGAATATAGGTTCTCACCCATACTGCATAAATCTATTCTAGCTGCTACTATTCCTGCCTCAACTATTTTTTTACTGATTCTTGCCAGCATATGATTATCATTGTTTCTAGAGGACATGAAGCCATGAACCAACAACATAGCCGGAAATTTATCTCCATTATCTGGAATATCAATCTGTATCGGCACTTCATGATCAATGCACTTTAAAAACCGTAATTCTTCACACACTTCAATTATCTCCTTGTGTAAGTCTCGATGATTTTATGATTTAGATATATTATACTGTTATTTTTAATCAAGTGTTATCTAATTAAGATATGAATATTTGATTGCGTCTAAAAAGGACTACAATTTTGGAAACAATATTCCAACACTGTAGTCCTTTTATTAATAATTGCGGTTTAATTAAATCTTATCTGCTCTCCAAGGATCAATGCCTTCATATAATTTGGCTTTGCCGATAGAATTAAATACTTCATTTTTATGGTGTATTACTTTTTTGCCTGCTTCGATTGCTTCCGGGAAAAGATTATTTGGATCCCAGCCATCATTTTTAGCTAGTATTTCACGTGCTTTTTGGAAAAATGCATTTTTATAATCAGAGGCCAAATTTACTTTACTGATACCATTTCTCACAGCCTCAGAAATTTGTTCATCCGGATTCGAAGATCCGCCATGTAAAACTAAAGGTGTATCAGGAACAGCTTGAACGATTTTTTTTAATATATCAATTCTAATTTTAGGAGTAACATCAGGAGGATAAATTCCGTGACTAGTGCCTATACCAACTGCTAAAGTATCAACACCCGTTTCTTCAACAAATTTTTGTGCTTCTTCAGGCGTGGTATAAATGCCTTCTTTTTTATGACCTTCGATGTGTATACCTGTTTTACCAATAGTTCCTACTTCACCTTCAACAGAAACACCAACTCTATGAGCCATTGTTACTGTTTCTCTTGTTAATGCGACATTTGTTTCCCAGTCTTCAGCTGACATATCAATCATTACTGAACTAAAGCCATCATGTATTGCTCGGGCTGCGCTATCTACAGAATCACCATGATCAAGGTGAAGGGCTACGGGAATTTTACTGTCACGAATACGCGTTAAAACATAAGTAACAAAATCATCCTTACAATATCTTAATTCTGTGGGGTGAATCATTATTATTGCTGGAGCGTAATCTTTTTCACATTGTTCAATTACCGTTCTTACTAATTCAAGATTGGAAACATTATAAGCTCCAACTGCAAAATTATTTTTCCTAGTTACACGTAACAACTGATTCATATTTACTAATGTCATCTTTTTCTCCTTATTTTAAAAACTACCTTTTAATTAGATTTAAAATTTTCACAAACAAGTAATAGACATCACTTCCCTTACAAATGAAAATTTTTTACTGCAGATTTATGCTTGATAAATCAACATTTTTCTCTTCATCATCTTGAGTTTCATTAACTTGCTCCTGATTTAACGGCTTTTTAATAACTGCTAGTAAAATGCCTGTTACTAATGAACCAACTAATAAAGCAATTACTGCTATACCTGGCTTAGACATTGCGGGAATGACAAAAACTCCACCAGAAGGTACTGGGCTTTCATTTCCGAAAGCATAACTGATCATTCCTGTAATTCCGCAACCAATCCAGGTACATGGTAAAGTACGTAACAAATCATTCATTGCAATAGGAATAACACCTTCTGTAATCATGCAACATCCCATTGGGAAAGCCACTTCAATGTTCTCAACTTCTTTTTTAGTATAGATATTCTTATGAAATAATTTAGCTAAAAAATAAGACATTGTAACTCCGAAAGGAGGTACCATTGAAGCTAAAACTTTGATTCCTTCAGGTCCTTTGATTCCGTCAAGCAGTAAACCATCACAAATCAAATTTGGAATCTTACTTATTGCTCCTCCATAATCCAAGCAGCCAATCCAGCCAATTAAAAAGCCATACAATGCTCTTTGAGACCGATCTAAATTGGTAATAAAGTGATTAAGAGCTGTTGTTGCTGCAGTCAATGGCTGACCCAGCAAGAAGAACATTATCAATGCGGTAAATATTGCAGTAACAGTAGGAACTATCAGCATCGGCATAAGTCCATTAGCCCACCGGGGAACTTTAATTTTTCTAATACCTAAAGCAATATAACCTGCAATAAATCCACCAATTATGCCTCCCAGAAATCCAGCTCCCAAAAACGAAGCTATTTGTCCTGCTAAGAATCCAGGAGCAATCCCTGGTCTATCAGCAATTGAATAACCGATATAACCTGCAATAAATGACGGCAAAAGGCCCATTCCCAAAACACCAAGTGTAGTCATGCTATTAGGAAAGTTCATTTGAGCCAAACTGGTAACTTGCTTACCGCCCATCAGGTTTCCTATTGCTATCAATAGACCTGAAGCTACAACAAGTGGAAGCATATAAGAAATAGACGTTAGCAGGTGCTTTTTGACAGCAGAACCAGCTTTTTTAGCACCTGTGACAAATGTATTCATTTAAATCACTCCTTTTTACTTTTTCTTTCTTTTATTTCTTCTTCGATTTTTTCTAAAAGCTTTTTAGGAGCTTTAACCACTAGTGAAGTACCAACTTTTACGGTTGGAATATTTTTAAAACGTTCATTACCGGTAGTAGCTATATCAACTGCCAGCAAAGCAACATCAGCTTCAGCAATTTGCTCTGGTGTCAAGGCATTTTCTGTACCTATCGTCCCCTGAGTCTCAATGTGAATCTCATCTCCTAGTTCTTTTGCTGCTTTTTCCAACTTAGCTTTTGCTAAATAAGTATGTGCAATACCAGAAGTACAAGCACAAACGCAAACAATTTTCATAATTAATCATCTCCTCTAATTTGCACACAAAAGATTAATAACACTATCTTTATTTGTAGCAGCATGTAGTTTCTTAATAAAGTTATCGTCAGATAACAAAATTGCTACTTTTTGTAAAAGCTTTAAATGTAATGTATCTGCATCCTGATCCCTAACAGCAAATAAAATTACAGCAGTAACGGGCTGGTCATCTAAAGTTTCCCAAGGTATTGGATGGTCGCTTAGACCAATCGTTATCATAGTATTTTTGACAGCTTTTGATTTACCATGAGGGATGGCTACTCCTTGTCCTATACCGGTTTCACCTTCTTCTTCTCGATTAAAAACATCATCTACGAATTCCTGAATGTTAGTAATATCGTCATCCTTTTGCAAAAGATGACTGAGCTCCTTAATTACATCTTCTTTAGTTTTTCCATTTAAATGAAGGTCAATTAAGTTTGGATTAATGACTTTCGCAATATCGATTTCTTTTTCAGTCAAATTTTTATGACCTCCTATCTTTTTAAAATTTGAGCAATTTCTGCTGCATTTTCAGCTGCATTGATTTCCGCAATTACAGTATCATCTGCAAGTTTATTCATGATGGCAATTATCTCTCTGAAACTACTGCTCGACTTTTTTACTACTTGGGGAACTATTAAGCAGATAAGCTTATTAACCTTAGAGTTATCAAGACAATTCCAATCAGATATCAATGTATTTGATTTACAAATCAGTAACCAAGGAGAAAAATTGCGGTCTAAGATTATGTGAGGAATGGCAACTCCCTTCACTAAAGCAGTATTAGCGATTTTTTCTCTAGTCGATAGACTTTGCAGAACTGTTTCGTTTCTCACATTCATTTTGCGAGCAACAATATCTGCTATAATTAGGAAAGCTGTTCTTTGATCTGTCAAATTTCTATCACAAGTTTTAAGCAAAATTTCGTTCATTAATGATTTTCCTCACTACGTTTTTAACTTTTAACTCATCTTTTTTTGTAAAAAACGCGCTAACTAATTCGACAGGAATGTTTCCGTGAAGATTAATGGGAACAGTGCTAATTAACAACTCAATTTCAGGCTTATTTCTGATAATAGTTTCAATATCATAATTTGAGGCAAGACCTACAATTTCAATTTCAGGAATGGTATTTTTGATCTTGGTAGAAATTATTCCCGAAGTTCCAATTCCCGTTGTACATATCACGTAAGCTTTAATTTTCGTGTTCGATTTATTATTTTCTTCGTAATATTTAGCAAAATATAAGCAGATAAAGCCTGTTTCATCATCTGAAATTACCGGTAAGTTAAATTTTTGACTGACCAATTTTGCTACATTCTTAGTGGCAATAAAAACCTGGGGATATTCCAGTTTGATATCTTTTAATAAAGCATTGGGTAAAGCTATCTTCATTTTTAGCCTGCTTATCATTGCTAAAACATGATTCTTAATTTCATTTTTAATAGATGGTGAAAAATCACAGTGTAAATAAGTAGATACCTTGCAAATAAAAAAGTCGGTGACTTCGTCGGCCAAATCGCGATCATCAAGAACAATTCCGTCAAATGAATTAAAGCGCGAAGTTAGTAAGTACTTAAATAGGTAATAGACTTCTGGATCCAATTCTTTGCCGTTAAAGCCCAAGTATTTCTTAATATTAGCTACAATGCTCTTGCAAATACTAAAAATTTCAGGATTCATTTTAATTTCTGCCTGTAACCCAGTATCTAAAGAAATTGATTTATCCATAGATTTATATTTTTTGGCTCTTATTAACAAAACATAAATATGAGCAAAAAAATTTATATTATATGGATACGGTAAAGAACCATTTAATACTCGCAAGGCCATTTCAACTTGACTTAAAGCAAAATTAAAGTCTTTTTGATCTAATTGAGAAGTATTTTTTCGTAATGTCTCAATATCTGTAGACTTGTCAATATGAAGAACTACTTCCATCAAAGCACTTCTGATATCTTTTTCGGTACCAATAATTTGAACCGACCTTTGTTTGCTTTTTAGTTTTAAGTTCCATTTACATATTTTTTTACTTATTTGTCTTTCATCATTCCTCAGTACTGGTTCGCTGATATACAAACTGTTTACTAAATCATAAATTTTAACTTCGCTCGGAGAAGCAAAAAGCAATTTTGCCAGCATGTTTTCTTGTCTAAGTTGTGTGGATGAATCATTGTGAACATCATTATTTGCTACGTTCAAGTAGTTGGAATAATTAAGTTCATAGCCTCGCCCCCTTTGGGAAATAATTATTGGTTTAGAATATTTTTTATTAATACTATTAATATGGCGGGATATTGTTTTTTTTGAAACTTTCAAGCCATTTGATAGTTCTTCAGAAGTAATGAACTTGTTGTGAAGCTTAAGATAATCAATAATTTCTTGACTAATTTCTTTACGCACTTATCATCCCTCCTGATATTTTTATTTTGCTACTTATGTAAACGCTTAATTAATCAAAAAGTGTCCGTTGAAAAAGGAATCAACGGACATTTACATTAATTATAAATATTTAAGCATGTTATAATTTCTTTTATTCCTTCACTCTGTATGACTAAATTCAGTATTTTTGAATAAAAAAAGCCTTCTAAACTAATAAATTGGCTTAGAAGGCTTTTTCATGCTTTAAATTTTTTTAATAACTAGTATTAGTTAACTTGATATCAGTAATACAAAATTATTTTATATTTCGACAAATCCATGGAATCATTTGATTGTTCAATTCATTTAATTTTGTATAATCACCTGTTTTGGCATTAAAGGTGTGATTTGCTCCTTCAATAACAACTGAATCAACATTTTCCATATGACAATTTTTGACAAAATTAAGTCCAATATTCGGATCAAGAGTAGGATCGTTAGCTGCAATACAAACCAATATTGGGTTTTTAAAGTTACTAATATTCATATTAAGTGTATCTTTCATGTCTCTTTCAAATTTCTGATATATTAGTTCAACTCTGCCATCACTGGTATGCATAATACTATAACCTAACTGCTGCATTTCTAATTTATTATACGAAGGAACCATCATCACATTGGTATTGATTGCACCATTTAACGTAACAATTAATTTAGCAGGTAGGGTTGAACAAGTAAACGCTAAACGTCCACCAAGACTGTGACCCAGCATACCTACATGTTTTTCAGAAATATATGGTAAAGACTGTAAGTAATTAAAGCATGCCTCAACCTCATCAATCATAATTCTCATACCATATTTTTCACGAGAACAGATGTTTTCACCCATACTGCAAAGGTCCATTCTTGCTGCAGCAATACCATTTTTGGTCAATTCTAAACTTATTTTTTGCAACATATGGCCATCCAAATTTTTGGATGACATAAATCCATGAATTAAAAGTATGGCAGGAAATTCTTGACCTTTATCTGGTAAATCTATTTGCAATGGTACTTCATGATCAATACATTTCACAAAACAAAGTTTTTCTTTCATATTATTACCTCCTTAAATTTCAGCAATAAGTTTATTTTTCTCAAACTTAATGTTTTTGTATTTGTTTGAGTTTAGTAGCACTACAATTACAGTATCATCTAACTTACGCTTTTTTAATTGCTCTCGGTGCAATACAGCTATTTTTTGTCCTTGCGCAATTTGATCACCTGGTTTAATTAATACGGAAATATCATTTGGCTGAAGTTTCATAGAATCCAAAGTTAAATGCAGCATTACTTCATCACCATGATCACCTCTGATCGTAATCGCATGCCTTGTTGGCGCAATTGAATTAACCTTACCGTCAATTGGAGAGTAGATGTCATCACTTTCCGGCTTAACTCCAAAGCAGCTTCCTAAACTTCCACTAGAAAATGCATGGTCACTTATTTCACTTTGAGAAATAATTTTGCCTATTACGGGAGCAGAGACGATATCACTTTTTAGATTTGACAACTGTTTAGCCTCTTTAAATTTATGACTAACATTTGACCTGTTGGTGTCATTATCTGATTTTTTCCTATTAAAAATAGATTTTAATGACATTTGATCTACTTTGGCATCATCATTCCATGACCATTTGGTGAACCAAACACCTATAAAGGATACTATCGCAACAAGCACAATTCCTCCTATTGCTTTAATTAAATTATTAGGATCCTTTGCATTGTAAAACAAAAGTAGATTAGTTAAATAATATGCACCATACGCATATGCTTTCGTCCCTACTATTCCGTTGTATATACTTAAAATTAAGCCAGTGACAAAATCTACAGCATACAAAACTGGCATTTTGTATAGAATACCATAAAGAGTCGGTTCTGAAACACCGCCAAATAGAGCTGAGATAGCAGCTGTCCAGGAAATATTTCTTCCTTTAATATTTTTTGATTTTAATGCAACCCATAATGCTACGAATCCAGGTACTAGCGTACCTGCCATAAACCAAATGTTGATAATATCGTCATAACCTAGAGTGCTTAAATTTTGAGTTGCTATCGGAATTAATGCCAAGTGGAAGCCCGGCATAAAGACCCCAACTGTCATTGCAAAAGTATATATAGCGGGTACTGTTAGCCAAGGCACTGTTTTTCTAAGGAATTCTATGAATGTACTAATACCATTCGTAAACAGACCGCCTAACGGTCCCGTCAAAGTTAATGTAATAATTGACATTAAAAGTAGTAAAGATACTGGTTTTAAAAAATAACGAATTGAATTAGGAATTATTTTTTTAAGCCAACGATCAAGTAAGCTCATAATCCAAATGGATAAGATAATTTGAACTACTTGACCATTGTATGTTTGCAAATGAACTGGCAACCCAAAATAAGATGTAAAGCCCGTTGCAGAACCTTTTGCAACTAAATTATTCCAATCGGGATAAAGTAAGAAGCAAGCTAGCATGATTGATAAAATTGGATCTGTATCAAATTGCTTAGCGGATGAGTATGCCACCATGACTGGCAAAAAGTATAGAGCTGTTTGGCCCAAACTGTTTAAAATAATATAAGTTGAATCAGTAGTTTTCAAATGGAAAAACATTTGAGCAACTATAATAATTAGGGAGAAAAAACCAGCACAAATTAAAGCAGGAATGACAGGTGCCATAATTTTGGCGACTAACTCCAAAAACTCCACAAAAAGCGTTCCAATATTTTTGCGCTTTTTGACGCTTTGCTTATTTTCTACATTTCTTGCACCTGAGAAACCGGCAACCTGCCCAAAAGCATTATAAAGATCTTCAATAATTTGACCCACAATGACCTGGACTTGGTTTGAAATGATTTCTACTCCCAAAACGCCCTCTATTTGAGTTAATTTCTTTTTATCGATATTTTCAGTACTTTTTATGCCTAACCTTAATCTTGTAGCACAATGATTGACTGAAGTTAAATTGTCCTTGCCACCAATATACTGCAAAATTTCCTTTGACATCTTATTGTAATCTAAAGCCATTTTTTACCTCATTTCAATTATCTGAATAAATTAGACGTTGTAAATGTAGTAACAAATATTTCTGTTCTAATTTGTCCATTGAATGTCCATATTTTTCCTTCAGCTTGTTATTAATATTCTTTATTAGCTGTTTCGTATTAGTAATAAATTCTTGGTCAAAATCAAATTTGATGTTTTGATCGTGATATTCCTGATTGGATACAAAGCGATAAGCATAGTATTGCAAATGTGTTCTAAACCTTTTATATGAAAAACTTTTTTTATCAAGATTGGGAAAAGCTGCATTTACTTCCCCTTCGACTTCTTTAACAACTTCCATTATCTGCTTGAGCTCATTCATTCCATTGTTATTCCCAATCAAATTAACAACATCTATAGTTAAAAAACCAATTTCATCATCAGGTAATTCAACATTTAAAGCCGCATCCAAATAATCCAATATCCATTCCGCAACTTGAAATTCTTTGCGATAAAAAAGCTCAGCTTCCTGCATAAAACCAAAAGGCATACTAATACTATGTTTATAGCGATACATTATTCCTTCAATATGATCTGAAATAACAAAGTATGCATCATCTGCAAGTGGCTGTTCTAATTTTCTTTCTGCATAGCGAATAATAATAGTGGCCATTTCAAAATATTCATCAGGTATTTGTTCAATTAGTTTAGTAATTTTTTGATCAGCATTAGTGTAAATTTTGTCAATTCTCGACTTATCTATTTCATCTCCTTCTTTTTTACCAAAAGTAATTCCTTTGCCAATAACAATAATTGAGTCTGAAGAACTATTTGTACAAATAGCTGCACTGTTATTTAGTTTATGAAGAATCTTCAATTTCTACCTCCTTTCTGGTTCAAGACAAAATAAAAAAGGCCAAATATTAACTACATTAAAATAGTCTAATATTTGGTCTTGCTTTCAAAACGAAATAGCACCCATGTTTAATTTCATGAATTTTGCGCCGAAGCTAACAATTTCACTGAAATTATTATATTTTATTTCAGGGCCTATTGCAAGCGATTTCAAAAATATAATTTTTAAATAGTTCCATCTATGGTTATTTGTTCTGCGATTTGTTGTATTTTCTTAACAAACTATTTGAAAAAGGCTGAATTACAAAAGTTTTCGCTTTTCAAGTTTTATAAACTTTGGTTTTTGTTCATAAATGAGAGTTCTTGACTTAAAATGCTTTGATACTACTTAGTTGAAATCATTAAGTGTTTACCTCAAAATTCCACAGTAAAATTTTTTCTTGATTTTTATTTATCTTTTTCCACCAAAAACTGGAAAATGACTGGCAGAGCCATAATCAAAACTATTAATATTTTCCAAAGTAGCCATATCATCTTCACTTATTTCAAAATTCAATTCTGAATTTTGTTTCATATGTTCTGGATTGACAGACTTAGGTAAAACTACGGTATTAAGTTGCCAATCGTAACGAATACAAAGTTGTGCAACTGAAACATGATATTTTTCTGCCATCTTTTGAATTACAGCATTATTTAAAGCTTCGCCATGCGCAACAGGTGAAAAAGACTCAACTACAATATTCTGCTGCTGACAAAAATTAATTAGCTTTTTAGGTGTCGCACCAATATGACACAAAATTTGGTTAACCATAGGCTTAACATCACTATTGTCAATTAAGTTCTGCAAGTCTTCTGGTTGAAAACTAGAAACTCCAATAGCACGCAATTTTCCTTCTTTCAAAGCGTCTTCTAAAGCTCGCCAAGTTTCTAAATTACCTGCAAAATGCCGATCATCAGATTGGTTTACCTCTTTCCATGGCTGTGGATTATGGATAATCATCATATCTAAATAATCAAGATCCATTCGCAAAAGAGTTTCATCAATAGATTTTTTAGCTTTTTGATAGTCTTTAATTTCGGCCTCTACTTTTGAGTTAACAAAAATTTGGTCACGAGCAATACCTGAATTTTTAATCCCCTGACCTACTCCACTCTCGTTATGATAAGCTTGAGCAGTATCAAGATGCCTATAGCCCATTTTTAAAGCAGATTCGACTGGTAAAGCCACTTCACTATAGGGAATTTTCCAAGTTCCCAATGCCAGTTTAGGGATCTTTACCCCGTTATTAAGTGTAAATGTTTCTTCAAAAATCATAATTTTTCCCTCCTTATGTCTTTTCTTGAGTATAACGCTTAACTTCATGTTTAAGTCAATCATTTTTCATTTAGATTTTTAAAACTTTTTTAGTTACAATTTAGTTTAAATAGATAAAAGAAGGCAAATTTATGAAATATGTTTACTTAATGCGTCACGGACAAACTTTGTTTAATGTCCAACACAAAATACAGGGCTTTTGTGATTCACCATTGACCACTCTGGGAATTAAACAAGCACAAACTACGAAAAAGGAATATTTTGAAAATGAACAGATTACTTTAGAAGAAGCTCATTGCTCCACTTCTGAAAGGGCGATAGATACTTTAAAATTAGTCACCAATTTACCATTTAAAACTCATAAAGATTTACGAGAATGGAATTTTGGTACGTATGAAGGTGAAGGAGAGCACCTTAATCCGCCTTTACCATACAAAGATTTTTTTGTTCAGTTTGGTGGAGAATCTCAAGAACAAGTAGTTGCCAGAATTAATAAAGCAATTACAGAGATCACAGAATTTTCTTGCCATAAACAGATTTTAATTGTCTCCCATGGAGGTGCTATAGCTAATTTCTATAGGAAATGGGAAGAATACAATACATTTAAGCGAAAAGATCACATTCGGAATTGTGCCGTTTTAAAATATGAATATGAAGATGGTATTTTTCGTTTGCAGTCAATATTTAATCCTAGCTGCTAAAATAAGCAAAAAAGGGAGATCAACCTAAACAGTTGATCTTCCTTTACTTAATTATCAATTTATTCCAAATTCAATGAACTCTTATCAAAACCAGCTGACTTAATCTTGTCATCAATTGATGGGGTACCAAGCCAAGTGATCATTTCCTTCATTGAAGCTGTAATTGCTTCAGTACCAGGAAGCAGAAGCTTACGAGGGTCATAACCCTTGTTGTCTTTGTCTTCATCTTTGTGGGCTTCAAAGTACTTACGAGTAGCAGCTTGGAAAGCCAATTGGAATTCAGTGTTAATGTTAACTTTAGAAATTCCAAGGGAAATAGCCTTCTTAACTTGCTCTTCAGGAATACCTGAACCACCATGTAGTACCAATGGAACAGAAACTGCATCAGCAATTTCCTTTAAGCGATCAAAGTTTAGACCTTTCCAGCCTTCTGGGTAAACACCGTGAATGTTACCAATACCACAAGCAAGTTTGTCAACTCCTGCGGCTACGAAAGTTTTTGCGTCTTCAACAGATGCTAATTCACCACCATCGGCTCCTTGGTTTTCACCAATTTTACCAATTTCAGCTTCAACTGAAATACCGCGTTCATGAGCCAACTTAACGATTTCCTTGGTTTTAGCTAAGTTCTCTTCAGTTGGTAAAGCATGACCATCAAACATAACGGATGAGTAACCAAGAGCAATACATTCTTTAGCAGCTTCAAAGCTACCATGGTCTAAGTTCAATACAACTGGAACAGAAATGTCCATTGCATCCATTTCGTCTTCAACTAAGTCTTTAGCAACTTTATAGCCACCCATGTACTTAGCTGCACCCATAGAAACCTGAATTAAAACCGGAGTTCTAGTTTCTTCAGCTGCTTGCAAAATTGCACGTGTCCATTCCAAGTTGTTAGTGTTATAAGCACCTACTGCATAATGGTTTTTACGAGCATCCTTAAAGATTTGATTACCATTATCTAAATATGCCATTAAATATACCTCCTAATAAACTTACAGTCATATTGTATCGTATTAATTAAGCATTGAACAATCTTTTATTTGATGAAAACGTTATTTTTGAAAATTTTTACATTTCTTTAGGAGCATTAACACCTAATAGTCGCAAAGCCTCGGTTAAAACAATTGAAGTTGCTTGAACCAGTGCTAACCGAGCGCTTATTTGATCATCATCAACTAAAACTTTGACATTAGCATAATATTTATTAAACTTCTTGGCTAAATCAAGCGCATATTTAGCAATAATTGACGGTTCAAATTTAGCACTGCTGCGAGCAATGATGCGGGGGAAATCGGCCAAAGATTTGGCAACTCCAAAAGACCAGTTATCATCTATCTTTATATTAGAAAGACCAGGTTTATGCCCTTGATCAGCAGCCTTACGCAAAACACTTTGAGCGCGCGCATTTGTGTATTGCACGTAAGGACCAGTATCTCCTTCAAAACGGACAACTTCATCAAGATCAAAGTCAAAGTTTTCAGTCCGCTCGTTTTTCAAATCGTGAAAAATTACTGCTCCAACTCCCACATCATGAGCGACCTGGTCTTTATTAGCTAAATCAGGATTCTTTTGCTCAATTTGCTTTTGTGCCAAATTAACAGCATCCTGTAAAACCTGATCAAGGAAAACCACGTTCCCTTTTCTAGTAGAAAGCTTTTTACCATTTTGAGTAATTAAGCCAAAAGGAACATGATAAATTTCGTCAGCCCAATCATAGCCCATTTTCTTCAGAACAGTTTTCAGTTCTACAAAATGCTGGGACTGTTCATTACCGACAACATAAAGCATTTTGACAAAATGATACGTATTTTGACGATAAATGGCTGCTGCCAAATCACGTGTTAAGTAAATACTAGTGCCGTCAGATTTCACAATCAAAGCTGGATTTTCATCTTTACCCATGTCAACAACTTGTGCACCGCGAGATTCATGCAAAAGTCCTTTTTCTTTTAATTCATCAATAACCGGCTGCATCTTATCATTAAAGAAAGCTTCGCCTTTATAAGAATCAAAAGTAACTCCGAGTTCTTTATAAATGCGATTAAAATCAGCTAAAGATACGTCACGGAACCATTGCCATAATTTAACTGCTTCTGGATCGCCCTCTTCTAATTTTTTAAACCAAGCACGTCCTTCATCATCCAGTTCTGGATGTTTTTCAGCCTCTTTGTGAAATTTTACGTAGTACTTAAACAAATTCATGATGGGGTCTTTTTTCACATCTTCTTCAACGCCCCAATGCTTATAAGCAGCAATTAATTTTCCAAATTGAGTGCCGTAGTCACCTAAATAATTAATTTTTATAGGCGTATAGCCAACTTTTGCCAAAGTTTTAGCAATTGAATTACCAATCACAGTCGACCTTAAATGGCCCATAGACATTGGTTTGGCAATATTAGGACTAGACATATCGATCGGAACATTGCCTTTTCCTAAGTTTTGATCACCAAAGTGCTCTTTTTGCTGCAAAATTTCTGCAAGAGTTTGTGAGATCAATCTGCTATGATCTATTGAAAAGTTAACGTATGGACCTACAGCTGTGATAGATGCAAAATCAGTGCTCTTTAGCTCACTGGCAATATTTTGTGCAATAACTGCAGGATTTTTGTGTTCCACTTTTGCCAAAGCAAAGGCTGGAAATGCATAGTCACCCATGTTTTCATTTTTGGGCCTTTCAATTAACGAACTGATCTGCTCTTTGGAAAGATCAACCTGTCCAGCAACCAACTCGACAACCTTATTCTTAAAATCCATTTTTCCCTCCTAAATGCCAAAAAAAGTCCCTCCTTCACTAACTTGAAGAAGAGACGAGTATAACCCGCGGTACCACTCTTTTTGATACAAAGTATCCGCTTATTAAATTTTCTAATTGGTCGGTTAGACACGCCTTCAGTCATTTTTCCAGCCTGACTCTCATCAATCTCAAGCTCGCTATATTGGAAAAAATGCCTACTACTTCTAACTACTTTCATCAAATGATTATAACAGCAAATAATGTCTGCGCCAAATTTTTTAGTTATTTTTGATAATTACCTTTGTGCCGGCAGGAATATTTTCAACCAGCCAACGTGAGTCAGGGACACTTAGCCTGATACAGCCGTGAGAAGCAGGCTTGACTCCCAGCTTTTCAGCCTCTTTAATGTTGTATTTGCCATTACTTTTTGTCGGAACCGAATGAAAAAGATAAACATTTTCCTTGTCCCAGCTGGTCCAGTTATTAGCGCCCTCGTTTAATTCAGGATTATAAAAAGAATCTCCACGATCATACTTTATTTTGTATGTTCCGGTTGGTGTTAACGATTTACTCTTTTTAAAAAGTCCTGCACTCGCTAACATGGTATATATTCTTTTATTACCACGTAAAATATAAACACGATTACCTTTAAGCGAAACTCTAATTTTTAAGTCATTTTCAGAATTCTTTATTTTGGGATAAGGTTTAGTTTCACTCGCTTTTTTCCAATTGAAAGGAGAACGCAAGTCTTTAGGGTCCTGATAAGGACGATAGGATGCAGCAGTTTTTATAACCACTGTTTTCTTGGCATCCTTAGTTTTATTATCCACTTTGGGCTGAGTAGTCATGAAAACCCGCGCAAGACTGATAGCGCATATTAGAATAATGCAAAAAGCAGTAAGAACTTTTAATAGACTTTTTTTCATATAATAACTTTTCTCCAAATCATATTTTGTGTTTCAACGGAAAAACTATCCTTTGTTAGCATAGTGATTCATCAACTGAGGCAATATCGCACTTATTTTAGTTGGGCGCACCACATAATCCGTTTCAGCAATTTTATCGCCTGCTAAGGAATGAAGATAAATTGCAGCCAGGACTGGATCTAGCGTGCCACCAAACTGTGCTATAAAGCCACCAATTATCCCTGCTAATGTATCTCCCATTCCACCAGTAGCCATACCAGGATTACCGCTAGTATTTACAAAAATTTCGTTAGTACTAGTATAAACATGCGTGCGATTTGATTTTAAAACCAAAATAACATTTTGGGTAGGAAAAATCTTTTTTAAAGCACTCAAATTAGCACTATCAGTTTGATAAGGAATTCTAATTTGACTTAAACGCTGCCATTCCATTTGATGAGGTGTTAAAACGATCAAGCCAGCACTGGTCGGGATTAGCTTAGGGTCTTGTCCAATTAAATCCAAAGCGTTTGCGTCCAAAACTAATGTTTGATTTGAGGAAACATTCTGACAAAGAGTAAGCATCATTTGATGAGCAAAAGAGTTAGTTCCTAACCCTGGTCCGCAAACAATAACATCCATTTTAGTGATTAAATTTAGTAAGTTCCGTTCACGCCAATCAATGAACATTACCTCAGGATTACGAGCATGTAGTGCATTCAAGTTAGCAGCATGGGTAGCTACTGAAATTAAACCTGCACCGCTATTAAGCGCAGCTTCAGCTGCCATAATGATCGCACCACCATAATTTTCATTGCCCCCAATTAACAGGATTCTGCCATAATTACCCTTATGTGAATTACTGGGGCGTTTTTTAATTACTTTTGTCAAAATCTTTGCAGTTATTTCAGACATGATTAGCCTCCAAACAGCCAACGCCAAAACCGAATTAAAAAGTTAACTTTATTAGTTGATTGTAATGCCTGAGCAGGTAAAAGTAAGCCATTAGGCTGTTGCAGAGAAATAATTTTATTTTTACCGGCTTTAAAAAAATAGTAATTAATTCTTTGCCCCTCTTTAATGGGAGCTTCAACAACTTTTGCCTTTAAACCCACTTTAAATTTTGGACCATTTTGAGGCACCCAAATCAGACTTTTATTCTTCATACCAATATTTATTTGTCTGGCTTCTCCGTTGTGAACTTCTACATTAGTATGACCAATAATTACTTCATTACGCTGAAAGACTAGAGGCTGATAGTTCTGATAAACATAATCAAGTAACTTGCCAGTCTGAATAAAACGAGCTGGGTCAGTATTGGTTAAATGTTTTGCTCCCATTATCACCGTGATGATTCTGCCACCCTGATGGCGTGCGGTTGCAATGAAGCAAGCACCAGCAGCATCAGTTGTTCCCGTCTTTAAGCCATCAATCTTAAAGCGTTTGCGGTACTGCGGCATCCCTTTTAGCATCCAATTAAAATTGCTCATTGGTATCGCCATTTTTTGATCAATAAAATTCATTTTAGCAATATTAGTAGTTTTAAGCACTTCCGGAAAATCTTGAATTAAATGCTGCCCTATGATTGCCATCTCTTTAGCCGACAACATATTTTCGGCATTTTTATCTGCGTCTGGATAGCCATCGTTACCCACACTCTTGTTAGGTAAACCACAAGTCGTATATATTTGATCGCTCTTAATACCCCATTTATTTAGCTGCTTTTTCATTTGTTTGACAAAAGCTACTTGGGAACCACTAACTGCTTGTGCTAACATCATTGCGGCTCCATTAGCCGATTCAATTAATGTTGCCTGATACAACTGTCTGATCGTATAGGTATGCTTCATACGCAGCGGAACGTTGGAATATTCTCTGTTACTTGCAACAGCAAAGATTTGCTGAGTTGGCGTTACTTTAGTATCCCAGTTTATTTTATTCTGGTCAATCGCCTTTAGTGTCAAGTAAACAGTCACCAGTTTGGTCATCGAAGCTATAGGTAATTGCTTGTTAATGTTTTTACCATACAGCAACTGTCCTGTTTTACTGTCTATAGCAATTGCCGCCTTGGCATCAATGTTGACTTCATTTTTATTATAGTTAGCAGGTAACTCTGGGGCAGCTTTTACATCCACAGGAACCACTATAAGTAATAAACTGATAAGAATTAAAAAGATCGCTTTAGCTTTCTTTTTCAAGTACAAATCACCCTTTCCTGATTTTTTTTAATTATTTTACGTTTTATGATTACATTTTACCAAATTTTTGGTATGATTATTACTGTGCTAAAAATAATAAGCCCCGATGGCGGAATTGGCAGACGCGCAGCGTTCAGGTCGCTGTTTAGGTAACTAAGTGAAAGTTCGAATCTTTTTCGGGGCATTTGTGTAGGAAGAGCTAATCTCTAGGGATTAGCTCTTTTGCTATTCTGATACTTTTGCACTGCGCAAGCAATAAAAGTGAAAGCTCCAAAGACCCTGACTCCCAATTAACTACTCGACTCTGATGAAGCCAACATCATAATCCGCATTTGTTGCAAACAATAATATATTTTTGTGTGTGGCATGCCTTGAAACTGATTTTTCCATTTATTGAAATATTGAAATTTTAAATTGTAATTAGTATTTTTATAATAAAAAATATTTTAATATGTACTTTAATGATTATTTTGTATTAAAATTAATACAAAAGGAGGCACAGTCATGCAAAAACGATTAACAAAATCCCAGGATAAAGTTATATCCGGCGTATTTGGCGGTGTGGCAGAATATTTCGGTTGGGATAAAGCGTGGACCAGAATTGGTGGTGCAGCATTAATACTATGTACAACCTTTCCCGGACTGCTTTTATATATTATTGCTGCTATTGTGATGCCTGAAAAAAATCGTCATGATGATACTCTTGATGGTGAATTTCATAAGCCTTAAACTGATTGTAAAAATATAAATTGAATTTCAACACGTTATTTAAGCCTTTCAAAACTAAATTAATGTGAGATCAGCTAAAAATCCAAGTATATATGGGCAAAACTGCTCATTTATACTTGGATTTATTTTTTAGTTAAGTTGACCTTTTTTTAATTAAAGAATATGATTTAGACAATAATTTACTTAAAGAAAGGTTAGCGTATTATGAGCTTAGACGTTAATATACTTCCCTCCGACTATATTGATTTGTCTATTGGAGATTTTCGTTCTGGAATAAACAAAAGAATAATTGATAAATTGGTAAAAAGAGTTGAGCATGCTGGAAATGGATATACTCCGGGTTTGGGACTGCCTAAACTGAGAGAAAAAATTGTGTCATACTACAGTGAGACTTACGGTATCAAGGATATTGACATCAATAATATTCAAATCACCGTTTCATGTCTGCACGGTGCTTTTTTATCATTAAGATCTATCATCAAAAATAAATCTGATGAAATTATTGTTATTGCCCCATTTTTCCCTTCATACTTAAATTTAATTGCGGGAGTGGGCGCAACTCCAGTAATTGTTAAATCAGAGGCTCCTACTTTTGCACTGCCAATTGAGCAAATCAAAAAAGCCGTCAATGCAAATACTAAGGCCATCATTATTAATTATCCTAACAATCCTACTGGAGCCAGTTTGTCGCAAACGGACCGGGAATTCTTGAATAATCTCTGTGAAGAGAAAAATATTTTCGTGGTTGACGATCATGTTTACAGCGATTATCCCTGTAAATATCAATACCAGCCAATCTCAACTGATATTTCTCAGCAAATTTTAGTAAGCAGCTTTTCCAAAAGTTTTGCCATACCAGGAATACGTCTTGGCTATGTCATTGCACCAGCCAATATTATTGAGCGGGACGGCTTTTATAATGAAGGGATCACTTTCAGTGCCCCAACTATTAGTCAATTCATTGGGGAAATAATTTTGGAAGAACCAGAGAAATATACCCACCATATTGAGGAAATTAAACAGACCGGTGCAGAATTAACCAAACTTTTTACTAGGAGTAAATATTTTCCTTGCTCCTCATACATGGGTGGCTTATATATGTTTATTGAAGTACCAGAAACCATCAAGGACATTGACCTATACTATAAATTGCTGGAAAAACACTTTCATGTAATTGTAGCTAAGGGAAATGATTTCCAATATTCAGACAGATACTTCAGAATTTCTCTTTCAACCGAAAAAGGAATTTTAGTAAAAGGTGTGCGAAAAATTATTGATTGTGTAGATTACACTTTGAATTACAATAAGCAGAACGCATAACATCACAAAAATAAATTTAAAAATTATTATATTAAAAAAGCTCAGCAAGCGCCAGAGTTCATTCTAGCAGCCTACGAGCTTTTTCATTTTTTCTCACATTTTACGTACTTCATAATTAATCTTAAGTTTTTAGTTAAATAAAATAAAAAATGATACCGAAAGAATATCGGTATCAAATTTAATTATATTGGGGTTTGTTTAAGCACGAATGTGCAGTTTTTCCAATATTGGAATGATTTTATTGCCTAAAATTTTCTGTGCTAAATTAGACTTGATAGCCGCAAAGCCATAAAACAAGCAACCCACAACGACCGCGACAAAAACAATGACGAGTGACTGTAAACTGCTTGCAGGACTTAAGAACAACTCCAGTCCTTTTTCTACTGCCAAAACCAGCAAAAACATGACAACTGAAAATGCAGTAATGCCAATAAAACGTCGTCTTGTACGATCCTGATTGAAATTGTAATTAATCTTAAGGTGTTCTATCGCCATAAAGATAATGACAAGCATTCCTAAATTAGTGGCAATCAATGGGCCAAATATTTTAAAGACATAAATCATGGGGTATTGCATTAAAATCTTAATGATTAAACCTAATACTAAATATTTAATTGCAAGTCCATTTTCCGATAGGCCCTGTAAAATAGCCATTAATACCGTAAATAAGCCCAAACTAATAGCTGTAAAGGAAGAAAGGTATAGTACATTTGATCCTAGTTTGTCATATCCGTAAAAGATGGTGTAGATTGGTGTAGAAATCGCAGCCATGCCAAAGGAAGCGGGAATCATGACAAATAGAAATAAGTCTAAAGTATTACCAATTTGGTCAGAAATTGCACGAAAATCATGCTTAGTGTGAGCTGCAGACAACAGAGGAATTGTCGTCACAGCCATAGCACTTGCTAAAGACACAATGATCATTATCAACTTATTGGCATTAAGCGCAAATAACGCATACCAAGTTTCAATTGTATTATTAGTTGCGCTAACCAAACTGGAGATAATTGGGTGAAAGCTATATTGGTCTACCAGATAAAAAAGCTGAATACCTGCATCAATAATTATAAAAGGAATTGCCTGGGCAATAATTTCAGCAAAAAGAGCAGAAGTTGAAACCTGTATTTCATTATTGGAATTTTCAACTAACTCGTTAAGTTTATTACGTCTAGACAGCAAAAACCACGTTAAAATAGCTATGCCAAAAACTGCTCCAATCGCAGCAGCCAAATTTGATTGCACCACCGCATCAACAAAATTACCATGCTGTACTTGCATAATAATATAAGCAGTTAACAGCATCCAAATTACTCGTGCTAATTGTTCTACAAACTGGGACATTGCTGACGGCATCATGTCTTCGTAGCCTTGAAAATAACCCCTCATAATACTTAATACAGGAATAATTAAGATGGCGTAAGACAGGCTTCTCATTACCCTTACTTGTCTTGGATCAATTTGTGAACCATTAGAAGCTAAAAAAGGTGAAGCAAAATACATCACTGCAGCAGAAATAATTCCTAAAAATACCATTAATATTAAGCCGCGATGAAAAAGCTTACGTCCAACTCCGTACTCATTAAGCGCATTATACTTAGCCACCTGTTTAGCAACAGCACCTGGAATGCCCGCAGTGGATATTAAAATAAAAATACTATAAATGTTATAACTTCTGGCAGTTAAGGCATTGGCAATATTACCATAGGGCGACATCCAATAAAACCATGGAATAATATAGAGAGCACCCAAAATACGTGAGGTAATAGAGCCGAAAGTCATCCACGCACTGCCTTTAATGAAGGTATTTTGTGTATTTTGTTCAGATAAATTATTTTCTTTCATTAAAGTTCCCTAAATCTAGTCTACTAACTATATTATTGTGAATGAAAATGAGCAATTAACAACAAATATACTTTGCACTTTAGGAAAAATTAACTTTATTTAGCTACAATATTGACAATCTTATTTGGTACGACGATGACTTTTTTAATATCTTTGCCTTCTAAAAATTTCTGGACGTGAGGCAATGCCAATGCTTGTTTTTGAGCTTGATCTTTATCCATGTCAACAGCCGCCTTAAAATTGCCACGCAGCTTGCCATTTACTTGCACCATGATTTCGACTGTTGATTCAACCAGTTTGGCTGAATCATAGGTTGGCCATTTGGCAAAAGTTACGGATTGCTCATGACCAAAGATTTGCCAGATTTCTTCCATCATGTGCGGAGCGATTGGGGCTAAAAGCGTAATGAAACCTTCCGCATATTTTCTTGGAATCGTTTTTGCTTTTTGCGCAGCATTAACAAAGACCATTAATTGAGAAATTGCAGTATTGAAATGTAAGTCATCAAAATCTTCAGTTACTTTTTTAACAGTTTCGTTATAAATTTTATCTAAAGTGCCATCGTTTTCAGCCACAATATTTTCTTGTGGTATGGCTTTAAGATCCAAATCATTAACAAACAGACGCCAAACTCTGTCTAAGAACTTTTTGGTTGAAGCAGGACCATTATCATCCCAGTCAATAGATGCATCTAGTGGGCCCATGAACATTTCATACATTCTAAGACTGTCTGCACCATACTCATCAATGACATCATCAGGATTAACTACATTGCCTTTTGATTTGGACATTTTATCATGATCTTTCAGAATTAATCCTTGATTGAATAGTCTTTGGAATGGTTCTTCATTAGGAACAACACCTAAGTCATACAATACCATATTCCAGAATCTGGCATAAAGCAGGTGCCGGACAGCATGTTCTGCGCCACCAATATAAAGGTCAACTGGCATCCACTTCTTTAGCATTTCGTAATCAGCCAGCTTATTGTCATTATGTGGATCAACAAAGCGTAAGAAATACCATGATGAACCGGCCCAATTAGGCATGGTATTAGTTTCTCTTTTACCTTTACGACCGTTTTTGTCAACTACATTTACCCAGTCCTTCAAGTTTACCAATGGACTTTCAGGTGTACCTGACGGCTTAATGTCAGTAGCATGAGGTAAAACGAGCGGTAATTCATCTTCTGGAACCAATGTAGTTTCTCCATCTTCCCAGTGAATTACTGGAATTGGTTCACCCCAATAACGCTGACGACTAAATTCCCAGTCACGTAACTTGTAATTAACCTTTTTTTCTCCAGCGTGGTGTTCAGTAAGCCACCCAACGATTTTATCCTTTGCTTCAGCATTATTGAGCCCATTTAAAAACTCTGAATCTATGTGTGGGCCGTCACCAGTATATGCTTCTTGTGCAACATCTCCGCCCTTAATAACTGGTTTAATAGGCAAATTGAATTTCCGAGCGAACTCATAATCACGCGTATCATGGGCCGGTACAGCCATTACGGCACCAGTCCCATAGCTAGCAAGAACATAATCAGCAATCCAAATTGGAATTTCTTTGTTGTTTACGGGGTTAATGGCGTAAGCGCCAGTAAAGACTCCAGTTTTGGTTTTATTTAAATCTGTTCTTTCAAGGTCGGACTTAGATTCAATTTGCTTAATATAAGCGTTAACTTCATCTTTTTGACCAGCGGTCATAATTTTTTGGACTAATTTATTTTCAGGAGCTAAAACAGCATAGGTTGCGCCAAATAAAGTATCTGGTCGGGTACTAAAGACATCAAATGTTTCATTAGAATTTTTAACCTTAAAAGTAATTTGGGCACCTACTGACCGCCCAATCCAGTTACGTTGCATTTCTTTAATATTTTCTGGCCAGTCAAGATTATCCAAACCGGCAAGAAGACGATCTGCATATTTAGTTATTCTCAGCATCCATTGCTTCATGTTGCGCCGATATATAGGATAACCACCGCGTTCAGTCTTACCATCAACAATATCTTCGTTAGCAACAACTGTACCTAAATCAGGTGACCAGTTAACCGGTGCTTCCGCTTCATAGGCCAAACCATTTTTATACATTTGTTCAAATGTCCATTGCGTCCACTTGTAGTATTTAGGATCGCAAGTTGCTACTTCCCTGTTCCAGTCGTATGAGAATCCTAGAGTATTAAGCTGCCGTTTGAAATTGGCAATATTTTCAGTAGTAACAACTGCCGGGTCTTGCCCAGTCTGAAGAGCATACTGTTCAGTCGGAAGGCCAAAAGCATCCCAGCCCATTGGGTGCAGTACATTATAGCCTTGGCTACGTTTCATCCTTGCAATGATATCTGTTGCTGTGTACCCTTCGGGGTGTCCTACGTGAAGTCCCTTACCAGATGGAAAAGGAAACATATCTAAAACATAAAAATTCTTCTTTTTGGGATCGTTACCTGTTTTAAAAGTTTGATTTTTTTCCCAGTAATCCTGCCATTTTTTTTCAACAACTTTGTGATTGTACATATTTTTACCTCATAAAAAAAGTCCTATGAAATTCTTTCATAGGACGAATAATCGCGGTACCACCTAAGTTCCACGCTAAAAGCGTGACACTTCTTGCCCCTTAACGCGGATAGCAAACGTTAGAATTGTTCCAGGCTCAGTTCACAATCTTTTTTCTAGTCTTGCACCAACCGACTTTTCTCTATAGAAAAATAAAACTGCTACTAGTTCCTGATCTTTATTTTTTGACCAATAATGATTATAATTTACCACAAATGCAAAAAAAAACAAGGGGAGAAAATTTTTGAACAAAACGATACAAACAAAGAGAGACACGATAATACCTGCGACCATATTTTTGATTTTGTACGCTATCTGGGCAATTTTAGTTGCTTCTGAAAATCAATTTATTCACAATTTTGACCAATCAATGATTAATATTATCTGCAACAATAATCCTATTATAATCAAGTTTGCGACAACTTTTACTAATTTAGGAAATACAAATGTAATCACAATTGAAACTATAATTTTGGTGATTGTTTTAGCACTTAGCAAAAGATTTGCATGTGCTGTTTTTACTGCAGGAACCATGATAGGTGCTAATGGCTATAATTGGATCATCAAGCATGCAATTGCAAGGCAAAGACCACTTACTGAACATCTTGTTGCAGCTCATGGTTACAGTTTTCCCTCAGGTCACTCTGTTGGCAGTGCTACTTTATTTGGAATTTTAATTGTTCTAACAATTTTATTAATCAAAAATAAAGCTGCTAAAACAGTATTATGTCTTGTTTGGGCTTGTTTTCCAATATTAATTGGTTACACCAGAATTTTCATTCATGTCCATTATCCATCTGACGTAATTGGGGGTTTTCTAGAGGGAATCGCATTTCTCTTAATTGGATACTCCTTTCTTTACCATTATTATTTAGAAAGTCAAAGAGCACAAAGCAATTTATACTAAGTAAAAGGATTCAAACTGATTTAAAGTTTTGAATCCTTTTTTTAGTATCAAAATCATTCTAATCCAGCGCTAACCGCTCAATGACTTTTTTGTAGGCAGGATATTGTTTGAGTAAATCTCCCTTTTTAAGCAGTTCAAAGTCGTGATAATCAAATCCTGGCGAAACTACACAGCTTACTAAACAAAAACTATCTGGTTTTACAACTTCCGAAGCAAAAATGGTATTCTTCGGAACTCTGAATTGCATTCTTTCACCAGCAGAAACATTTTTACCCAATTTAACGGCTGAATATTTACCTTCTGGAGTAATACAGTGAATAGTAATCGCTTCACCGTCATGGTAATACCACATTTCATCATGATTCAAACGGTGAAAGTGAGAACAACTTGTGTCATCAAGCAAAAAATAGATGGACGTATAATAAAACCGTTCTGCTTTACTATCTTCATCATAAAACTGCTTATCACTCGCATAAACTTGCCTGAACCAGCCACCTTCTTGGTGAGGTTCAAGATTTAGTGCTTTGATATAATCGTCACGTTTCATATTTTCTCCTTAACAAAAATTCAAATTATATATACAAATTTAACTCATTTTCACTTTAAAGTCAGCTAGTAATTTTTAAAACAAAAGTTTAACTACTTATTAATTTTTCAATTTTATTAATTAAATTTACCCTTTGGATAATAAATATTATATGAATTTTTGATTGCAAAAAAGGAAATAATATTATATCATCAAGTAATTAAATGTTGACACTTAAAAGGTACCGTGTTAGTGCCGTGACATTAATTTTAATATTGAAGTCATAAAAACTGCTAGATCAATAATTTTAATCTAGCAGTTTTTTTAAACCTAGATTAAGAGGTGACGAAAAATGCCGTACATGAAGTTAAAAGTTAAGCAAATGCTCAAAAGTAAATTTACCTGGATTAGTCTGATAGCTATTCTAGTAGGTTGCCTCTCTTTTTGGACAAAGAATTATTATGCTAGCAAGTCTGTCAGTATGGAACTTATTACTGCAAAAGCTAATGTAGCTATTCAAAAGAAAAACGTCATATATTTTAAAAAAGAACTCAAACAGAAAAAATTAGATGAGGACAATAAGAAGCAAATAAGAAAAAGTCTAAAGAGTTCCCAATCAGATATAGCTGAAAAACAAAAACTCATTAAGGCCCTCCAGTCCAAAGATTGGCAAAAAGCCTATCCGATCATGATTAAAGAAGCCAAATTTTGGCTTGCTGATGCTAAGAAAAATGGCTCGAATAGTGAAGCCGTTGCTATAAGTAAACGTGATTTATTGGAACTGCAAACATTAGCCAAACAACATTTACCAAAAGAACAGACTATTAATCCAGTAAAAGGCGGTTTTTTTCTTATTTTTGTTATGGAACAATTCTTACCTATACTTGTAGTCCTAGCCGTTATTTTTGTTCTGGTAAAAATATTTGCAAGTGATTACTTTGACCGTATGAGGTTAGGCAACTTATTACCGCAAAATAGATTGGTATTAAGCGAATTTTCTACTGGTTCTTTAATGGGTTTCTGTTATTTTCTCGTTACCTTCTTGTTGATTTTTTTGATACCTAGTCTTTTTGCCGGAACTGGCAATTTTAACTATCCAATTGCGGGCATGAATCCTGTGACTAAAGAATATATTTTTATTCCAATGCATCAACTCTTGTTGCCAATTTTAATGTTAGAATTGTTAAGTTTTATCTTTATCTCAGGCATGGTGTTATTTTTCGTTCAGTTTTTTAAGAATCCTATTATTGCGTTACTTTTTTCTGTACTGGTATTGGTTGGAGGTATGGTTATCCCACAATACATAGTAGCTGAACGGAGTTTTGCTCAGTTCATTCCGATGAGCTACTTCTTTGCTTTACAACCAGTGAATGGCATGTTTGGTATCAGTAATTCCTATGTCATCGCAGATGAAACGAAATTGGTAACTTATCCGCAAGTAAATTTTACTAACGGTGTAATTGTTTTACTAGTAGGAATATTAATTCTTTTGCTTCTAAATTACTTTGTCGCCGAAAAAGCACAAAAAGGAATAAAAACAAGTTAACTTTATCAATATTATCTTAAAACGTCTAAACTATCTTTTTAATTTTTATATAAAGAGGTGAGAAAAATGCCATATTTTAAGTTACAAATCAAACAGGTGCTCAAAAGTAAATTTACCTGGATTAGCCTTTTAGCCATTTTACTCGGATGTTTTTATTTTTGGATAAAAAACTACAATTCTCGCTATATTAATCCGCGCATAATAGAAGCTAAAGAAAATATAGCTCTGGAAGAGAAAAATGTCAGATATTATCAAAAACAGTTACAAAAAGCTAATTTGACCAAAACAACCCGCCGCAAAATTGAATTGGATCTGGCAGAAAATAAGTCTTCTATGAAAGAATTTAAGACCTTAATTAAAGCAATTCAAACAAATAAGTGGCACAAGGCTTATCAAATCATAATAAAGCAAGAAAAATACAATCTTGCTGATGCAAAACGTAATAATGCCAGTAAAGATAATATACTGGCAATTGAAAGTAATATTCAAAAATTACAGTATCTGAAACGAAATAACTTACCAGAAGAAAATGAGCACTATTCTGTTAAGGGCGGATTTTTTATATTAGAAATGATGCAGGAAGTCTTGCCACCTTTAGCAGTTTTAGCCGTAATTTTTATTTTGATCAAGTTATATTCGTCCGGTTTTTATGAACGAATGCGTCTAGCAAATCTTTTGCCGCAAAAAAATCATTTGCTGATTGAATTTGGCACTAGTTCATTAATTGGATTCGGTTATTTCTTAGCAGCATTTCTATTGCTTTTTATTATTCCAAGTATATTTTTTGGTACTGGTAACTTTAAATATCCGATGATGGGCATAGACGCAGTAGCTAAACGGAATATCTTCATTCCAATGTATCAGTTGTTTTGCCCTACTTTAATTTTAGAATTATTTAGCTTTATGTTCATTGCAAATGCGGTTTTGCTTTTCGTACAAGTATTTAAAAATCGCTTGCTGGCATTATTCATTTCCGTTCTAATATTAGTTGGCGCTATGGTTCTTCCACAATATGTAGTAGCAGCGAGAAATTTTGCCCAATTCATCCCCATGAGCTATTTTTTCTCCTTACAACCAGTCGATGGTATGTTTGGCATCAGTAATGCCTATGTCTTTGCTGATGAAACCAAATTAGTTACTTATCCGCAAGTTAATTTTACGAATGGCATGCTAGTTTTAGCCCTAGGAATTATTCTCCTGTTATTTTTAAACTACCTCACAGCACGAAAAGCCCAGAAAGGGAGGAAAACAAAATGATTGAAATTAGAGATTTAACCCTTACATTACGTGAACCCATACTCAAAAATGCCAATTTTAACTTTCAAAATGGCAAAATATACATGCTTCATGCACTTAATGGCACTGGTAAAACCAGCGTCCTCAGAACTATGGTTAGCTTACTGGCGCCAAGTTCGGGCCAAGTCTTGTTTGACGGCAAGCCTTTTGCTAACGTCAAAAGCCAGGTTTTTTACCTCGAAACTTCTGACTGGTTTGACAAAAATCTTTCGGGGTTCGATTATATGCAATTTGTTAAAAACGAGTGGCATTCAAACCTGGATCTACAAGATATCATAAACCGCTGGGGAATGAATAATTATATCAAAACTGCAATTAGAAAATATTCATTGGGGATGAAGCAAAAATTGGTGGTTGCCCTTTATGAGTTAAGCGATGCCCAGTACTTACTAATGGATGAAATTAACAATGGTCTGGACAGTGACAGCCGGCAAACTCTTTATCAGGAATTAGCCAATTTAGCAAAGCAGAATAAGCTTATTATTATGGCTTCTCATTATCAAGATGAAGTAGCAGGAACTGTTGATGATACTTTGACATTAAAGCACCACCAATTAGTTCGAGGATAGAGCTATGGCCTATTTCGAATTACAATTTAAAAAAGTATTTAAAAATACTTTGACATGGCTAATTTTAAGTATAGTGCTAATATGTGCAGGGTTTATTCTAGGCTATAATGCTTTAAAAGGTGATCAAACTACAATCCGTTACCAAATAAGTCAAGATTTAAGCCAGCAGAAACAAGCCCAAGCTAATTTGCCCCCGGTTAAAAATCAAAATAGAAATGAGCGGCAGATATTAAAAGACCTAGATAATGAAAATTGGGATCATGCATATGAACTGATGATTCGTCAAAATAACAGGCAAGCAGCGCAAGTCAAAATTGGTGGGGCTGATCTCAGACAAGAAATTAAGCAGAAAAATGCCCGTTTGCATGCTCTAAAAAAAGCAAATTTACCAGAACAAAATGAGCAGCATCCTAAACAGGGTTGGTTATTCCTATTTAAACTTTCAGAAGGATTTTTGCCTGCAATGATCGTCATCATGCTTTGTTTTATTTTAAGTAATATTTTCGCATCAAAGTATGTTGATCATTTAAATCGTGCCGTATTGTTACCAAACAAGCACAGTGTAACTCTAGATATCATTTTTGGATTACTAATTGCTTTTTCACTAACTCTTTTCAGCAGCGTTTTAATCTGGGGGCTTTGCAGTTTGCTTTTTGGTAGTGGCGCACTCTCTTATCCAATTCAAGGAGTTATTTTGCCAGGAATGCTCAAAAATACTTATCAACCACTTTCTGTTTGGTTAAAGCCTGCGCTTGCTTTATCTATCTTGGCGTGCATCTTCATCGTGCTTTTGGTACAGCTTTTAGCTCAAATTACCCGTAATCAATTAAGTTGTCTTTTCTTAGCACTATTCATACTGTTAGGTGGTGCAATTTTACCATTTATTTTACAATCAACCTCTGGTGTTGGGGGAATGACTAAAACCGCAGTTGTGCAATACATACCAATGACTTACCTGCTTTCAACTCAGGTGGCAACTGGAAACTTAGCTACCAAATTTAACAACCCGCAGCTGCATTTTGCTTTTGGCTTTAGAGTTCTGATAGTCTCAATTGTCATGCTCACAATCCTTAATTTTTCATGGCCATGGCTTTCAAGGCAGATGAAGAAATTAGGTAAAAATAGTCAAATAAATTAAAAATAAAGGAGTCTGGGAGAAATATTTTTCCCGGGCTCTTTTATTTTTTACTCTAAATAAATTTGTCTCATTTTAGTTTTAAAATCAAGCGGCAGATCCAAACCTCTAATCAAATAGTTGTCAAAATCACCATAATTTTGCTTAATAGCCTTAAAATATCTTTCTAAATAGGATTTTTGCACAGTTAAAGCTACAGCTACATCTTGTAATTGGGAACTGGTTAATTGGTCTCTTAAGTAGTCCAAAATTGCTTGGTTTTCTTGTTTTCTAGCCTTAATTGTTTTTAAGTAATCAACAAAAATTTGCTCATCACTCACTCCCAGGCTTTTCAAAATCAAAGCCGCTGCCACACCCGTACGATCTTTACCAGCAAAACAGTGAAAGGCAGTTGGCACCGGATCATTTATTAGTGTCAGCAAAAACTGGTGATAGCCTTTTTGTGCTGAATTTTGGAGTGCTAATTCTTCATAGGTGGTAAGCATATCCTCTTCAGCTTGATTGTTAGCAGAAATAATTTCATCTACACTTGCCTGATTAACTTGAGCGTCTTTTAAAACATCAATTACAACATAATCTAATCCTGACCACAAGTAATCCGGATATTGTTTTCTTTCTTCCTCACCCCTAAAATCAAAAACTCTCCTAATTTGATATTTATTCTGAACCTGTTCTTTTTGGTAGGCGGTTAGATTATATAGCTGACCACACCTAAATAAAAGTCCATCTTTGACCTTTCTTCCGTCAGCGCCAACATTTCCACCTAAGGAACGCCAATTTGTAATTTCCCTTACCATTTTTACTGCTCCCGTTAAATTTTATTTTTAATAGTATTAATTATAATTTTTAAGAAAAGATATTTCTACTGCGGAAGATATTTTTAAGCAAAAAACCGCTGGACAATTCTTCCAGCGGTATTATTTAAATTTTGTATTATTAATTATTACTATCTGTTTTTTGATAAATACAGTTAAAAATAACAGAGATAATAATTGCAGCAAGTGAAACGCAGTAAACACCCTTTAAAGCACTAAACAACACTTGTCTTAATTGAGGTACTAAGTTTGCAGCCAGTTCTTGCGCCTTAGCTGACGAAACAATTTTATTCATCATACCTTGTGTCAAGTTGGGACGTTTAGCAAGTTGGTTTGCCACAATTGTATTAAAGGTAATACCAAAAATTGAAACCATCATGGTTTGACCTAAATATCTCATCAAGGTGTTAAAAGAAGTGGCTACACCGATATTTTCTTTAGAAACTAAAACTTGTGAGCGCACCTGTGAAGCAGTTAAAACTCCCCCAAAGGAAAAACCATTTAAGGTAGCAATCACACAGAATACCCAAAAAGGCGTGTGTATCGGCACAATCAGCAACATACAATCTGCCACTAACAACACTGCTAATAAGCCAAAGAAAGTTTTCTTAACACCCCAACGGCTTAACATACCGCCAATTAAAAATGATCCTACAACCCACATTACAGAGCTTGGGGTCACCGCAAAACCGGCGATTGTAGCAGATGTACCATTAATGCCCTGCATCCAAGTTGGAATATAAAATTCGAAGCCAATAACTACGCCGGCGACTAACAGCGTAATCATATTTACAGCTAGGAACTCTCTGCCCTTTAGCATTGAGAGTGGCATTATTGGGTCTTCTGCGCGTTTTTCTTCATGATAGAAGATAACAGCACTGACAACAATTAAAGCGACCAGAGCGGCTAAAATCAGTGGCTTGATTGTTCCAAGATCTTGTAATGTGAACATCAAAGTCAAAAGTAAAACTACTAACCAAAATGTTCCCTTAATATCAAGCTTTGATTTTTTCTTATTTTTGGGTTCCTTTAGGAAAAAGATAATTAGTAGTAGTGCAATGATCCCTATTGGTACATTAATATAAAAAACCCAGTGCCACGAAAGGTTTTGCACAATAAAGCCACCCAGTAATGGGGCAATGACTGAAGCAACGCCCCAAAAGCCTGAATTGAGGCCTAACATCTTCGTTCTTTTTTCAATACTATATAAATCAGCAATGATTGTCATAGCTACTGGCTGAACTGCTCCGGAACCCAATCCTTGAATAACACGGAATAAAATCAATTCAACCATATTTTGAGCTTGGCCGCAAAGTGCAGACCCAATAACAAATAACGCTATTCCAAACAAAAAAATTGGTTTACGTCCAATACTGTCTGCTAATTTGCCATATAAAGGAGTTGATACAGCGGTCATAAACAAAAATATTGAAACAACCCAATTCATAATTTCCAACCCATTTAGATCAGAAACAATTGTCGGCATTGCAGTAGAAACGATCGTACCTTCAATAGCAGTCATAAATGTGGTCATAAAAATCGCAATCATTACTACTCGTACATTTGTTTTCTTCAAAATTACAACTCCCTTACTTATGAAAAAAATTACTTATTTTCGTTAACAAAGTCTAACAATTCTTGAACTTTATCGGTCTTTTCCCATGGTAAATCTATATCTGTCCGGCCAAAATGACCATAAGCTGCCGTTTGCTCGTAAATCGGTCGTCTAAGATTCAGCATTTTTATAATACCGGCTGGACGTAAATCAAAAACTTTACGGACAGCCTTGGTCAATAAGTCATCGCTAACTTTTCCCGTTCCTGCCGTATCGATCATAACTGAAACAGGATGAGCGACACCAATTGCATAAGCCAATTGAACTTCACAACGCTCAGCTAGGCCTGCAGCAACTATATTTTTAGCTACATATCTTGCCGCATAGCTGGCACTACGATCAACTTTTGTTGGATCTTTGCCTGAAAATGCACCGCCACCGTGACGAGCATAGCCGCCGTAAGTATCAACAATAATTTTGCGGCCAGTCAAACCTGAATCACCTTTCGGTCCACCAATAACAAAGCGACCCGACGGATTAATCAAAAACTTGGTCTTTTCGTCCAGGTACTTCTCAGGTATTACTTTTTTTATCACCAGATCAGTCATAGCCTGACGAATTTCCTGGTTAGAAACTTTATCATCGGTTTGAGTAGAAATAACCACAGTATCAACCCGCTTAGGCTTCTGCTTTTCATCATATTCAACCGTTACCTGGGCCTTAGCATCAGGCCTAAGCCATGTTAAAGTGCCATCTTTACGGAGTTTTGTAACTTGCCGCATTAAGCGGTGAGCCAGTGAAATTGGTAAAGGCATTAATTCAGGCGTTTCGTTGATTGCAAAGCCGAACATCAAGCCTTGATCACCTGCACCAATTTGATCTAGCTGATCATTATCAGATTGATTTTCACGTGTTTCAAGTGAATGGTCTACACCTTGAGCTATATCCGGTGATTGTTCATCAATATCAATTAAAACGGCGCAATTATTGCCATCAAAACCAAGCTCAGGTTTATCATAACCAATTCTCAAAACAGTCTTGCGAACAATGCTTTGAATGTCAACATATGCAGTTGTGGAAATTTCTCCAAAAACATAGACAATTCCAGTGTTGACAATAGTCTCACAAGCAACATGAGCTTGCGGATCCTTGGCAATAATAGCATCCAAAATTGCATCTGAAATCTGATCAGCAACTTTATCCGGATGACCTTCAGAAACTGATTCTGAAGTAAATAAACGTTTTTCCATAATAGTCCCCCTATAGACAATAGCTATTCGGTTACAAGGCATCTCCATTAAAGGATCCTCTCAGGACTTGAACCGATTTTTTTACTCTTCGTTCTATATTTTTATATATTATATTGATAATAAAAAAGGCTACCGCATGTTCGGTAGCCATAGAACGATGGAGGATACAGGGCTCGAACCTGTGACCTCCTGCTTGTAAGGCAGATGCTCTCCCAGCTGAGCTAATCCTCCAAAGTGACCCGTACGGGATTTGAACCCATGTTACCGCCGTGAAAGGGCGATGTCTTAACCACTTGACCAACGGGTCAGGTTCTGAATCAAAGTACATTCAATAGTATACTAGATAAAAAATGATTTGCAAGTAAAAAAATCAAAAAAAGTAAATTTGTTTGAAAACTCCTGCTAAAGCCTATTAGAGCAACAAGAATAGCTTTAACTCAATAAACGCATTGATTACAGGCAATACTAGCTGCTTTGACCAGCAACGTTTGTTATTTTACCAAAAAAGGATTAGTACTTCAAGATACTAATCCTCTTTATTTATTTCGTTGCGTTTTGCTGCTTTACCAAAAATTGATCATATTTTTTAATGAATGGCCAGTACACAATCATTGAGAGAATGATAATAACAAATTGCCATAAAGCTGTTCGCCATCCTCCAATTAAAAATCCTGAAATAATTGGTGGCGTTGTCCACGGAACCATCACGCCAGAAAACAGTGGCAAAATTCCCCATTGCATCAGTAAGTAACTAATGATTCCAACACAAGTTGGAAAAACCACAAATGGAACTAATAAGTATAAGTTCATTACAATCGGAACGCCGAAAATAACTGGCTCATTAATATTAAAAATGTTTGGAACTAGCGACAGTTTCCCAAGTTCTTTTAGAGCAGATGACTTTGAGAAAAATGTCATGTAGATGACAAGGCCCATTACAATTCCCGCACCTGTCATACACAGATAATTATCCCAAAACTGTTGGGTAAAAATGTGTCCACCATTAGCGACTGTTAGTTTTTTCCCTGCATCCAAAATTGATTGGTTATCAGACATGTTAGACTGCAAAATTGGTGTCAGAATAGCTCCACAAATTGCTCCACCGTGAACACCACACCACCATAGTAATGACATTACGATTGTCATAATTACCACTCCACCAAGAGAATCAGTGATTCCTTGAAGTGGCGTTTGAATTGCTGAGTAAATTATTTCCGCAAAACTAGTTTGAGCTACAAATTTGAAGATTGCACAAATTGCTCCGGCAACAACTAAAACTGCTGCAGTTGGAATCAATGCCATAAAAGAATTTGCTACAGCTGGTGGAACTCCAGCAGGTAGTTTGATTCGCCAATCTTTTTTAACACAGTAACTATAAATAAAACCACTTAGTAAACCGACGATGATCGCACAGATCATCCCTTGACCCGCAGTCCAATTTTTTGAAATAACATTTGTAATAAGTTCTCCACCTTTAGGCTTAATTTCAGATGGCAATAGCATAATGAACGCACCGAGTGCAGCTAAACTACCTGAAAAAGGTGAATCAACTTTTTCATTTTTAATATAAGTATATGCAATACCTACTACGGCAAAAATTGCCATCAATGAAAATGAAGATTGGTATATTTGGTTAAAAACATCAGCCCAACCACTCTTAGTAATCGCATTTGCGACTGCTGGTATTGGTATGTTTGCTAAGAGCATGAACAGCGAGCCAACAATTAGAAATGGTAATACAAACATCATTCCATCTTTTAGTGCGCTAATAATCTTAGTATTGGTAAATTTCATAACCATTGGTACTAATTTATCGTTAATGAACTTTTTCATTTCTCTACCCTCACTTGATCTTTTAGACACTCACCATTAGTTTTTATAATATTTTTGTACCATTCAAATGATTGTTTACGGTAGACACCTGCAGCACCTTGCTTAACTTCATCTAAATTGACATAAATAAAGCCGTAGCGCTTTTCTATCTCACCGGTTGAAGCACTGATAATATCGATTGCTGCCCATGGGGTATAACCAATTACATCAACGCCATCAAGTTCAATAGCTTTTAACATTTGAACAACATGGCTCTGAAGATAATTTATTCGGTAATCATCATTAACAAAGCCATTTTCTAATTTGTCATAAGCACCAAAACCATTTTCGACGATAAACAATGGTTTCTGATATCGCTCATAAGCAACATTTAAAATATATCGCAGTCCGACCGGATCAATGGCCCATCCCCAGTCACTTTTTGAAACATAAGGATTAGACTTTTCCAAAAAATTAGCCTGAACATTATATTCTGCAATAGTTGACTTATAATAACTAAATCCCAAAAAATCGACAGTCCCGTTTTTCAAATTAGTTAAGTCTTCTTGCGTGATATCTAATTTAATATTTTTACGTTCCCACAGTTTTTTTGTATATGAAGGATAAATCCCCCTAATTTGAACATCACTAAAGAAGAAGCGCCTATCCATTGCTTTAAGACTTGCAATTTGATCAAGTGGCTTACAACTTGCAGGATATAGGGGGCCTAAATGAAGCATACAGCCTATTTGAAGTTTCGAATCAATTTTCTTAGCTTCTTGAACGGCCAGTGAACTTGCTAGAAACTGATAATGACTTATTTGATACATTGTCTGCTCTTGATTTTCATCTTCCTTGTATAAAACGCCAGCACCGGTCCATGCATTGAACGGATTATCAGTATCAATCAAATTATTAATTTCATTGAAAGTCATCCAGTATTTTACCTTTTCGTGATAGCGTTCAAAGCAAACCTTTGCGTATCGTAAGAAGAAATCAATTACCCTTCGATCACGCCAACCACCATAATGGTCAGCCAAATAATATGGCATTTCAAAATGCGATAGCGTAACAACAGGTTGAATGCCATATTTCAAACATTCATCAAAAACATTGTCGTAAAATGCTAATCCTTCTTCATTTGGCTTCTCTTCATCACCATGTGGGAAAATTCTTGACCAGGCAATACTTAGTCTGAAACATTTAAATCCCATTTCTGCAAAAAGTTTTATTTCTTCTTTGTAATGATGATAAAAATCAATGCCAAAATGATTGGGATATTCTTCATTTGGTAAAACTCCTGCTGTTATTTTCCTAGGTGTATTTACGTCACCCTTAGTCATAACATCAGTGACACTAATTCCTTTACCTCCTGCGTCCCAAGCTCCTTCATATTGGTTAGCGGCTACTGCACCACCCCATAAAAAATCTTTATTAATCAATTTTGTTTTTCCTTAATTTTCTCAACTTCATCTGAAGTCTCACTTACTTCAGAGTAATTATTGAGCATTTTCAATGACATCAACACGTCAAATAGGTATTGAATCGATGAAATGTACACAATATTACTAAGTTCCAACGTGTTTTTAGTAGTCTTAATAACCATTGTTTCATCACATAATCGACAAATTGAGCGCTTAACAGAATCGCAGACAACAACAATTTTATAGTCCTCAGCCTTCAGCTTTTTAGCAATACCATACATATGTTCATTGTTCCCAGTATGAGTCAAAATAAAGGCTAGGGGGCTGACTTTTCTATTTCGATATACTTTCGCATGCATCAAATTCAAAGAATCATATGCCTCTGCTTCAACACCGACTTCTTGAAAATTTAAACAAAATAATTGAGCTAACGGATAATTTAGTCCATCTCCATAAATTTCAATTCTATCAGCCATTTCAAGTAAACTAGCTACTCTATTAAGCAATTCTGTATTAAAAATGTTTTTGGTATATTTTAGAGAGTTTCGATGAACGATTTCTATTCTATCTAAAACTTCTCTTGAAGCCTCATTGCCATTAAAGCCGTTGCTCTTTAGATCATCATCTAATTCAATAATCGTGGGCAACTCAGTTGCTAATTTATATTTAAACTCAGTAAAACCACTTACACCTGCTTTTTGGCAAAGCCTAATTACTGTTGATGGACTCGAAAAGCTTGCTTTTGCAACCTCATGAACTGTCATTCCAAGTACTCTTTGTGGATTATTATTAATGAAATCCAGAACTTCCCGTTCTTGTCCGGTCAGTCTACTACTTTTAAGCATTTCGTCTAATATCATAATTTTCCTTTCGGCCGTTAAGATCAATTACTCAATCGACACCGTCATTATATCTTGTAATCGCTTTCTTATACAATGATATCCGGACTTTTGGAGCAAAGTACCAGATTGGAACAAATTTAAGATCATTTTTGAAAATAAATTTCAAAAATTAAAATATAAATTTTGAAAACAAAAAAGAACATCTTAACGACGTTCTTCATTATAAATATGTATCATTTATGGAGGATACAGGGCTCGAACCTGTGACCTCCTGCTTGTAAGGCAGATGCTCTCCCAGCTGAGCTAATCCTCCATTTTGTTGTTGTCTCTCGACCACTTCTAATAATTTAGCATAAGTTTCTTTTTATGTCTACACTTTTTTAAAATTTTTGTTTGATTAGGCTGATAATTATAATTTTAATACCTATTAAACCATCTTTTACAAACATTTATTAAGCTTGAATTTAATAGAAACTATCTATAATTTAATTTTTATTATTAAAGTACGATTTCACTTTTATCCTGAAAAAGGTATAGTCCCCAGTAGCTCACTATTAAATAAATACGACTTACTCAAGATATTTTTATTTCATCCTAATCGAATGCTATATATTTATACAACTCCGGCTCTGCACTTACTACATCTGAAATCCATATGTCTTGAAGATTATCACCTCCAGCCATAAAAATAAGTTCGGGCTGGTCATCATCTTCATTCTCGATTTCTTCAACAAAAATAGTTTGTTTACTCCCATCTTTAAGTGTAAATGTAACATTTCTTGCGCGAAAATTGGCAATTATTTCAGGTAAAGTCTTTTGTGTAGATCCATTTTTAACCTCCATATTGATTTTAAATAAATTTAGTTCTATTTTTTTGACATCTGTCAAAAAAAGCTAGAATATTAAACTTCATATTGCAAATTTCGTCTTTTTAAAATCCGCTAAATGATAAAATTTCTGAATAGATCTATATGAAATAAGCTCCTAAAAAGAGCCTTTCCATAAAATAATTAGTTGAATTTGCGATAGCGATTTTTATACAGTTTATTCCAAAAATGCAATATTTTCATTTACAACCGTATCCTTTTTTATTAGCTTTTTTGCTATAAAATTAATAATCACCATTGAACATTGACCATTTTAGGATATATTTCTGATAATTTTTTGCCATTAGTTTTAAAGTTCAGTACTTCATCAGTATTTTTGAACTTCTTAATATATTTACCACTGCCTAACGCGCGTCTTTCTATAAAACAAGCCCGTTCTGGTCTGGCTCCAATAACCAACATCGATTATTTAATTAATTCTACTTCATATCCTGTTTCAATTAGCTCTCTAAATTGAGCCAAACTCTTAATTTTGATCATTATTTTGCTACTCCCCCTTAAGCCCTCAATTTCATTTTAATTTTATTTCTTGCCGAAAAAATATATAACAAATAATCTTACCATTCTTTTTGTTTTAAAAAATGCATGATGTTTGAACTTAATCAACATTTTATACAATTCTTCTGTAGATGGAACAACTTTTTATTCTTCTAGAATGAAATCTTCCAGCCTATGCCAGAAAATGTATGTCGTTTATTTGAAAGGAACATTTATTTAGTTCCTTTAAGTAGACTGTATATCTTTTAATATTTCATACATTTTTGCTTTCTGAAAAAGATAAGAAGCAATGGAAAATAAATTAAGCAATATAAAAATATTCATTTAATTTATTCGTACAATAAGTTCTGAAAGTGGCTTGACTTTCAAAATTAACTTCGAACTTTTTTCGAACTTTTTATAAAATAAAAGCTGTTAAACATTGATTTAACAGCTTTTATTATTTATTTAGCGGAGTGTGAGAGATTTGAACTCTCGATACAGGATTAACCCATATACATGATTTCCAATCATGCTCCTTAAGCCACTCGGACAACACTCCAAATTAACTCCGGCTGTCAGACTCGAACTGACGACATCTTGATTAACAGTCAAGCGCTCTACCAACTGAGCTAAGCCGGAATACTAAAAAGCACGGCAGCGTCCTACCCTCGCAGGCAGTCTCCCACCAACTACTCTCGGCGTGAAGAAGCTTAACTGCTGTGTTCGGCATGGTTACAGGTGTTTCCTTCTTGCTCTTGCCACCGTACTTTTTTCCTTGTGAGCTT